>JBDUEM010000121.1:0-20932 GCA_040002435.1 Bryobacteraceae bacterium
GTGCCTGGGGTCGCGGGCAATCATCTCCCGGATTTGGCCGCTTAGGTCTTGCCACTCGCGGATAAAGTAGCCGGCTTCCTGGCGGGCCATGACGGTGGTTCGCAACTCTTCCAGAATTTGAATAGCGGTAACGTTGTCCAGCAATTTCTGACCCGACTGGCGAAGCGCTACGTTTTGCAGCGCATTCGCCACGCGGTTAAACTCCAGGGCCACCGAGGCCTTAATGCGTTGGCCCAAGTCAATCTGATTCGGTGTCCCTGTCATTTTCTAGCTTCTATGTGCGGAGTACTTTGTCAACGTGGAAATCAGGCCGGAAGCAGCAGCGGGAACCGGTGTGGTGCCATCTACGATTTCCTTATTGCTCAGCTTGGAGCCATAAAGTTCAGTGTTTGTGTCTTCGTCAGGTCGAAGCGTGGCGCCGCCTAAGGAGACCCCGGCGAACACACCCCGCGAGCGGGAATAAGTGAGGATCTCGGCGTGCATTTTAGCATCGGTTTGAGCCGATGAGTCCCGGCCTACCGGACCAGCCGCTACATTGGCATCCGCACCAAGGGTAAACTTGCTCGAGAGCAGTTTCGACTGACCCCGCCGGTTCAACACCAGCATGATGGCATCCGTTTCCGAACCGCCAATCTGGAACCCGACACTGCCGCCTTCTACCTTGATGGCCGCCGGTGCAGACCATCCGCCACCGGAACGCCGGCAGGAAATGAAGCCCTTGCCGTATTTGCCGCCAACCACAAAGGCAGCCTTTTTCAAGCCGGGCACTATTACGATACATTGAGATTTCTCAAGAAGGTCCTGAGGAATGCCCTTATCCGGCGTGTTCATGACTTCCGTGAGCACCATCTCGGATTCTTTCAGCCGCTCCGCGGCGCTGTCACCCGCATATAACATCCCCGCGCTAAGGCAGGCAACTGCAATTGTAGTTAGTTTCATAAGTTTCTAGCCTTCGGGAACCCTGCTCCCACTGCTGTGGACGCCGCCCGCCCGAAATAGTGTCAGGCCCCGCTTGACGAGACAGGCAGCAGTTCCGGCTTTTCGGCGGATGGCGCGCCGGCAACCCATGCCACGGCGTCCACTAAGCTCGTCGAAATCCTTTCTGGGCGTGGCGATTCAAACCGCTGCAGCGCGCGTTCTTTATCTCCCGCGAATCCCCATACGCCAATCATGATTCGCGTATGCGGGAACCGTCCGCGCAGCCGTCTGCTCAGCGCCCTGGCGTGCGTGAATGCGAATGGAGGAAGGGAAGAAATACAAAATAAATCGTCTTTATCTGGATTTGTTAGTTCTACAGTGTTCAGTAAACTGGAGTCCAGCGAAAAGGCAATCGAGGGGAATCCAGCTTGCTGCAGGAGTTGCCCGAACATGGCCGCGGTGATTTCATCCGCTTCGTCGTTGGCAGGCACACACAGAATACGGCCCGACGACGGCGGCTGAAGCACTTCGGCCTTCCGCAGGCCATCCTCCGCGGAAAACTCGGCAAGCATTTCTTTTAAGCTCAGAAACAGGAACTCCTCCCGCGATGCATCGAGCGCGCCCTTGTGACGGTCCTGTTCGGCCAGGGTCAGCGCGGGCACGAAGACGGAATCGTAGAGTTCGGCAAGCGAATGGTCCACCATGTATCGATCGACCACCGCGCGAGCTTCCTGATCGTCCATCGCCAACAGGCGTTGATAGACCTGCGCCTCATCGGCAAGTACGGGCTCATCGCCGAGCAGGATATGCAGAAAAGACAACTGCGGGACGTAACGCCCCAGCACGACGACGCATACGGTAAGCGGCGTAGAGAGAATCAGCCCGGCCGGTCCCCAAAGCGTCGCCCAGAAAACCGTGGTCAGCAGCAGCGCCAGCGCCGAGATCCCCGTGTGCGCACCGTACAGCAACGGCTCAATGAAATTGCCGGTTATCAGCTCCAGCGTTGCGAACAGGAGAAATACCAGCACCGGGGGGATCCAACTATCGAAAACCGCAAGCGCCAGTATCAGCGGCAGGAGCCCGGCAATGATTGCGCCCACATAAGGAACAATTCGGACGATGCCTGCCACCGCTCCCCACAACACTGCGTAGGGTACGCCGATGAGATACAAGCCCAAGCCGCACAGCGAACCGAAACATACGTTGACTAGCAGTTGCAGCAACAGATACTTGCTGACGCGGCGGGTAGCATCATCCAGAGCCTCTGTCACTACGTTCAACTGATCCAGCCCCACCAGGCGCAGAATCCGGTTCCGCAGGTCGGTTTGTTCCAGCAGCAGAAAAACCGTAAAAATCAGTATGATTCCAAACTCTGCGAGGGGAGCCAGAAACGGCTTGGTGAGATCCCGGTAATACTCAAAATCGCCAGGCGTTTCAGCCACAACCTGAACTGGCTGCGGCGGGGCGGCGCTATGTACTGGACCGCGGGTGCTCCGGCTGACTGGAGGCGGAGTAGGCGCCGTCTGGGCGGCGAGCTCCTTGCCCAATTCCTTTACGTTCTCGGCCGCGCGGCCAATGGCGCCCTTGTTCGGCGCGCGCATGGCTTGAATCTTGTTGTGAATGTTTCGCTGATATTGAGGCAGTTCATTCAGCACACCCACGAACTGATTGAAGATCTGCCACCCTGCTACGCCCGCCGACGTAAGAGCCAGCACCATCACCAGGAAAACTGCCGCGGCACGCTGGATCCGCAGCTTCCGCAAAAAAGTCACTGCGGGTGTGAGGATAAGAGCCAGGGTGATGGCGAAAGCGAGGGGGATTAGAATGTCGCGCCCTGCGTACAGGATCGCGACCACTCCAATAATGATGGCACTATTTCGAATTCCCGAGGAGCGATGAGGCCTGGTCATATAGCGCGCGGGCGAAACCGGTCCGCAGTCTACTATAAGAGGAACTATGGGAATGATTGTGTCATGGAATTATCACCTTAGAGTAGCCCGCAGCCACTCAATAAACTTGTCTTTATAAACTTGTTGCGCAGGTTCTTTCTCCCATGGACCCACGCCATGCCGGGCGCCGTCCACGGTAAACAATTCTACTTTGCCGCCCTTGTCCATCAGGAGGCGCCGGAATTTCACTGACTGTTGATAAGGCACCTGTTCGTCTTCAGTCCCATGAATTAGAAGAAACGGCGGCGGATTCTTGGGCACCAGCGCCGAAGGCGAAAGCTCCCGCATTTTCTTCTGACCCTCGGCATTCCACTCGGTGACGCCGGTCAGTCCCTGCAAACCCTCGCTGAGCTTTTTCTCGTTTACCTGCAGCACCAGGTCGTGCGGTCCGTAGAACGACACCACCGCATTCACGCGCGCACTCTTGGGCGCAGTCAAACCAACGTAGTCCACCAGGTAGGCCCCAGCCGATTCCCCCACCAGAGCAATCCGCTTCGGATCTGCTTTGTACTCGGCCGCATGCGCTTTTACCCACTCAATCGCACTGATCACATCTTCCGCCGGAGCCGGCATCTTGTACTGCGGCGCAAGCCTGTAGTTGATAGTGAACCACGCGAAATGCGCGTCAGTTAGCGGCTTGAACAAAGGCTTCACGTACGTCTGTTTGTCGCCTTTGGTGAAGCCGCCCCCATGCACCACAATGACAACGGGATATGGACCGTTACCGTCAGGGACCGAGGCGTCCAGCGTGAGCGAAACATCGCCCTTCCTGGCAAACTCCACATCGTTGTGCATCTGCGCGGCGCCGGCAGCGCCCGCGGCAAAAAGGACGATCGACAAGCATCTTCGAATCATGATGCGACTGATTCTATCGCACCGCCGCGATTGCCCCTACCAGATCACCTTCAACCCAAGCTGCATGCGCCGCGCCGTAACACGCGTGCTCGTGATGGCCCCGAAGGTCGCGCTTTGCGTATTTGTATTAGCGCTGCCGAACTGGGTGTGATTCAGTGAGTTGAAAGTCTCCCAGCGGAACTGCGTCGTGAATCTCTCGGTCATCTTGAAATTCTTGAACATGCTCAGATCCCAGTTGTTCAGTCCGGGCTGTTCATAGGTGTTACGGCCCGCGTTCCCCACCACCCGGATGCGATTTCCCTGCGGGTCTCTGGGAAAATCGAAAGCCGAGGCGTTCCAGAAGCGGTCCGGCGCGGAGGTCCCCGCAAAGGGGTCGCCGATCAGTTGCGGAATCGACCGCGAGAAGCTGCCGACATTAATCCAGTCAGACCCCAGATTGAGGGTCTGGAACTGTCCTTGCGCAAAGGTCAGGATCCCGTTAGTCTGCCAGCCGCCCACCACCAGGTCCGCTACCTTATTCATGCCCGCTCCAAAGCGGTTGCCGCGGCCGAAGGGTAATTGATAGGCGAAACTGGCCACAAAGCGATGAGGCACATCGAAGGTGCTATGGCCTTTGTCCCACTTTTTATATTCGGTCGAAATTGTGGAAAATTCGTCCGTCGCTCCCAGGTCGAGGCTCTTCTGCCATGTGTAGGATCCCAGCAGATAAAGACCTTTCGCAAACCGCCGCTCCACTTTGGCGGTGAGGGCGTTGTAACTGGACCAGCCGCCGTTATAGGTGATCAGCATACCTGGCCCGAAACCCTGGAACGGAACACGGTTGGCGATAGGAACCAGGCCGTACGGATCCAGCGCACCGGCGTTGAGGTTGCGGCGCTGGGGCAATTTGTTGCCTTCGCTGCCCGCGTATTCGGCCTCGACCAGCCAATCCGTGCCTAACGATTTTTGGATTCCGAAGCTCCACTGGGTGATGTAAGGCGTACGATTCAGGCGATCGAAGGTGAAGGGGCTGATCGCGGGAGACGTCGCGAAAGACGGCAGCATATCGCGCATGAAAAGATTGGGAGTGCGCGGGTCTCCCGTCAGCGTCTGAGCCTGGAAGAAAGGAGGTCCGTTGACCTTGAACTGCTCTTCGTTGAAATTGTCGGTGGCGTAGAAGATACCCGCGCCTCCACGCACGACAAAGTTCTTCAGAAAATGCGGATTCCAGTTGAAGCCGAAGCGCGGCGCCCAGTTGTTGAAGTCCGGGTCGACGATATCGGGGCGCACACCCTGGCCGGCCAGGATCACTTTGCGCACGTCCGTGCTGAAGAAGAGACTGTGATTGTTGATCTCCACCGGTGACCGTGCGAACTCGTAACGCAATCCGATGTTGATGGTAAAGTTCGGCAGGATGCGCCAGTCATCCTGAAGGTAGATCCCGTAGAAGGTGCTGCGCATGTCCTGCTGGCCGTCGCCCACTGCACCGCCGGCGCTCGCGGGCGTACCCAACAGAAAGTCTGCCAGGCCGGTACCCAATGTCGTCTGCAGGCCAGTGTAACGTCCGTCGAACGTGAAGGTGGGATTCCCGTTGAAGTTCGTAACTTGAAAGTACGCCTGGCGGCTGATCTGGAATCCCGCGCGAACGTTGTGCTTGCCGCGGATGACACTGAAGTTGTCGGTGAACTGCATGTTCTCATCGGTGGCTCCAATCGCCTGCGAGATGGAGCCCACTGCGCTAAACGTTCCAAGATTGAACGCAGGTACGCCGTACACGATGGGCTGCGTGGCAATATTCTTCAGATTAAAAATCTCCTTGGCGTAGTCTTTTGTGAACGAGGTTTCTGAGAGCCGGTAGGTGACGCTGCGGTTGAAACCGAAACGGAACTCGTTCAGAATGGCCGGGCTGAATGTGTGGTTCCAGGTGCTGGTCAGCAGCCGGTTGCGCAGTGGAAAGCCTTCCCCGCCCAAGGGCCGCAACGCCTTGATATCGCGGTCTTCGTTGGAGTAGGAGAACGACCCGAACACAGTGTCACGGCTCGACACCTGGTGGTCGATGCGGACATTATATTGATCCCAGTCATTGATCTGGCTCGGCGTCCCCACCGTATTGAAAGTGGGGAAATTGGCAGCGTTCGCAGCGACCGCCACGTTCGGCGCCGGGATGTAGGGGAACGCCAACTTGATGGTCGGGTCGATGCGGTTCGCGGGTATCACATTGTTCGGAAAAGGCAAGCCGGAGGCCGGATCGATTACGTCCACACACCGCCGGGCTGTAGGGTTAGCCTGGCACACTGCGGAACCGCGAGGCAGAATTCCCGTGCCCGTGCTGTCGTCAGCCAGGTTGCCCGCCAACTGCGCGGCCGACGGATAAAGGCCGGTCGCCGCGGAACTGGATCGCTGCCGGACGCCTTCGTAATTGAAGAACCAGAAGGTTCGATTTTTTCCGTTATAGATTTTGGGGATCAGGACCGGACCGCCCACCGCCGTTCCATAATTGTGCTGATTGAGTGGCGGATTGGCGCGGCCGGTGCGGTTCAGGAAAAAGTCCGTCGCATTCAGCTCGCGATTCTGCCAAAAGTCGAATACGCTGCCATGCAGACCATTGGTGCCGCTGCGCAGCGTGGTGTTCACCACGGCCGAGCTATGCCCGAATTCGGCGCTGAACGTAGAGCGCTGAATCTTGAACTCCTGAATTGCTTCGATGGAAGGCCGGATACCCACGCTGCCAAATCTTGCGTTGCGCGTTTCAATTCCATTCAGCAGGAAGCTGTTGTTGGATTCACGGCCTCCGGCAATGGACAGCGTCATATCGCTGCGCCCGGTCCAACTGGTGGACGGCGATGTGCCGATTCCGATTGGCACCGCACCGGATGTGAGCGTGGCCAGTTGGATAAAATTACGGCCGCTGAGCGGCATATCGACGATTGCCTGATGCTCCATCACCTGGCCAATGGCTGCGCTCTCGCTGTTCAGCAGTGTGGCTGCCGCGGCCGATACCGTTACCGATTCGGTGAGCTGCCCCACTGACATTTCCACATTGACGCGCGCCCGCTGGCCCACCTGGATGCGAATGTCGTTAACCTCCCGCGTCTGGAAACCCGCGGCTGTGACCTCGAGCTGATAGACCGCCGGCTTCAGTTGCAGGAACAGAGCATTGCCCAGCGAGTCGGTGACTGACTCCTGACGAACCTGCGTTTCCACCTCGGTGAGGGTGAGTTTGACTCCGGGCATGCTGGCGTTCGATGCGTCCGCCACATTGACGACGAGGTCCCCGGAAATGGATTGAGCGACAGCCAACGCCGGCAAAACAATGGCGGCGAAGACGAAACGTGGAGTGGGTCGCGAGAAAAACATGGCATGAATTATATTCCTCCGCGTGGCGGCGCGCCAGGGGGTAAATTCAATGAATTATGGAACAAAAAGCGGCCCGGTAAACCAGATCCTCACCAGCCGTTCACGCCGTCCCGGTAATCAACCGGACGCGGCATCAACAGGGCCGCCGCCCAGGAACCGGTCCGCCGGGCGGGAGCTCAATACCCGCCCTCGCGAAAACGGTGAATTTTCCGCCGGTCGCTCTTCGATGGTTTGCCGTCGCGCCATTCGCCCGCGGGTTGCGCTTTGCGCTCCTCGGCGGCCTTCACCCGCAGTGCCTTGCTTTCCTCCGTCTCCCGGTAGAGCGTCTGCGCCACCGCCGCTGGACCGCGCATCTCACTCAGCAGCAGCACTTCCAATTGAAATTCGCCGCCGTCGTTCTTCACCTGTAGCATGTCGCCCACGCGAATCTCGCGCGAGGCCTTTGCCTGTTGCCCGTTGACCGCAATCCTGCCCAGATCGCACGTTCTCGATGCGATGGATCGCGTCTTGAAGAATCGCGCCGCCCACAGCCACTTGTCAATTCTCACTAACTCTAAGTTACAACTGCCGCGCTACAACTGGCGGCGAGTGGTCTGGTCTTTGATCTTCGTGTACCCGGGCGGCGGTATCCGCCTGCGCCATTCGAACTGCTTCGGGGAGAAGTCAATTTCTCGAAACACCTGCGCGCTCCAATTGGTTACCGCGGCCAGCGTGAGTTCCCGCATCGTCGGCCTGCCATGCCATTCGTTAATGATGCATGGGCCGCAGATTCATCAGCGCGTCGCGCAGCGCCGGAGTTTTGGGCACGGCCTCCAGGGCCGTCAGCACCACTTTGTAAGGATGCATCGCGACCAGTTGTACGCCTTCCATGGAAATGAGCGGCAGCCCTCCGCGCAATGAGGACGTACTGATTCCTTTCAGCGTTAATCGCAGCTGCAGCGTTTCACTCCGAGACGCTTTAGAGCCTCAAACACGAATGCGACCCGCTCGCTTGCCGTCAAGACGTGGCCGCGTATCGCTGCTCGAATGTGCACCTACCCTCCTACCAGCGGCACCAACTTCACAAACTGCACTTCGGAGCCTACCTCCAGGTCGAGCGGTTCGTCCAATTCGATCACCTGGCAGCCGTCCACCACCATCAAAAAGCCGTTCTTCTCAAAGCTGGCGCAGGCGCGCCGGTATTGCACTTCCCAATCGAGCGGCCGCTTGGTCTTCATGCGGAATCCGTTGAGGATCTCTTCAGACTCCTCGGGCTGGATCAGTCCCTGAAACGTTTCGGGTAGGGATTGGTTGTAGCGCCACACCTCTTGTTGCACGCGGCTACGGATGATCTCCCTGGCGGTCAGGCTACCCGCCTCCAAAACGACCGGCGCTGCATGTGAGCTTCCGCCGGGAATGGTCTCGTCCCAAATTTGAATAGTCATGGGCTTCTCATCCATCGGCGGGAGTATGGCGGGGGTTACTGGGAGGAACCTCCTAGCGGTGCCTCCATTTTGCCCTAGCTTGAGTTCGGCCATCGCCGACGTTAAAATTCAGAAATGTGAGGGCGGTCACGTAACCGCTTGTCCCAGTACGCGTCAGTCGAGGGTAGACATATCGATGCCGCCAAGTCCACAGATATCCGGGGAAGCCCGGCTCAACGGGGAGTCCATCGTCGAGCAACTCATTAGAAACATGGAACTTGGCCGCTTCGAAATGGCCTACACCGTCCTTTTCCCCTGCGTTTTCGACGTCTACCTCCATCCGGAGGATCACGCCCGGCTCGGCGGCATCTTCGGCCTGATTATCGAAGACGCCAAGCGAGCCCTGGCGGCGCGTGTGACCAAATTGAATACAGCGCCGACTGTACTCGGCTTGAAGCGCCCCGGGCGGCAGAGGAAGGAATATAAGATCGCCAACAATGAGTGGGTGATCGATTTCTTTCCGGACATGGTGGGCACGGTGCCGCTGGGAGATATTGAAATTCATTCCGAGCTGAACGTAACCGCGCAACCCGGCTTCCGCGGCACCAAGACCACTTTGATGGACCGTGAACCCTCCGTTACCTCGGTGCGCCCGCCCGAAGCCCGGCAAACTCAAAAGCTTGGCAGCAAGGTCCTGGCGGAAATCCGCTATGAAGACGACACCGGACCTCAGGTCTACCGGGTGATGCAAAATCACGTTCGGGCGGGCCGCGGGGGCGCGGATGTTCCCATGGACCTCGCGCTCTACTCCAACGATGAGGTTTCGCGCGAGCATCTGGTCATCCGCCGCGATGCGGCTACCGGCCAGTTCTACGTCATGGACAAGAGCACCAACGGCACCTGGCTGGACGGGAAGCGCTTGAAGAAAGACGTGGAAGCACCGTTGGCTGCCAAAGCGGAAATCGGTGTGGGCGAGGTGTTGAAGTTGCTGTTCGAAGTCACGAGGTAACAATGCCTCCGAACCTCCATATCGTGTTTGGGCTCCTGTTCCTGGCCTTCTCGGCCAGCCTGGCGTTTGCGAACTGGGGGCGCAAGTGAATACCGTGACGCCGTGGAGGGCGGCCATGGCCACTGACCCCGGTCTTCTGCGCAGTAACAATGAAGACCGCGTCTATGTGGATGAAACAGCCGGCCTGTTTCTGGTGGTTGACGGTGTAGGTGGACATGCCGCCGGGGAGAAGGCCGCCGAGGTGGCCATCGAGGTTATCCCGCGCGAACTGGCGTCCCTGGAGATGCCCATCGAGGATCGAGTCCGGCAGGCAATCACCAGCGCAAACAATGAAATCTGGCGGCTCTCGGAATCAAACGAAGAGTACCGCGGAATGGCTTGCGTGTTGACGCTGGCCGTCGCGCATGAGGACACCATCACCGTCGGACACGTGGGCGATTCGCGTCTCTACCTTGTTTGGAACGGCGCCGTGCGGAAGTTGACCTCCGATCATTCTTGGGTGGGCGAGCTGGAAGATCAGGGCACGCTGTCCGAGGCCGGGGCCATGAACCATCCGCGCCGCAACGAGGTGTTCCGCGACGTTGGCTCCCGGCATCATGAGCCAACCGATGAGGGCTTTATCGAGACAAAGTCGTTCCCGTTTCATCCGGACGCGGCTCTGATCCTGTGCAGCGACGGGCTCAGTGATGTGCTCGCGTCCGCCGAGATCGCCGCCATCGCCGAGCGTTATGACGGCGACCCCGGCAATATCGTGCGAATGTTGGTTGACGCTGCAAACGAGGCGGGAGGCAAGGACAATATCAGTGTCATCTTCGTTGCCGGTCCTGAATTTTTGGGCAGCTTGTCGCGGCCGATGTCGGAGGCGCGGACCAGGCATGCAATCACGCGAATGCGGCAAGATTCCAGAACGTGGCGGTTCTGGGCGGAAAGATTTGCCTGGCTGATCGCAGGTATGATTCTGGGCGCCATTGCCTGGGTCATCATCGAACGTATGATTGGACGGTCGTTACTACCGAGGTGAGCTCTGAGCCCCGCGTCGCACTTCAAGCAATTTGGAAAATACGAGATCCTGAGGAAGCTCGGACGCAGTATGACCGACGTCTACCTGGCTCTCGATACCGAAGAGAACCGTCGCGTTGTGCTCAAGATCGTGGAATACTCCCCCGATCCTTACACGCAACTGGTGATGGATGCGGAGAGGCGCGGCGCCGCGATTCAGAGCCAGCTGCAATCCCTCGATTCGCGCATTGTCCAGATTTACGAGTACGGAGAGCAGAACGAATGCTTCTACGTGGCCATGGAGTACGTGGAAGGGACGAATCTGACGGAAATCCTGCGGTCCGAACAGCGCCTTTCTCCCAAGAGAGCGGCGCGGTACGCCATGGAGATTTGCAATCAGTTACAGACCCTCCATTCCTTTAAGGCGGACATCGATGGCAAAGACCGCGCCGTCGTGCATGGCGATGTAAAGCCCTGCAACATCCAAATCGGATTGAACGATGAAGTACGGCTGCTGGATTTTGGCATTGCGAAGGTCATCACTTCCACCCGAAATCTGACGCACCACAACCTGGGCAGCCCGGCCTATTGTTCTCCGGAGCGTGTCAAGAGCACCAACGTCAACCCCCACGTAGACCTCTGGGCACTCGGCGTGACGCTGTATGAAATGGTGTCCGGGATGCCTCCGTACCAGGCCCAAAGCACGCGAAAATTGGAGAACCTCATTCAATCCCGGCGCCCGCCCAGAGCGCTGCCAGAGGATTGTCCGCCGCCACTGAAGGCAATCATCGGGAACGCTCTGGCCGCCTCCATTGAGCATCGCTACGCCACAGCGGCCGCTTTTGAAAGCGACCTTCACTCGTTCCTCAACAATCAGCCGACCCTCGCTGAGGCGCAGCTGGAACCGGCTTGGGAGTCGAACGAAACCATCGAGCGGGCACAGCCGCCCACGGTCGCATCGGTACTGGAAAAGCGGAAAGTTCTGCTGCACCTGGCAGAGGCAACGCGCATCGCGTGGATTCTGCTGGCGGGCTTTGTATTCGGACTTGTCCTCTTCATTCCGGCCGTGTACATCCTCAGATTGTCTGAGATGGGGGCTTCCCTGCGCAGTCCGCGTGACGCGGTGCACTCCGATCTGGCGGGCATAGAAACGGATTGGTCCCGCTACCAAACCCTCAAGCGCCACGGCAGCTTCCTGGGACACTTTTCTCCTTCTGAGCCCGCGCGCGAGGCGCTCCACGCGAACCTTGTCTCGTACGCGAACCATGTCATCGAGCAGCATCGCAACAGCTCAGATCCACGAGTGGATGCCTTCGATTGGAATAAGGCGCGCGCCAGCCTGAGACACGCCCTGGAACTCGATCCCTCGGACCAGGAAAGCAAGGGCAAGCTCGCCCTCTGCGATGGCTTCGCCGAGCTTTCAGCGAATCCCACGGCGGCTAGATCCAGCTTTGAACAGGCCGTTCAGTACATCCCGAGGTCACCCGATTCGCATCTCGGACTGGCGCGGTTGAACGTCTATTCCTTCCACAACATGGGCCGCGCCATGGCGGAATTTCAAGAGGCCGAGCGCCTTGGATTTCGTCCTGGTCCGCGCGAGATGGAGCAGCAGGCCGATGGTTACCTCTATCGCGCCGAGCAGGAACTGAAACTCTCGAACGGCCCCAAAGCGGAGCGTGCGCACTATCTTTCCCTGGCGCAGCACGATATGGAAAGAGCGCGTCATCTCTATGAGCCCATCGACGGGTTTTCCAAAGTTGGCCTGAGTCTGAAGCAACTCTACAGTGACGAGCGAAAGCACCAGCAGTTACACGCCGTGGCTGCGAAACCCAAACCCCGGCCGAAAGCGCGGTACGCGAGGAATCGGACGTGGCGGTAACCCGAAGTTGGGAACAGCCCGCCGCGCTGCGCGTCGAATCCACGGTTCCGCTGGAACGTCGCCGGGAGCTGCGATGGCTGATCGCGTCTTCCTTGCTGATTGTACTGGCGCTGGCGATGGTTTGCCTGGCCAAGACTCAGAACTTCGCTGACCTCAACGCCCGCTTAGGGCGCGGCGAATTGCTCAATCTGAATGCGGTTTCGGAAGCGGACGAACTGACCCCGTTCCTGCAGATCTATTCCTCTCCCGAAGAACGGCGCCTCATCGCGGAAAGAATTCGGGATTACCTGCAGGTTCACCGGCCATTGCCGAATGTCGGCGCACTGGCGCGCATTCGAACGGCCGGCAATGCGCCGTTGTCCGTAGCAAAGTTGAAACCTCTGCTGGTGGTCCGCACGCCGCAGGATTTCTACCGCAAGGCCGCCCTGTGGATCGTCATTTACTTTGCTGCCTTCTACGTGGTTCATCTTGCCTGGCGCTGGCGGCGCTTCCGTGGCGACCCTGGAATATTACCTGCCCTGCAATTGCTCACCGGGATTGGACTCACGCTCGCCATCAGCCTGCGCGATCCGTTGCGCGACACGCTGGAGTTTGAGAAGTTCGCCTGGGGCGTCGCGTTGGGATGCGGGCTGCTGCTTCTGCCCCTGCTGCGTTTCTTCCACCATCGCAACTTTTCCAAATGGGTCTATACACCGCTGCTGGCGAGCTTCGCCCTGTTCGTACTATTGATGCGGCTGGGCACAGGACCAACCGGCAGCGACGCCAAGGTCAACCTGGGACCGTTCCAACCGGTGGAGCTAATCAAGATTCTACTCGTCCTCTTCATGGCCGGCTATTTTGCGAAGAAATGGGAATGGCTGCGTGATCTGCGCGAGAAACGACTGCTGCCGCAATGGCTGCGATGGATGGAAGTTCCAAGGATCGCACATGCGCTGCCGGTGATGTGCGCCGTGGGTATCGCGCTGCTGTTTTTCTTTGTGCTAAAAGATCTTGGTCCGGCCCTCGTCATCGGATTTCTGTTTCTGGTGATGTTCGCAATTGCGCGAGGCCAGTCGGGACTCGCGGTCCTCGGAGTGGCCCTGCTGGTGGGAGGCGTTGCGATTGGCTATCACCTGGGCAAACCGGCGTCCGTTGTAGATCGCATCTCTATGTGGCTCGCGCCGTGGGACAACAACGTGCGCGGTGGCGACCAGTTGGCCCACTCCATCTGGGCGCTTGCCACGGGCGGGGCGTGGGGTTCCGGGCCGGGCTGGGGCGACCCGGGCATGATCCCTGCCGGCCACACCGATCTCGTGCTGCCGGCGATAGGCGAGGAGTGGGGGTTCATCGGGGTCTTGGCCGTTGCGATCCTCTTCGCGTTCCTGGTACACCGCGCGTTTCGCATTGCGTTAAACGCCGTCGACGACTATGCCATGTTCCTCGCATTGGGCCTCGGCTCCCTGATTGCGCTGGAAATGCTTCTCATCTCTGGAGGTGTATTTGGTGCCATTCCGCTGTCCGGAGTCGTCTCCCCTTTTCTGAGTTCCGGCAACACCGCGATGCTGGCGAACTTCCTCATCTTCGCGCTCATTCTCGGCGTCTCCAACCGTCACCCCGAAGAAAAGATCAGCCAGCCTTTCGTCAGGCCGGTGCGTGTGATTTCTTTCCTGCTTGCCGCATGCGCCCTGACTCTGGTGGCCGAAGCCGCTTACTATCAGGTCTGGCACGATACGGACTTCCTGGCGCGCGACACAAAAGTGTTCGAAGCCGATGGCGTCAAGCGCGCGCAGCACAATCCGCGGTTGAACTCGCTGGCCAGGGAGCTGACGCGCGGCAGCATTTACGACCGGAACGGAATGCTGCTGGCCACGAGTTCGTGGGACGAACTGGAGAAGCGCCGCCCGGACTTTGAAAAACTGGGCATCGCCATCGATTCGGCCTGCTCTCGGTTGGACAGCAGGCATTATCCATTCGGCGGCAAGCTCGATCACCTGTTGGGCGACCTGCGCACGGGCGAAAAATTTCACGCCACCAACGCGTCGCTGGTAGAGCACGATGCGAATACCGCCCTCCAGGGTTTCACCAATTACGCCGAGCTCGCGCAGTACGTCCGATACCGGCATCAACCAGGCAACGAGGCGATGCAGCGGTTGCGCGCCCGCGACCGCACGGTGCGCACGTCAATTGACATCCGCCTGCAGATACAGCTTGCAGCGATTTTAGAAAAGTATCTGGCAAAGACTCAGAAAGAGAAGGGCGCCATTGTCGTAATGAATCCGCAAACCGGCGATGTGCTCGCCCTCGTTGACGCGCCGGTCCCCTCGCGAAATGGACAGGCAACTCCGGATGAATTGCTCGACCGCGCGCGCTACGGCCAGTATCCGCCCGGCTCTACATTCAAACTGGTGACCGCCATCGCGGCGCTGCGCCTCGACCCAAACCTGCGTGACAAGACCTTCCATTGCGCACCATTGGGTGACGGCCGTGTGGGCGCGCGCGTCACCGGTTGGAACCGCCCCATCCGGGACGATATTGGCGATTCCGCGCATGGCACGCTTAGCATGATGCGCGCCATCACGGTCTCCTGCAACGCCTACTTCGCCCAGCTCGGAACGTATGTGGTCGGCGCTGAGAACCTGCATCGAACAGCGGCCCTTCTCGACATCCCGGCCGGTGACGTTGCAGAGATCAGGAAGATGATGCCGTTTGCCGCCTACGGCCAGGGCCCCGTTCTCGTAACTCCCTTCAAGATGGCGCGCGTTGCGGCGACCATTGCCGCTGGTGGATCGATGCCTATGGGACGCTGGCTGATTGATCGCAGCAACGACAGGACAGATGCTCCGCGCGCGATTCTGCCGGCAGAGTCGGCCAACATGCTGGCTGCGGCCATGCGTTCCGTCGTGACCAGCGGCACTGGCCGCACGGCGATGAAGGGCCTGGAGATTCCGGTGGCGGGCAAGACCGGAACCGCGCAGGTGGACGAAGGGATGCCGCACTCCTGGTTCGCGGGCTTTGCGCCATACGGCGGAGACATCGGGAAGACAATCGCCTTCGCCGTGGTGGTGGAACATGGCGGTTACGGTGGACAGGTGGCCGCTCCCATTGCCCGGGATACCATCGCCGCGGCCCGCGATCTGGGCCTGATTGCAGGAAGTGCTTCCGGGGGAAAGTAAGCCATGGCTATTTCGGAGTGGATCGAGAAGTTGGGACGGGCGGTTTTTGAATCGCCATTTGACACCGCGCGCATTTCCAGGGATGCTCCCGAACTGGCGGAAATCCGGCTGGCCGTGCTGGATGAGGTGAAGGCAAAAAGCCATCGCGTAGCCGGCCGCGATGTGTTTCCGTTCAACGTGGTCAAGATACGCATCGGCGGCGTTCCGGACAGCCAGTCGAACGTCTTGCGTAGTGCGTTCTTCACCGCGTTCTTTGAGCAGGAACTGCGCGGCGGGCTGAAGAAGGCGAGCTATCGTTTCCCGGAGAATCTCAGGGTTGAGATAGACACCACGGCGCAGCTTCCAGGGCCAAAAGAATCCTGGCTCTCTGTAGAAACGTTCTCCAGGGAGCAGCCGGCGGAGCCAGCCGGGCCAATGCGAAAGGCCGCGCGCCTGACCGTGATGAAGGGGACAGCAAACGACAAAGATATCGTGTTGACCAAGGCGCGGACGAACATCGGCCGGACGGTTGACGTATACCGTGCCGACGGTCCATCACGCCGCAATGATCTCGCCTTCACGGAAGAGAACGAGATCAGCCGCAGCGTTTCCCGTGAGCATGCGCATATCCTGTTCGACAAGGGGACGGGAGAGTATCGTCTCTTCAACGACCGCCGGCCCAAGCCGGGCGCCAAAGACGGATGTGGTCTGTGGATCATTCGCGACGGCCTCAGCCTCGAAGTCCACCACAACTCCCGCGGCACCAGTCTCAAGGCGGGGGATGAGATTCATCTTGGGCGGGCCATGGTGCGGTTTCGCGGATAGGTTCGTACAACTTCGTCAGCGCGAACAATGTCATCGGTCAGACCACGGGCTTCTCTTCGCTGTTCCCCAGATCCTCGCCCAACATCTGAAACTCGCCCCCCATCGTAACTAAATTCAGACACCTGTCAGCCTCTCAATAACCCCATCCGCCATAAAACGAATTACGCCGTATAGTCGAATTCCTATTAATTACCCCAGGGATTCCCCGGTCGCCTCCACTGCCCGTAAGCATTTCGTTCTAAGGAAGTAAGGTCGTTTTTTGAACCTTGACCAAGTGCCTGCTGCAGCGTAAAGTTTCCTATAGATCTTGGTGAATCGCACGACCTCTTCTCTTCGAGAGAATTATTTCGCGGCGATGTCCCCCAATGGAAGGAAATACAATGACACCCAATTTTTTACAGAAGAAGAACGAGCGGGGAAATGCCATGGTTGAGCTTGCGCTTGTCGCGCCGATATTGTTCGTCCTCGCTCTTGCTGCCTTTGACTTTGGAATGTATGTATATTCATTCATCTCCGTGCAGAATGCCGCGCGGGTAGCAGCGCTTCGTAATTCCGGAGGAAAGGAGAGCGCTTCGGATCAGACCGCGGCCTGTGCCATGGTGACCGATCAACTCCGCGGCCTTCCCGCAATCCCCTCGACGCCAGGTTCCTGCAATAGCGCTCCGCTTGTGGTTTCCAGCTCGCTCTGTGACGGCAGCAGCCCCTGCGGCGGCGCCTCAGGCAGCGCGGACGGCCAACTCGCGGCAGTGGTTGTAGTCAGCTACACCCCCCCGGTCTTGTTCGGTGTGCCTTTGTCCGGCCCGCTCACGGTGCGCTCTGCGTCTGAGATGAAGCTGCGGAGTTTGGAGTGATCACTGCCAGGAAGGAGAGGCAGCGCGGAAGTGTAGTTGTGGAAACTGCTTTGGTCTTCCTGCCATTGATTTTAACGTTGTTTTCCACCCTCGAGCTTACCCGTGGCATGTGGATGTACCACACCCTGACTCACGCCATCAAGAGTGGCGCGCGCTTCGCAGTCATTCATGGCCAGGGTTGCTCGGATCCTTCGGCCAACTGCCAGGTAACCGTTGGGGATATCGCTACCGTAATCAAACAGTCCGGCATTGGCCTCGACGCCAGCCAGTTGCGGTTGACCTTTTCCGCCACCGGCACTTCCTACAGCTGCGCCACGCTGGCAAGCTGCACGTCGGATCAGACCCGTTGGCCTCCGCAGGACCATAACATCGCGGGCCTTCCCATTACCATTGAGGGCGCCTACGCGTTTCAGTCAGTCGCCTCTGTCCTGTGGCCAGGCAACGTACCGTCGTTCAATTGCCTCGGTAAGGCCACCGAAGTCATTCAGTTTTAGTAACCCGGAGAGGAAAATGTCCAGCAAAGTGCGATCCAAACAATCTGAAAAGGGAATGGCTCTACTGCTCTTCTCCCTTACTGCTCCGTTTCTTCTCATCATGCTCGCGTTGGTGCTCGATGTCGGATGGAGCTACTACACAAACAAGCGGGCACAAAACGCAGCCGACGCCGCGGCTATGGCTGCCGTAAGCCAGGTGCTCACCCAGGTGGGATCAGGCGGAACTGTAAACTGCGGCGGAACGGCCGTTTGTCAGGGTGCAGGCTCCTGCCCGGCTTCCGGAAATCTTCAAACCGCTTGCCAGTATGCGGCCGCCAATGGTTTTGTGGACGGCGGAGATTCCGGCCGGCAATCCTTTACGATTGCGGGGAACGCCAGCCAGTTCGCGCCCAGCGTGCCTAACGTCCGGGTAGCGTATTGGGCGGAGGCGGTTGCGCAGCAATCCGTGCCGCAATGGTTTTCGGGTCTGCTCACAAGCACCCCGTTTAGGCCCGTGGTACGTTCAACCGCCGCGCTGCGTATGGTCGACCTGAAGGCATCTCTCTACCTTCTAAACCGCGCCTCGGATTGTTTTGCGTCCATCCTGAATCTCGGTGTGGTCTGTGGTTCCGACTTCATTGCTCTCGGCGCCAATACCATTCGCGCCGACGGCGGAATTTACATGGCTTCATCAAACGCCGCGGGACTTGGTTTGCCAAACATCGCCGCCGGAACCGTTGCTGTCGGCGGCGTTTCCGTCCAGGCGCCGTTTACCTATCAAATGGGCAATGGAGGCATTCAAAACCTGCTTGCCGGAACAAACTGGAGCCCCGCTCCTATGAATGGCTTTACCGACGGTACCGTTTTCTCTGATCCTATGGCGGGCAAAGGGCAGCCGCCCGCACCCGTCGGGCTGCCCGATCATCCGGTTCCCGGCGGCGTGATTGTCGGCAGCTTGTTTGGCGCACCCACTGTACTGGCGCCCGGAAATTACTACTCCACGCTGCCGATTCTGAATACGCCGACCGGTCTGCCGGTCACCATCACCGGAAATGTGATTTTCTCCGATGGAAACGCAAATCCCTGTGGCGGCTTTTGCAATTACGTCTTCTACGGCGGTGTCATCACCGGCGCACTCAGCACTGTGACGTTCAGCCCCGGCCGCTACGTGTATGCTGGTGCGCAGCCCGTCAGTGGAGCCGCCGCAGCCGGATTAACGCTGGGAGTGAATTCCGTGGTTCAGGATCTTACGGCGATGGGCAGCGGTGGAATCACCCAGAATAGCGACGCCGGTGAGATATTCGTTTTCACCAGCAAAAACTACCCGGGCCTTGTTCTTCCCGTGCCCCTGCGGAATTCCGTCTTTTCCTTTCCACAGGTACAGGCTGGCATTTCGGCAGGTCTGAATCCTCAGGTCACTTTACACGGCCTCAATGCCAGTAATTCCCGTGTGCCTGCGGACCTTGTGCCGTTCGCACCGGTCTTGATCTGGCAGGATCAGGCAAATACCACGTTGAAATATACCAGCTCGGGAATGTTGGATCTGAGCTGCGGCGGGCCCTGCACGAATATACTGTCCCTTCCAGGATCTCAAAATATGGTCATCCAGGGGTCCACCAACGGTGCGCGCGCCGGCGTAAATATGTACGGAACCATCTACGGTCCCCGCGGATCGCGGCTCACGATCCTCGGAGTCCTGCCGGGGGATGCTGTTGCAGGGAAACTGCAAATCATCACTGGTGCTCTGCAGATGGCGCTCAATGCGTCTTTGGATGTCCAGATGCTCCCCACGCCTCCCGCGAAGCTCTCTGCGTCGCTCATTCAGTAGCCGTCCCTCATTGCCGAATCTGCTCTGGTCACCAGTGTCTTGTGGCAGTTGTGAAAACAACCATTCAAACGGTTGCCGCGTCCTTCTCAAGGCCCGCGGCACCGTTCCGAACCAAGCCGTCCCCGATCTTCCGCGGCTTGGTTGAACCTGCGTCCGCGGCCCCTCCCTCTTTTCCGTTTCGGCGGCTAAACATTTTTGCCGCTTTCGCGCGACAATAGCATTTAATCAAAAGGGAGCCCAGAATGCCCAACGACACTAACGTGCCGATAAAGGAAATCGATGTCCTGTGGATTAACGCCGGGCTGAGTTGCGACGGCGATACAATCGCCATGACCGCGGCAACGCAGCCGAGTATTGAAGACGTGGTTCGCGGCGGCCTTCCCTGGATTCCCAAGGTCAAATTGCACAATTTGTTTCTCTCCTACGAAAATGGCGACGAATTCATGGCGCGATTCCACCAGGCGGCCGATGGCTTGCTCGAGCCGTTTATTCTGGTCGTTGAGGGGTCCATTCCGGACGAAACCAACAAAAAGGAAGGTTATTGGGCGTCATTCGGAACAGATAGCGAGACCGGCCAGCCGATCACGACTTGCGAATGGGTGGACCGGCTAGCGCCCAAGGCCTGGGCCATCATGGCCGCTGGAACCTGTGCGACCTACGGCGGAATCCATGCAATGGAAGGCAATCCAACCGGCTGCATGGGATTGGCGGATTATCTGGGCTGGAACTGGAAGTCCAAAGCGGACATCCCGATTGTGTGTATCCCGGGATGCCCTGTCCAGCCCGACAATTTCATGGAGACTCTTCTCTATTTGCTCCACATGGCGGCGGGACGGGCCCCGATGATCCCCCTGGACGACGCGTTGCGCCCTACCTGGTTGTTCGGCCAGACCGTACACGAAGGCTGCGACCGAGGCGGATACTACGAACAGGCACAATTCGCCGAGGAATACGGCGAACGCACCTGCATCGTCAAGCTGGGTTGCTGGGGGCCGGTGGTTCAGTGCAACGTCGGAAAGAGGGGCTGGATGGGCGGGATCGGCGGGTGCCCCAATGTCGGCGGGATTTGCATAGGCTGTACCATGCCTGGTTTTCCCGACAAGTTTATGCCGTTCATGAATCAACCACCCGGCTCACTTCTGTCCTCTAAGGCGGTGATGACCTACGGACGGGCCATTCATGCTCTCCGGAGATTTACCCAGGCATCACTGAATAAAGAGCCCTTGTGGCGGCGGCGTAACGGATGAGACAGATTGCCTTACCGAACGATCTATCGGCCGACGGTGAAGCGGAATCCATCCTGGCCGGCCTCGCCGGCATATTCTTCCAATCGGAGGAGGATCAAGGGAATGTCCGCACAGATTCCGAACAACCCTCCCCCAGCCTCGAAGATCGTTACCGCATTCTGCTGGACCAGATTCCTGCCGTTGTGTTCATGGCATACCTGGATGAGGGGATCGGAGAGGCGTATGTAAG
>JBDUEM010000122.1:0-20386 GCA_040002435.1 Bryobacteraceae bacterium
GGAAGGAGCGCCGCGCAGCGAGTCCAGGAGAGAGGGGGTCGGGTCGGCAGGCAGGCCGTTAATCTCAAGCGAAGGAACGGAGTGCAGCAGCGCGGCCCCTTCCGGAATGGGAAGAGGAACCGGCGTGGAGGCATCCCAGGCCAGCACTGCCGCTCCCTGCCGTGCCAGGGCTGCGGCGCTGTCGGGATGACGGACCGTTACCCACACCCGGGCCCCGGCTGCCAGCATCCGCGACGCTACTCGCTGTCCCGTAAATCCGCAACCTACAATGACAATATCCACCTGTTTCATAATAGACTCGGAGAAACGTACTAAACCCTTTTATGAAGACCCAGACTCAGGCCGACGTCACCCGGCTGCTGGTGAATTGGACCAACGGCGACAAGAAAGCCCTGGAAGCGCTGCTGCCGCTGGTATATGGCGAACTGCACCGCCTGGCAAAGAGATACCTGCGGCGGGAGCGGTCAGACCACACGTTGCAAAGCACCGCTCTGGTCCACGAGGCATACCTGCGCGTGGTGGATCAGAAGGGCGTGCAATGGCAGAATCGCGCCCACTTTTTCGCCGTAGCTGCACAGATGATCCGGCGGATCCTGGTGGACCACGCCCGCACGCACAACGCTGAGAAACGCGGCGGCGGCGCCTGCAAGCTGGAACTCAACGAGGCCATCGGCGTTCCACAGCGGCGCGATCTGAATCTGGTGGCGCTGGACGACGCCATCAATACCCTGGCTGAGATGGATCCGCAACAGGGGCGCATTGTGGAACTGCGTTTTTTTGGCGGCCTCTCAATTGAGGAAACAGCAGAGGTTCTGAGCATCTCTCCAGCCACAGTGAAGCGTGACTGGGCCGTAGCCAAAGCGTGGCTTTACCGCGACCTGAGCGGCCGCGAAATGATGGAAAGTCCGGCCGGAGGCAATGCGCCGTGACCGCCGAGCGCTGGCAGAAAGTAAAGGAACTTTTCGACGCCGCCAGCGGTTTGCCCCCTAAGAAGCGCGACAAATTCCTGCGCGATTCCTGTCAGCACGATGCACCGCTCCTGCGGGAAGTGCAATCGCTGCTGGATTCGAGCAGCGAGGCCGGGGATTTCATTGAAACTCCGGCACTGGACTCGTCCACCACCTTGCTGGGAGGCTTCGGCCGCCGCGACGGCAGCACCGATCCAACAAACGACTTCGATCTGGTCGCCTATGAGCGGGCCGCCGGCGGCCGCAGCATCATTGGATCCATGCTGGGAGCCTACCGCGTACTGGATGAAATCGGCGAAGGAGGCATGGGAAAAGTTTATCGCGCCGTGCGCGCCGATGACGTGTATCAGCGGCAGGTAGCGATCAAAGTCGTCAAGCGCGGGATGGATACCGATTTCATCGTGCGGCGGTTCCGCAATGAACGGCAAATCCTGGCCGGACTCAGCCACCCGAATATCACGCGGCTGCTGGATGGCGGAGCTACCGACGACGGATTGCCATACTTCGTGATGGAGTTTATTGAAGGCCGGGCTTTGAACGAGTATTGTGACAAGCGCCGTCTCTCGACAAACGACCGTCTGCTGCTGTTTTTGAAAGTCTGCGCGGCAGTGCAGTACGCGCACCAAAACCTGATTGTGCATCGCGACCTGAAGCCACGGAACATCCTGGTAACACCGGAGGGCGAGCCCAAACTGCTGGACTTTGGTATTGCCAAGATCCTGAATCTGGAGCTTTCCTCGCAGACGATGGATCCAACGATACACCGCTTCCGCATGATGACTCCCGAGTACGCAAGTCCGGAGCAGGCGCGAGGAGAATCCATCACTACCGCCAGCGACGTGTATTCGCTGGGCGTAGTGCTGTATGAATTACTTTGCGGATACCGGCCGTACCGGGTGAAAACCACAATGCCGCACGAAATCGCGCGGCTGATTTGCGAAATTGAACCGCCGCGGCCGAGTACGGCCGTGCGCACGGCGGACGTGCCGGATGCTACCTCAACTCCGGAAGCGATCGCGGTAAACCGCAGCCTGACGCCTGAAAAGCTGCGCAGGCGGCTCGCCGGGGACCTGGACAACATCATTCTCAAGGCTCTGCGCAAGGAGCCGCTGCAGCGGTACTCTTCGGCGGAGCAACTGGCGGAAGATATCCGGCGGCACTTGAGCGGCAACCCGGTGCTGGCGCGGAAAGTGACGTTTGTCTATCGCACCGGGAAATTCATGGGCCGGCATCGATTTGGGCTGATTGCCGCGACGCTGCTGATTTGCGCCATCGCCGGTGGAGCCCTGGCCACGTTTCGGGAGCACCAGAGGGCGGAACGCCGTTTCGACCAGGTTCGGAAGATGGCGAATTCGTTCCTGTTCGAGATACACGACGCCATCGAAAAGGTGCCTGATTCGCTTTGGGCGCGGGAACTTCTTGTCAAACGGGCGCTGCAATATCTGGACAGCCTGGCTCAGGAGGCCGCCAACGACCGGTCGCTGCTGGCCGAACTGGCGACTGCCTACACGAAGGTCGGCGATGTGCAGGGCAGTCCGGCTCGCGCCAATATGGGAAACACAGCGGGCGCCGTGCAGAGCTATGAGAAGGCCCTCTCCATCCGCCAGCGGCTTGTCGATCTGGATTCCTCCAGCACCGAGGCCAGACGGGAACTGGCGAATGCATACAGCAGCATGAGCAGCGTTCTGAATGTAAGCGGTGACGCCAAGGCGGCCATGTCCAGCGCGCAGAAATCGGTGGGCCTGCTGGAGGGTTTGCTCGCAGCCAATCCCAGCAACGCGCAGATCCTGAACGATATGGCAGTCGCCTATCAATATCTGGGCAATGCATATGTGGTTGCCGAGGACTGGCTGCGGGTGGCGGAGTGCCGCCGCAAGACCCTGGCGATTTACGAGGGGCAATTGGCGGTGGCGCCCACGGATCTTGCCATGCAGCGGAATGTCTCGCTAACCCTGAAAACCCTGGGAGCGGTGCTGGCAAAACTGCGGGATAGGGAAGGTGCGCTGCGGTATTACCGGCAAGCCGTTGCAATGGATGAAAAGGCGGTGGCAGCCGATCCGAAAAACGACCAGACGCAGTCGGACCTGGCGTCCAGCTATTACGGATTGGGTTTTGTGCTGGCGGAAATGGGGGATTCGGGCCAAGCGGTACTGTCCTATCGCAAGGCGCTTCCCATCCGTGAGGCTCTGCTCGAACGGGATCCACGCGATGCACGGAAGCAACTGCACGTGGCGAATAATCATCAGAACATCGCGAAGCTGTTAAGCCGGCGCGGCGAGTTGGATGCGGCGCAGGAAGGCTACAGGAAAGTACTCGGTTTTCGCGAGCAGATGCTGACGCTGGATGCGGCAAGCTCGGACAACCGGGTGGAGCTGGCGCGGGCTTACTCGGAGATGGGTTCGATCGCCGCCCGCAGGAAGGGGTTAGGCGCGGAAGGGCAGGGCGAGTGCGTCAATCTGAAGCAAAAAAGCCTCGGTCTGTATGAAGAGATGAAAGATAAGACGAGTGCTGGTTTGGCGGCCGAAATCAGGAATGTGCAGAGCGAGCTGGAGGCGTGCCGTGCCGGACGCGCACTCACTGCTCCTCCACCGTGACCGTAGAGCTGTCCACCGGCTGTTCCCGCCAGAAGTCGATAAGGGTCAGGGTTACATTCAAGATAAGCGGCCCCAGAACAATTCCGGGTATCCCCACCATTGCGATAGCGCCCAGGACAGAAAACAGAACTGCAACAGTGTGAAGACGCAGGCGCCCTCCCACCAGCGTGGGATAGAGGATGTTGTCGATGGTTGAAATCACCAGCGCGCCCCAGGCGAGCAGGACGGCTGATTTCCAGTGTTGGTCCGTGAGGAACAAGTAGACGACCGCGGGCATCCAGACCAGGAATGTGCCCAGGGACGGTATCAGTGCCATGATGCTCATGAAAACGCCCCACAGCAGCGCGGCTGGAATGCTGAGCAGCCAGAACATCGCTCCTCCAAGGGCACCCTGGATTAGAGCAATACTGAGGCTCCCCTGCAGGGTGGCGTAGAGGGTATCGTAGATGCGCGTGAGAAGGATGTCCTTCTGACTTTCCGGCAGCGGCAGGAAAGATCGCAAGACTTGAATCGATTGCTCGCGGTCGCGGTACAGGAAAAAGAGCGTGAACAACATGAGCACCAGTTGCGTGAGCGTTGCCGCCGAGCCGCCCAGGAAGCCGCCCACATGAGACGCGATAAAAGACGAGGCTTTTTGGACGGCGTCGCTTAAATCAAATTCCTGCTGGACATACGTTACTCCCGCCGCGATCCTGTCGTGTTTCGCGAGGAGTTCCGCAAAACTCTTCTGAAACTCCGCTCCTTGAAAGTAGCCGGAGGCCTGTACGATCTGGCGGGCTACTCCGCTGACCACGAATGCCGCCGGAATCACCAGAATTACGATGACCAGGGTCAGCATGAGACCTGCGGCCAGAGTTTGGTTTCTGATCTTCTTCCGCAGCCAGTCGTGTTGGCGGTGAGTGATGACGGCGAGTCCGATGGCCCCGGTTATTGCCGGTAGGAAGGGAAGCGCGATGAGGCCGACCAGAATGACGGCGGCCAATGTGATCAGGAAAAGAACTGCCGATCTGGGATTCATGCCGGGCCGGCTAGTGGACAATCGCGTTCTTTAGCCGCCAATGATCACCGTGGGGCATCCCATGGCGACCTTATTCGGTGGTCCCAATGCTTCCAGGATCGTGTCCCCCAGGCGGCAGGCGGGAAGATTATTAATCATCACCGTCTTACTGCCGTCGATGATTACGCCGGGGCCGTGCGGAGGAATCGGCAGCGGCGTCACGCACGCGTGAATGTCCGCGCCACCGGCGCCACTCGAGATGGTGCTCGACATACTAGCTAGCGTCTGCACCTTCAGCGCCTCTTCCGCAGCCTTGGCGGCAGGCGCGCCTGGCGTCCCTGCGGCGGCTAACGTGGCTGCGGCGGCCACCTTGAGAGCAGCATCGGCGGTCTGTTTCGCGGCCATCATACTGGCAGCGGCAGCGCCGCCAACACCTCGCCACGCAGGCAGGAATCCTATCATCACGTTCATGCTACCCGGGCCGGGCGTCAACACCGGGGGAAGAGGGTGAACGACAGGGTCAGTAATTCTGGCAGCGGGACCGGTTGGCATATCTGGCTCCTTTATTTCCTACCGTCAACTTCGGTCAGTGCAACTTTCTTCTGCACCAGAGAACCGTTCTTGCTCTGAAACGAGAGTGCTATGTCGGGCGTCTCGGATTCCATCAAGTACTTGGAAATGGGGCCAAAGATTGCCTTCACTTCTTCCGCGTTACAGGTGGGCAGATAGATGCTCATTACCCGCGGATCGTAATACCGGAAGAGCAGCGGCTTTCCGGCGCTGTCATGCACGGTTAGAAATCTTCGCAAATGCTGGCGCATGGTAAACAAATCTGCCGCTGTCACTGCGAAGATGCCCCAGTGTTTACCCCAGCCCTGGTTCAGCACGAGATCCGTGAATTCGGTGCCTGCTTCCAACTGGACCAGATACGGCGCCACCTCGGCGATATCAGGTTGCAGTTCCCCTCGATATAAGCACTCACGTACCGGGTCGCAGCGATGCATGTGCTGCAATAATCCGGGAACAGAGGCACCGTCGAGAATCGCGAACGCGTTCAGGCCCGGATCCTCGAACAACTCCGAGGCTATCCGCTGCACGGCAGTTTTCATGGGTGTCATGTGTTGGCGGACTCCTTAGCCATTCTTTCGCAGATCTCACAGAACGGCGCGCCGGACTCGGCAGCCTGCTTCATGACCATCGCGGCCGGGCTGTAATTATTGGGGCTCGGAGGCGCTTTTGGCGGAGGCAGCTGCACCTTGGCGCCGGGATCGGCCTTGTCGGCTTCCTTCGGATCCTTGGGGGCAGTAGGATGCGAACCAGCGCCGCTGCCGGCCGCTCCGCCGCTGTTGAGCATGACCATGGTGCCCTTGATGAAGATGCCTGCGGAATTGATGTTAATGAAGTTGCCGCCAACCTTCAGGGTCAGGGTGGTTCCCGATTCCAGCACCATGTTCATGCCGGTTTTCATATGAATTTCAGTGGTGCTTTCCAGCGCGTAATTGGGGCCCGTCTTCACTTGTAAGTCGCCGCCGATTGTTTGCGACACCGTACCGTCGACCTTCGAGTTCTGATCACCCTTGACTTGCAGATGGGTGTCCCGTTTCACTTTTTCGTACCGGTCCTGCTCGACAATGAGGTGCGTATCGTTGCCGATCGCAGTATACCGGTCGTTCTTGATGCGGTCGTGCTGATCCTTCTCCGCATGCATGAAGATCTGTTCTTTGCCTTTGAGATCTTCGAAACGAAATTCATTGAAGCCGCCGCCGCCCTTGCTGCTGTAAGACTTGATGGTGCTCTTCGTCATCTCATCCGGAAGAGTGTAAGGCGGCATGGACTCCGCGTTGTAGACGCGGCCGGTAATGATCGGCCGGTCGGGGTCGCCTTCCAGAAAATCGACGATCACTTCCTGCCCGATGCGGGGCGTGTAGATGGCGCCCCAGCCTTTCCCGGCCCATAGATGGGAGACGCGGATCCAACAGGAACTGTTTTCGTCGTACTTGCCGCGGCGATCCCAGTGAAACTGAACTTTGACGCGGCCGTACTTATCGACGTAAATCTCCTCGCCTTTCGGTCCCACGACGAAAGCGGTCTGCGTACCCTGCATCTGCGGCCGGGGGGTCTGGCGCTGCGGACGGAATGGCGTAGCAATCGGTATGCACGTGAATGTGTTCGAATAGAGCGCTTCCTCGTCCGATCCGTTCAACCCC
Organism: Bryobacteraceae bacterium; assembly: GCA_040002435.1. Taxonomy (GTDB): domain Bacteria; phylum Acidobacteriota; class Terriglobia; order Bryobacterales; family Bryobacteraceae; genus JANXXV01. The sequence goes on from JBDUEM010000122.1 coordinate 6,767, forward strand.
GGATAAGTGCCACCTTCGTAGGCGCTGTGGTGGACCGAAGTCAGCACATACTGTCCATCCTGATCGCGGCGCATATGTTCTTCGAGAGTGAACTTGAAGCCGGCGCAAAACGGGCGGGCGTTTCCGGAACCGGTGGCGACGGCATGAGGAGCCTCCTCCTCGTCCATTCTGGCATTGACGTAGGCTTCACCTTCGCCTTTTGTCTCATATTCACCCGGATAATCGTATACTTCGAAGTTTGGGCTTCCACCTTCGGTGACGTGTCCGCTGGCGTTGGTGGTCAAATCCAGCATCGGGGTCTTGAAGTTGAAGTCGTTGAGCGCATACTTGCCGGGACGAACCGTGTGGTCCATGCGCCAGGTGCTGATCATGTCCTCATCCTTATTGACGCCTGGGCCGGTGTTCTCCTCGTAGCGAAAATTGGATTTGATGGGACAAGCTTTACTGCTGGAGGAATGGTCCCCCATGATCAGCGTGTGCTTTCCGTTCTCGTGCTTGAAATAGAAGAAAATGCCTTCCTGCTCCATCAGCCGCATGACGAAATTGCAAGCCGATTCGCGGTATTGGGTGCAGTATTCCCATTCGCGGTAACTGCCCTGCGTCTCGTCGCTGAAGTCCTGCAACTGGTTATCGCTGAAGATCTGTTTGATAATATCCGGCACCGTCTTGTTCTGGAAGATGCGGCAATCGGCAACTCGCGTCAGGAACCAGAGCTTGGGCGAAATCTCGGCCTGGTACCGGGCATAGCCGCCAAAGCCGGGGGCCTGCGAGAACCGGGTTACGAAACCATTGAAATAGCGCATTTCTCCCTCGGGATTTCCAGGGAGACCAAAGGTGACGTTCTTTCCGACAATATCGGCGAAGTTGATATTAAAGTCCTGTGAAAGCAGCTCAAGCTGAAAGCTGAACAACCGCGAGACCTCCTCGTACCCGGAAAACGACAACAGCAGCAGCTTGTCTTTTCCCAGCGGCGTCTCGACATAAATAAACCGATTGTCCTGCGTAATGTCTGGCATCGAACTCGACCTTCCTTACTTAACCTTTCCCTACTTGACTACAATCTTCGGCAAGGCGAAGTAGGCTTTCGCCATCTCTCTAACTTGATACTTGTTGATCCTGTTGCGGCTGAACTTCGTGCGGTCTATCGAGGGAGTGTCATCCAAAATATTGAGATTGTCGCCGCCGGACGTTTCGTGGCCCAGCAGGCAGGCGTGCGCCATCTCATGCACCATGGTCGCGTTATCCGCCACGGGGTCCCCGGATGGCAACAGCACAAAAGGCAACCAGGTTGTACCATCGGCGAGCTGCACGCGGCCGTTTGGCGGATTCTTCTGATTGATCTCCGTCTCCCCGGCCGTGCCTCTTCGCAAGGCGTCCGAAAATTCGCAGATGATAATCGGCAGCCGCGGTGGCGCCGCATTGTCTTGAAAGGCAGTGTGCGCAACCTGGCGCAGTTCCGCAATGTCCGTCTGCAGGTTCAGCTTTCCCCCGTTGTAGTTCAAAGGTATGGGCACTTTCGTTGTCGGGTGGTAGTTGATGGAAAAATTGTGTTTTGCCAGAACCGAATCAGCCTTTGCGATCCAATCGGTCAGCGGCACATCTTTATTTTTCACAAAAACTACCTTGAACAGGGTTACGTGCAACACCACCGCCAGTTCCGTGCGGTAAGTGATGTCCTTGTAATCCTTCTCCCTGTCCTTAAAAGCCTGCGGCACGTCGAAGATCTGGGGAGGAGTCCTCGGATGAGTTCCGTGGCCGGTCTTACCACCCATAACCCGCTCCCCAGCGCCGCAAGTGTTGTCTACCTTCAGGCATATACGAACGATCCGTCTTCTCCGATGCTCACGTGAATGGAGGTCGGCTTCACGCCTTCCGCCAACTGGCCCAAAAGCGTCTTGGATACCTCGGGCAGCAGCGTGTTGGTGAGAATATTGTCCACGTTTCTGGCCCCGCTTTCCACTTCGGTGCAGCGCTTGGCTACTTCGTCTATCAGTTGCGGATCGTAGTTCAGGTTGATCTTGTGATTTTCGAAGATGCGCTTCTGAATCTTCTTCAGCTTCAGTTTGATGATGGTCTTCAACGTCTCGTCACGCACGGGGTAGTAGGGAATCACGACCATGCGTCCGAGGAATGCCGGCTTGAAAATCTTGTTCAGCTCGGGCTTCATGGCGGCAACAATCCCGGAAGGAGTGGGCATAGTTTCAGGGTCGGCAACCAGCTTCATCATCGTGTCCGTCGCGGCGTTGGACGTAAGAATGATGATCGTATTCTTGAAGTCGATTTCGCGTCCCTCGCCGTCTTCCATGGCTCCTTTATCGAACACCTGAAAGAAGAGTTCCAAGACATCTGGATGAGCCTTCTCGCATTCGTCTAATAGAACTACGGAATATGGACGCCGTCGGACTGCTTCCGTCAAAACTCCGCCTTCGCCGTAGCCGACGTAGCCGGGAGGCGAACCTTTTAGCGTGGACACCGTATGGGCTTCCTGGAATTCCGACATGTTAATAGTGATGAGGTTCTTCTCGCCGCCGTAGAACAGATCCGACAGCGCCAGCGCGGTTTCCGTCTTGCCGACGCCGCTGGGGCCGACGAGCATGAATACGCCGATTGGCTTGTTCGGATCTTCCAGATTCGCTTTCGATGTCCGGATGCGCTGGCTGATTTGCTCCAGTGCGTGATCCTGACCGATCACTCTTGATCCGAGGTGCTTCTCCAGTGCGAGAACGGTGGCAATCTCGTCCTTCAGCATATTGCCGACCGGGATACCAGTCCAGGCCGACAGCACGTCGCCAACGATGTGCGCATCGACGCACACGCGCATGAGTGGTATTTCGCCCTGCAGTGTATCGAGCTCCGCATTCAGCGCAATCAGCTCCGAGCGCATTGCTTCCGTCTTGGGTGAGGCATCGGAGCTGGAGGCTGCATCAGCGGCCGGTAAAGTCGCCGGTTCCGCTGCCGGCACACCTGCCGGCACAGCCGCAGGTTCGGCAGCGGGCGCAGCGGCAGCCCCCGCCGCAGCTGCCGCAGGGGCCGCCGCGACTGCCGGCTTAACTGCGTCTTCCAGCTTTCCGCGAAGCTCGCGGATCTTCGTGACCAGGTCGCGCTCCTTTTCGAAGCGGACTTTGAGATCGGCTAACAGCTGCTCCGTTTCCGCCTTTTCTTTCGCAATCAGGTCCAGGCGTTCATTGTGGTCGACACCCACGGCCGCTTCGCGGGAAAGCACGCGCTCCTGCACGGCCAGATCGTCGATGCGCCGGGTAGCTTCTTCCAGCGAGGCAGGCACTGAGTTCTGACCCAGGGCCAGCCGTGCACATGCCGTATCCAGAATACTGACGGCCTTGTCGGGGAGTTGCCGCCCAGCCAGAAAGCGATGAGAGAGGCGCACCGCGGCGGCGACGCCTTCGTCCAGGATGCGAACGCCATGGTGTTTCTCCAGCGCCGACACGATGCCGCGCAACATCACCATGCACTGTACTTCGCTGGGTTCTTCCACCTTCACTACTTGAAAGCGGCGCGCCAGTGCGGCATCCTTCTCGAAGAATTTCTTGTACTCCGACCACGTAGTGGCGGCGATGGTGCGCAGCTCGCCGCGCGCCAGCGCCGGCTTCAGCAAATTGGCGGCGTCGTTCTGCCCCGCCTGCCCGCCCGCACCGATCATGGTGTGTGCTTCATCAATGAATAGGATGATGGGAATGGGAGAGGACTTTACTTCCTCAATCAAACCCTTCAACCTGTTTTCGAACTCGCCTTTCACTCCGGCGCCGGCCTGCAGCAGGGCCAGGTCGAGCGTCCGGACTTGCACCTTCTGCAGAACGGGAGGAACGTCGCCGTCGACAATCCGCTGCGCGAATCCTTCGACTACCGCGGTCTTACCAACACCCGCCTCGCCAGTCAGAATGGGGTTGTTCTGCCTGCGGCGCGTGAGGATGTCCACTACCTGCCGGATTTCGAAGTCGCGGCCCAGAACCGGATCGATCTTCCCCTTCTTCGCGTTCTCGGTCAGGTTGACAGTGTATTGATCCAGGTTCGGCGTTTTGCCGCCCGCGGCGCGAGGCACGGCAGGTGTATCGGGAGCGCCGGCCGCATCATATGACTCCTCCTCTTCCTTGGAGCCCGCCACGATGCTGAGAAAATCCTTGCGCAGGGACTCCGGCTGAATTTTCTGAATCTCTTTGCTGACGTCCCGCATGATGCGCGCCAGATCGTCGTTGGTGAGCACGGCCAGGATCATATGTCCCGTGCGAACGTGGGGCGCGTTGAAGTCGATGGATGCGATCGTCCAGCCCTCAGTCATCATTTTGAGGACCGAAGGGCTGATAGCGGGAGTCCGCGCGTTCCCCGATTTCAACTTGTCGAGGCTTTTGGTGAGTTCCTTCGAAAGCTTCGAAGTATCGACGCCGAACTGGCGGAAGATCCTCGAGGCATCGCAATCCTGCACGTCCAGGAGCTTCATCAGGACGTGCTCGATCTCGATGTCGTAGTGTGTGCGCGAGAGGCAAAGCCCAGCTCCGCCCTCCAGCGCCGCCCGCGCTGTATCGTTCAATTTTCCGATCAGTGATTTTAAATTCAGTCCCATTGATGTCTCCTCACCTTATAACGTCAGATTCTTAAGATCGTATCTCCTGGATCCCGGCGCATAGGCGCTGATTTCGCCCAGGTTACCCAGCCGAGCTGCGGCATCGGTTTTTCGCCGCCGCTTTCCGGCTCATCATCCAGTTCACAAGCCGGCACTTCGTCCCGTTTCAAGACTAATTGAATTTCAATTTCCAGTTGGTTGCCTACGAAGAATTTCGTCAGGGCCTGCAGCGGCGCGTAGGCGGAACCGTTCGGCAGAAAGTCGAGATATTGATGTAGCGTAAGCGGGCCTAACGTCAGCCGGAGACCCGACTGCTGATCCCAGATCTCATCCCCCGCCACCGCTCCCACCCCTAGTTGTTCGGAAAACGTGTCCGCAGTATCGAAGCGGCATTGATTGTCCGGATCCAGAGCGTACCACGCCCCGACAAACTGCTCCACTTCCACGGGCACTTCAAAATAATCGATCAGGATGTTGCGCAAGGCCGAAGCAGACCGGGGATGGAGCGACAGGAGTCCGCAATAAAAGATCAGGGAATCGTCTGACACTGCCTGCCGGTTGGCCAAGCCCTGCGTCCCCAGACCGATCAGATCTAGCAGGTGATGGGAGAACCGGTCCCGATCGCCGCGTTCATAGGCCACCTGAAACCTGTATTTTTCCCACGCCTGATAGAACAGCGAGATCATCCGGTGATTGAACAGATCGAAGAAATTCTTAAGAGTATGGTCTTTCTCACGAATGCGCTGACGGATGAGCTCGGAATAATAAAGCGGCAGTACTCCCATGGGACCGGTGAGTCCCATAAAATTCACAACCATGAAAGGAGCCGAACTGTCGCTCCACTGCAGTTCCTGAATCCGGCTGGCCGGAAAAGAAAATGAGACGTTCGCGCCAAAGCGAACCACCTCGCCGGCGGGAGGCCTGAAGGTGCCGACGGGGTCCCGGTCCGGACGCAGCCTTTCCATGAGCCGGACAGCCTGAAAGAAATCAAACGTCCAGATATCGTTCCGCAGTTCACGCTCCAGCCGGTCGAACTTGCCCGGAACGACGGCTAGAGCAGTACTTTCTGTCCCGCCCTGGGGGGCCATTCCTTCAGTACCTCCTTCCGCTGCTTGGTGGAAGCGACGAGTTGGCTGAAACTGTTCAGCGTCACGTATAAAGAAAGAAACCGTTCCAGTACGCTGGCGAAGAGGAAAACTCCTCCGCCGACGAACTGTTCTTCGTCGAATTCGATGTTGATGCGTGTTCCCCGCGCGAACGTAATTCCGTTTTCCGACACGACACGCGCGAAATGTTTCTTGCTCTTCAGGTCGACGATACCATCCACCTGTTTCGCCGAATACTGCGAGTCGCTGAAGTTGTAGAGCTTCAGAATTTCCTGCAGTGCGTCGCGGCCTTCTTCCACAAGCGAAAGATAGTTCAACGAGAGATGCGAGATCAACCTCCAGAGCACGCTACGACCGACGGGAGGTCGCAATGTCGCGGTCGGCTTCATCAGCGCGACAATCCTCTTGATCCCGCTTACCGCTTCCAACTCGAAGTCGCCGGCCTCATTTCCGAAAGGGAGACGGCTCGGCAAGTCCCGATTGGTGCAGGTTGTGCGGATGGTGAGCGTATCCATATCGGGACGCACGGGCCGTGCGGACAGGTCCACCAGGGACATATAGACTTCGGTGCCATCGTCGTTCTTTCGCGTCGACGGGCGGCGCTTCGCCATCCAGAATGTTTGTCTGTTATCCCTGCTGGCAGCATGGCGATAGGAGTAGAACGGTTCAAACCGCATGGTCTCCCGGGTCTGCGGGTTGATACTCACCACCTCGTCGACGGAAAAGATTTCCGTCGCGTTCGGCCGGCGTACGTCGGGGATAATCGGATACTCAAACTTGCGCTGATCCAGGAGGATGGGTTCCGCCGTCTGCTGGAACAGGTTGACGATCGGCGTACAACCCAACTTGAAGGTCTTCGCACTTACGCCGACTTCAAGGGCCTGCTTGCGCTGGTTCTGGTCATAGGCCGACATCAGGAACACGATCTCCGCCCGGTCCTTGAAACCCGCCTTCCAAACCTCGTCCAGGCCGGTCAGGTCCATGAAAAAAAACTTTTCGGGGAAGGTGAAGTACTCCTGCAGCAAGCGGTATCCCATGAAGGAACGGCGTGGATAGGGGAGAACTCCGTCCTCCTCTTCAAAGCCGATGGGGCGCAGGGCGGAGGCCGGAAGCATCACCGGCCGGATGCGCGAGCGAGGCGTCGGGTCGCGAATCCAGATCTGCGTGCAGTTGCAGCAGAGCATTTCGTAAAGCGTGTTAACCAGGTTGCTCTCGCCGTTCAAATAGAAACGCAGGGACGACATTCCCAGCTTTCCAAATACGACGTCGGGATGGCACTGCAGTTCCATGCGCAGGGCAGCCGCCGCTTCGGGCGCGCGCATGGGGGGCGTCAGCCGGTCCGGAGTCTTCCATTCCGCCGCCGATACTGCCATGGGCCACAGCGTAGTGTCATAACAGGTGCGAAATTTGCATGGTACGCCGCCGATCGGTTTGGAATAGAGCACAGACTCCCGCTCGATTTTCATTCCGGTGGAGGACTTGCCCTGCTCCGGGTCGAGGTGGAACTGCACGATGGAGGTGGACGGAATCGGCCGGATGTAGTGCGGGTACAGGATGCTCAACAGAGCTTCCGTAATCTCCGGAAACTCATCGTCGATCTTGAGGTGGACGCGGGCGGCCAGGAAGGCGAACGATTCGAGCAACCGTTCCACATGCGGGTCGTCGCACTTATCCGGCTCCAACACCAGCCGGGAGGCAATCTTGGGATACTTATCGCCGAACTCCGCACCCAGCTGCCGCAGGTAGGTTAGTTCGTTGTTGTAGTAAAGCAGTAACTCGTCACGCACCGGCGTCTCCCTTCACCTGGTATTCGCCTGTGGTCAACTGTAATACGGTATCAAACGAAACCCGCTCCGGTGCAGGATCCATCCGCAGTAGCCCTTCAATCTGGAAACGCAGCAACTTCTTCGCGCCGCTTTCGGACTGAGTCTCCAGAGGAACCACTCTGACGGCCATCAGTCTTGGCTCAAAATTACGGATGGCGCTTTCCAGCGCGCGCAGCAGGCGCGCCCGGTCCTTTACGTTTGCAAAACTGAACGATGTGAAATCGGGCAGACCGAACCCGTAAGCGGATTTTGCCAGGTCCGGGTATCCATCCAGAATGTCGTCGGCAATCCGGCGCGTGTTCAGCAGCCATTCCAGGTCGCGCCGCAGCGCGGACTTGAGCGTACGCACCGATTGCGCGCGCGACAGCACCGCCTCATTCCGGTTCGACGGCTCGTTGTCGATGAGCCGGTCGAGAATGGAAAGGGTAACGATGGAATCTGTGTCGACACGGGCCATGATTATCTTGTATGCGCCAGCGCCTGCATCGGATCAAGCCGGCAGATCCGTGCATAGAGTTTCTGTTTCTCCACGGGATCTCCGTTTAATTTTTGCATGCATCCGTACAGCATCGATAAAGCATGCGCCACCATCTCCGGCGACTCCCACTGTTCGAGCTGATGGCGGTCCACGATTTGCACGAGTTCCTCCAGAATAGACTTGGAGATCGCATCGTGGCCCATCGTCATGCAAAGTTGAGAAAGCTGCATCCTTCGCTGAAACTTGCCCCGTCCGGAACTCTGGTGGGCTACTTCGGCGCTGAGGATCTCGATTGCTTCCTGGCCCCGGCCGGCCTTGGCAGCGTTCATGGCAAGCACGAATGAGTCAACGTCCGGTGTTCCTAACTCCTCAGACGGTTCCGGCTCATAGACGGGGTCCGGAGGAGTATAGGTTGGCGCCACCGATTCGCCAGGCTCCGCCTGAAGGGTCTTGAGCCACGCCTGAGTTTCGTTATTTGCCGCCGGCGTGTCATCATTCATCGACGCCAACGGCAGATCCGGGTAATCTCCCACCAAGGCGCGCACTTCCGACTTGATCGCGGTCGCGATGGCATCGTAATAGCTACCCATCTCCTCACAGGCGCGAACGGCGTGGCGCTGCAGGTCGAGCCAGCCCCGGCCGCAGGGCCCGCCCATGGCGAGTTCGACGTTCTCGAGCAGTTCCGTCCAGGAGCCCTCGTTGGCCAGTCGTTTCAGCGTCTGCCGGACATCCCCAGGCGGTGATTCCAGAACACTCGCATCCAGAGCCGCGCCAGCCGCGCGCAACTCACCCCAGCGGAGGCCGCGCAACAACAAAAAAGGCGCCGGGCTGTACGGGTCTTCGCGCCGGAGATAGGCCGCAACAGCGACGATTCTGGAAATCGCGTCTTCCCGGTCTACCGGTTCGGCGCTGGTTACCCTGCGAGCAACCGGGCGCGGCGCTGGAGTTTCATACGAGGTGGTCTGCTGAGCCCATTGGGAGGGTTCTGATTCCGGTTCCGGCTCCGCTTCCTGCGCAGGAGCCACGTCCGCGTTTGGATCGGGCTTCTTCGCGAGCAACAAGTTCGCCGTGTGGCGAACCTCTTCCAACGCCGTTTTCAGCTTGCTGAAGGAAGGGTTGAATTCTCCGAATTTCTCTTCGCAAATCGGAACCAGCTCTTCCAGCTGTTCCAGGTTTCCGTCCAGTTCGGCGACGGCCCTTACATAGAACTCACGCGAGGTCGCGTCGAAATCCTTGTCGAAGTCCTCGGCGGTCATCTTGCCTTCGGCAATTAACGCCTGTCGCGCTTCGAGCCGTGTCTGGCTTTCGTTGGCCTGTTCTTCGTAGCCGACAAGCCGCGATTCTTTGTACTTGAAGTATCCGTAGCCACCCTTGCTGAGCGGTGTCCGGCGGACAACTTCGTCCAGACGCGAACCCACCCATTCCACGGGCGTGGCGCGAAGTTCGCTCTCGCCGTCTTCCAGTTCCGGATATAAAGTGTCCCAGAAATTTTCGATCAATCCCTGGATCAGCTTCAGGCCATCGCGCAGCCCCTTGAATCCTTCCCGGTTGACTAACGCTTCCGTAAGCCAGGCTGCAAGCTGTAGATCTTTGGACTTGGTGGCAAGCGCGTCCCCGGCAAGTTTCAGGACCTGCGGGAAATCGGCAATCTTGCGCTCGCGTTGCCACTCGCCCTGCGGTGCGTCGTCGTCCTGACGGCGCGCTTCCTTAATCTTGTCGTATACCGGATTGTACTTGAGGTTCTCCCCGCTCGGATTGGGTCCGGGAATTGGTGTAAGAACGTCGTCCCGAAGAGGCATTTGGGTCAGACCTGCTCGTCTGCGGTCTTAAACTCAATCTTTCGGACCTCCAGAAGCGAGAATTCTTCGCCGTCCACCAGGAAGGTCTTCTGTCCCAACGGAAGCGGATCGCCACCATCTTCCTGAGTCCAGGCGGTGGCACGGCCCAAACGAACCGCATCGTCTTCGTGCTTGGCGGAAGAAGGATAGATCACCGGAATCAGTACTTCGCCGAGTTCCTTATCCTTGAACGCAGGTCCGGTCTGCACCAGCGCCGGAGCCCAGAGCAAGTCCCGCAACCGTTGCGGCGCTTGCAATTCAATGGAAATGATGTGTTCAAAAGGGATCCAGATGTAGGCGCCAGCGGCAAACAATTCCAGCCGCGGGCCGATTCGGGGGTCAGCATCGACGATCCATTCGAAAGGCTTCCCGTTTAACGTGCCGGCATAATCCTCATCACCGCCGGTCGTCTGCGGAAAATCCTTCTTGTCAAAAAGTTCCTGCCGCGTGCGCATGGCGTGCAGCGCGGAATAATATAGAACGGCGCCCAGTTCAGCCTGTTTATTGGACTGAGCCAGAACGTTCAGTTGTTTCTCTGCACGATCATATTCGCCGGCGAAACAAAGCAACTCAAAAAGAAAAGTGCGGCGCTGAGCGTCGGTAGGGTTGTCCCTCACCTCGGCATTCAGCGCCTGCACCGCTTCCCGTAGTTGGCCGGCCTGAAAAAGCTGTTTGGCCGTCATTTTTGTCAGTTTTCTACGTCGGTTGTTACTAGACCTTCTTGTTGAGCTTGAGATCCCAGCCGGCCTTAATAGCGCCGCCCAGGGTACCGTCGGACTTCTGTTCCTTGTACTCCCATTCCGCCTTCGCAAAGTTCAGCGAGATGGATTCAATCGGGAGCGTGGAACCTTCGTTTCCGCCGGTTTGGAAGGACGATACCAGCACATCGCTGAAGGTGACCTTCATGAATTCCTGTTGGTCCTTACCAGCCTTGCGGCAAGTCAGGATGGCGCTCTTGATGTGATCGCCGCCCGCGCAAGCCAGCATCAGCTTAACCGACGCTTTATTGACTCCCATGGTGAAATGGAAATCCTGCATGCTCACTTTGCCGGCGCCGCCGCCACCGCCTACCGCGAACGTTCCACCGTTCGAGGCGCCCCAACTGAAGGAGTGGAGGTCGATTTCAGCCTTGTGCTTGGAATCAGCGCTCTCACCCTCAATACCGTCTATTTTCAGAAATGCGTCAAACAACGCCATTTAATTTTCTCTCCTTAGTCATCTAATGAAAATCAGGGAGCATACCGGCAGACAAGCAGGTATGCTCCAAAAATACTAGCCTCGCGTCGAAGGCGGCAATTCCGCAACCAAGCGCAGCGAGACTGAAAGTTCGTCAAGCTGGAAGTGCGGTTTGAGGAACGCTACCGCACGATAAACACCAGGCTTTCCAGGCACCTCGCTCACTTCAATCCGGGCTTCCCTTAAAGGATGAGATGCCTTAACTGAAGCGGATGCGGTGTCATCTGGTGTTACGTAATTCATGATCCATTGGTTTAACCAACGCTCACAATCTGTGCGGGACATAAAGCTGCCCAATTTATCGCGCATCATCGCCTTTAAATAGTGGGCGAAGCGCGATACGGCCATAATATACGGCAATTGGGTGGAGAGGCGGGCATTCGCATTCGCCGCATCCTTGTCGTAAAGTTTGGCTTTCTGGCAGGACTGTACACTGAAGAACGCCGCATAGTCGGTATCCTTACAGTGAACCAGCGGAATGAACCCAAGATCGGCCAGTTCTTTCTCCCGGCGATCCGTAATGGGCACTTCTGTCGGGCACTTCATGGTCACATCACCCTCATCGGTGTAAAAATTGTGAACCGGAAGACCTTCCACAAGTCCGCCGCCTTCCACGCCGCGAATGGCGGCGCACCAACCGTACAATGCGAACGCGTTCGTCAGGCGGGTGCCCAATGAGTAAGCGGCATTGCTCCAGAGGTATTTGTTGGCATCGGAACCGTCGACGTTCTCTTCATACGCGAACCCGTCCACCGGCTTTGTATCCTTGCCGTACGGCAGGCGCGCCAAGGTGCGCGGCAGGCAGAGACCGACGTAACGGGAATCTTCGCTTTGCCGGAACGACTTCCACTTCGCGTACTCGGTTGTGTCGAAGATCTTGCCGAGATCGCGAGGGGCGTCGAGGCTGGCGAAGCTATCAAGGTTGAAGAAGTCCGCTCTGGCCGCCGAAAGGAATGGCGCGTGGGCCGATGCGGCCACCTGCGCAATCCGCTCCAGCAGTTCGATATCTTCCGGCAAACGGCCAAACTCGTAATCGCCGATCAGGTTGGCGAAAGGCGCGCCACCGAAAATACCGAATTCCTCTTCATAGACCTTCTTGAATAGCGCGCTCTGATCAAATTCGGAAGCCCTCTGCAGATCGCGGAGTAAATCCTTCTTTGAAACATTCAGAACCTTGATCTTCAGGCCCGCGCTGGTTTCGCTCTGATCCATCAGGTGACGCAAGCCGCGCCAGCTTCCTTCCAACTTCTGAAACGCTTCATGGTGAAGGATCTCGTTCAGCTGAATGGATAGAAGGTGGTCAATCTGCGCGATCCGCGCGTTGATCATCGCCTCGGCGTCCTTGGAGATGGTCATCGAACCATCGAGGACCTGAGCGACGAACTCCTTCACCAGATCTTTGCCGCGTTCCCTTTGTGCAGGATCCCGTGCTACGCGTCCCTCGTCCACAATCTGGTCGAGAAGTCCGCCCTGCAACGTGGTTTCGGTTGTCCCGGCGGCAGCTGCCTTTTGTGCTTCACTCATTGGTGGTTCCCTCCGGCTTCGCATCGCCACCGGAAATCTCGCCCTTTAGCTTATTGAGCTTTTCGGTGTTTCCCACTGCGTCCAGCAGCAGTGCTTCCAGCTTGTCGTTTCCTTGCAGGCTTCCACGTAAATCAGACAGCCTGGTGCGGAGCTCAAGCAGTTCCCGCAGCGGTTTTACCTGCCGCGCTACCTGTTCCGGCTCGAAATCTTCCAGATTCTTGAAGTGTAGGTCTACCTTCAAGTTCGGTGCATTCGAGTCTTCCGACAGCTTGTTCTCCACGCTGAACGAGAGATGGGGCTTCATGCCTTCCAGGACGCTGTCAAAGTTGTCCGGGTTTACTTCCGTAAACTTCCGGTCCCGAAGTCGGGGCAGCGGCTGCTCCGGCTGGCCGGTAAAATCGCCGAGCACGCCCATTACGAAGGGCAGCTCCTTCAATTCGATCGCGTCACCGATTTCGACGTCGTAAGTCACATGAACGCGGGGAGGACGGACACGATCAAGTTTATGTTGTGTGCTAGCTCTTGCCATAAAGAAATCCTTTTTCCATTACTGGAACGATGTCTGGTTGAAACTTTGAGCGGTTTGAGGGGCCCTTCATCAGGAACCCGCGCCTACTAGATACGCGGAAATAGACGGAGGAATCGGTCACGAAGGGTGAAAATATGCGACGTTGAGATCCGTTTGGATTGAAGTCCGATTCCAGCATTCGCATACAGGCCCTTATCTGAACGTGCAGACGCTCTTTCGCGAGGGCAGCCGACCCATAAAACCGGGCAAGCTACCGCTCAGTACTAGTAAGCTAGTCAGTCCAGACGAGGTTGAGTATATCGACGGTTGACGACGGAGTCAAGGTATATGTTTGCTTACAACCTTATCAACCTTTGAATATAATGCCGCACTGCTGGGCGTGACGGTAAGCGCTTCGTAGGGTAGAATCAAGAAGTCGCAAGCCAGGGCGGTTAGCTCAGTTGGTTAGAGCACTTCGTTTACACCGAAGGGGTCCGGGGTTCGAGTCCCTGACCGCCCACCATTCCT
>JBDUEM010000123.1:0-20267 GCA_040002435.1 Bryobacteraceae bacterium
TCCCAAATGCGGAGCTAAGCAGGCAGCGGCGGACATACCACAGGTCTCGCAGGTGGATAAGTGGAAGAATACGGCCGCTAGTGTATTTAAGCGCTAGGCGAATTATTTGCCGACGTGGCGCTCATAGTCGGGACCATTCAATTGAACAAGGAAGCCATCGGGATCCCAAAACTTGAACGATTCGTTCGACCAACCGGGCTCCAACTTTAGATTGCGTGCTTTCAGTTTCGCGCGAGTGGCCTCGGCATCAAATCCCGCGATTCCGAAATCGTAGTGATCCAGTCCCGCCGGGGTACCCTTTTGTTCAATACCGAAGAAGCTCTTACCGACGCCAAGAATGTGGATCTTTTCCGACTGCTGCTTGAGCGGCATCCCGAAGAATTCCTGGTAGAACCTGGAAGTCTTGTGAAGATCCGGAACACGCACGGTGACGTGGTTGAGGGTCACGGCTTTCAGTTCTTCCTGTTTGGGAGCGGCCGACGCACTGGACGCCAGCGCCACCAGAGCGGCGGCAAGTTGGCGGCGGGTCAGTCCGCCGTGTTCAAAGTCGTTGAGCAGCTTTTCGATGACGAGTTCCATGATATTTTCTCCGCCTTCCGGTCGACGTGATCGTATCATAAGGGCCGTTGAGGCGGCACCAGAGATAATGGACACGATGAGGAATGATCGACCAATTTGGACGCCCGATCCCGGTCGAATTCGGGCGGCGCGGCTAACAGCATTTCTGCAGTTTGTGAACGAGAAATCCGGCTCCCCTGCGGCAGACTACGCGGCTTTGCACCGCTGGTCCATTCAGAATCCCGAGGCGTTCTGGCGTTCAGTCTGGGAATTCTGTGGTGTCATTGGCGATCAGGGCGGCGTCGCGCTGTTGGATGGGGCGAAAATGCCCGGCGCCCGCTGGTTTCCGGAGGCGAGGTTGAACTTCGCGGAAAATCTGCTGCGAGTCCGCGATGAGTCCGACGCGCTCGTATTCTGGGGCGAAGATAAAGTTACCCGGCGCATGTCACATGCCGAACTCTATCGTGAGGTAGGGCGCACGGCAGCCGCGTTACAGGCCGCAGGTGTTGAGCCAGGTGACGCCGTCGCCTCATTCCTGCCGAACATTCCGGAAGTAGTGGTTGCCATGCTCGCGTCGGCTAGCATCGGCGCGGTGTTCTCGACGTGCTCACCGGATTTCGGCGTGCAGGGCGTCGTGGACCGCTTCGGTCAACTCAAGCCAAAAGTGTTGTTTGGAGCCGACGGCTATTACTACAACGGAAAAACTCTGGACTCGCTGGAGAAGCTTGCCTCCATTGCTGCCGAGCTGCCCTCACTCCGGAAGGTGGTGCTGACGCCCTACGTCCGCGCGGTGCATGATCTGACACGCATTCGAAACGCACAGCTGCTCTCCGAGTTTGTCTCGCCCCACACCGATCAAGGCGACCCTGAGTTTTTGCGGCTGCCCTTTGCGCATCCTTTATATGTACTCTACTCTTCGGGCACGACCGGAGCGCCGAAGGGACTGATACACAGTGCCGGAGGGACGCTGCTGCAGCATTTGAAGGAACACCAGCTTCACGGCGATATCAAACCGGGCGATCGTCTCTTCTACTTCACCACCTGCGGATGGATGATGTGGCACTGGCTGGTTTCCGGCCTCGCCTCGGGTGCCACTGTTCTGTTGTACGACGGCTCGCCCTTCCTGCGGCAAGGGCGTATCCTCTTCGACTACGCGGAGGCGGAGCGCACCACCCATTTCGGCATTTCCGCCAAGTTCATTGACTCCGTGGCCAAGACGCCGTTGCGGCCCGTGGAGTCGCACCAGCTTCCCGCATTGCGCACCATTTTTTCCACCGGCAGCCCGCTTGCTCCGCAAGGGTTCGACTACGTCTATCAGCACGTCAAGGCCGACGTAAACCTCGCTTCCATATCGGGCGGTTCCGACATCGTCTCGTGCTTCGCTCTCGGCTGTCCGATCCTGCCCGTGTGGCGCGGAGAGATCCAGTGCAAAGGCCTTGGAATGGCGGTCGAGGTGTTCGACAACGAAGGCCGTTCGTTGAGTGAGGAGAAGGGGGAGTTAGTCTGTACGCGGCCATTCCCCTCCATGCCTCTCGGTTTCCTCAACGACCCCGCGGGAGAGCGGTACAAGGCGGCCTACTTCGAGAAGTATCCAAGCGTATGGGCTCACGGCGATTTTGCGGAAGTCACCGAGCACAACGGGCTGATTATCCACGGGCGCTCCGACGCGGTGTTGAATCCCGGCGGGGTGCGCATTGGTACCGCCGAGATTTATCGGGAAGTGGAGAGGCTCGTTGAAGTGATCGAGTCGCTGGCCATTGCCCAGGAGTGGGCGGGCGATGTACGGGTCGTGCTGTTCGTCCGGCTGCGTGACGGCATCCTCCTCGATGATGCGCTGAGAGCCGGCATCAAACAGGTGATCAAGGAAGGCGCGAGCCACCGCCATGTTCCGGCCAAAATAGTGGCGGTCGCCGATGTTCCAAGGACCAAGTCGGGCAAGATTGTGGAATTGGCGGTCCGGGAAGTTGTGCATGGAAGGGCTGTGAAAAATCTGGAAGCGCTGGCGAATCCCGAAGCGCTGGGCCTTTTCGAGAACCTGCCCGATCTGCAGACGGAGTGATTGGCTGGGTGTGGACGATTTGTCTTCTGAATCCTGGCGAATCCGAGTTAGACGACAACAGGCGGCTTTGCCAAAACGTCGCCGACCACACGCGCGCCGGTAATCGTAGCATCGGTCAGTGATTCGTTTCGTCCGTTATGCACGTATATCAGTTTGCGGTGGTCGATTCCCAACTGGTGCAGCATCGTTGCGTGAAGATCCGGTACGCTCACTTTGTTCTCCACGGCCTTGTATCCGATTTCGTCCGTCGCGCCGTAGACGAACCCGGGCTTAAATCCGCCACCGGCCAGCCAGAGACTGAAGGCCCAACGGTTATGATCTCGCCCGCGCCCGTTCTGCGAAATCGGCAGCCGCCCGAACTCGCCGCCCCACATCACCACGGTTTCGTCCAGTAAACCGCGGCTCTTCAAATCAATCACCAGGGCAGCAGACCCCTGCTCCGTCCGCGCGGCAATGGTCTGATTCTCCGTCTTGACGTTGTTATGGGAATCCCACGGCTGGAACGTCGGGTCCAGCGGCGGAAATACCTGCACAAAGCGAACCCCCGCTTCAATCAAGCGGCGCGCCATCAGGCAGCGCTGCCCGTAACCGCGGGTGAATTCGTTATCCAATCCGTAGAGTTTCTTGGTCGCTTCCGTTTCCTTCGAAAGATCGAGCACGCTGCTCGCGCTTAACTGCATCTTCGCCGCCAGTTCGTAGTTACGGATACGCGCTTCCAGATCCGTATCCAGCGGGTAGTTGGTGCGGTGCTCCTCGTTGAGTTTTGCCAGAAGCGAAAGCTTTTCGCTCTGTACCCCGTTGGGCATCGGCCGCGCGGGCAGCAGATTCAGTACCGGGCTGCCCTGCGTATTGAACTCGGTTCCAGAATACAACGCGGATAGCCAGCCGTTATCCCAATTCAACGTGCCATTCGTGCTATAACCCTCCGGATCGCGCAGCACGATATAGGCCGGCAGATTGCCATTCTCCGTTCCCAGCGCATAAGTCACCCATGCGCCCAACGTAGGCCGTCCGCGAAAGATCTTGCCCGTTCCGTACATGATCAGGGCTTCGGTGTGGTTGTTATGCTCGCTGTACATCGAGCGGATCAGACAGATCTCATCCGCAATGGAGGGCGTGTGGGTCAGAATTTCCGAAAAATCCATGCCGGCTCGACCCGCCTTGCGGAACTCGAAAGGAGTTCCCAGCAATTCATTCGATTCGCTACCCGTTTGAAATGTCTCGACCTTGAATGAATGCTGCTTGCCGTTGTTTTTCTGCAGCTCCGGCTTAGGATCGAACAGATCCATCTGGCTTGGGCCGCCGTTTTGAACCAGCTGGATGACTGCCTTTGCCCTGGGTGCGAAGTCGCTTGCCGTGGGTAACAATCCTGAGCCCTCAGGCCCGCGCTTGTGTGCCGCGGCGAAAAGCCCTTCCTGGCGTAACAGGTATGTTAATGCCAGACCACCCACGCCGGAGTGTCGCAGCAAGGCCCGCCTCGAGATTTCCTGCTTATTGAACATACAGAAACTCATTCATGTTGAAAATCGTATGGCAGAGAGCAGCCAGCGCCTTTTGACCGGATCCATAAGCCTCGGTGAACCGGCCCAAAGACTCCAGGCTCCAGCGTTTCTCCTCCGGCGACGGCTTGCGTCCCAGTGCGATTAAGAAGGCCGTATCCACGCGCGCGGCCGGCTCCGGTCCCGCAGTCTCGGCCACGCGATCCGCGAACGCGTCTGCCTGCTCGAGCACTGTTTCGTCGTTCAGCATCGCCAGCGACTGCAGCACCACGGCAGAAGTGTTTCGCCGCACGCAGTTGGTCGCCATCACCGGCTCGTCGAACACGCTGAGCATCGTCAGGTTGAAATTGCGCCGCTGGAACATATACAGGCTGCGCCGGTACTGTGCGGAGGGCGTTGGCAGGTCCTTTGCCGATACCGTCACCATGCCGTCGGGCCGGTAGTCCATGGGAACAGACGCCCCGCCCATGGTCAGATCGAGCTTTCCGCTCACGGTCAGAATTTCATCCCGAATGGCCTCGGCCTCCAACCTGCGCAGGCGCATCCGCCACAGCAGCGTGTTGCCGGGATCAATCGCTGCGACTGCCGCAGCATCCGGGCGCTGCGAGGCTTGCATGTATGCCTCCGACAGCATGATCATCTTGATCATCGGTTTTAGCCGCCAGCCGGAGTTCACGAACTCGGTCGCCAGCCAATCGAGTAATTCAGGATGACTCGGCCGGGTCCCACTGTGCCCGAAATTATCCACCGACGCCACCAAGCCCTCTCCGAACAAATGCTGCCACATCCGATTGACGGCGACTCGGGCCACCAAGCCGCTGGCGGGTGTATCGGGCTCCGTCAGCCACTTCGCGAACGCGAGCCTGCGTCCGCTTGTTTGGGAACCTTTCGCGTTCATGATCTCCACGGGCTTTCCTGGTTCGGTCAGCACGCTAAGGAATCCGGGCTGCACCTCCGTAATCGGAGTCTCGATATTTCCCCGGCGGTAAAAATACGCAGGCGAAGCCGGGCCTACGTCATAGACCGCCTGAATCTTCCCGTATTTCTGCTGTTGCGACTCGATCTTTTGAATCGCTTCCTGCAAGGGCTTCGCACGCGCCTGATCTCCGGTGCTCAGTGCGCCAGTGACTTCTTCCGCTGGAACTTTTAGCAGATCGCCCAGCTTCATCGCCAGGTACTTCTCAATCTCCGAGCGCTTTGCCGGCGCGGTACTCAAAGCGGACCTTGTCTCGGCCCGCAGCGGCTCCGGCACGGCCAGAAGCTTCTTCTCCAGAAGAGCAGACTCATAAGGCCTGCGGAGCGCCGCCAGTTGCGTTCGCAGGGGCTCCAACTGTGTCTCCAGCTCTTTGTTGTGAGTATCGATGGCCCGCCTATCCGTCTCCGACACATCGGCGAGAAAACGATTCTTCGATTGCGGCCAAAGCTGTGGATTGTAAACCGGCGTGAAGATGGCCATCATTCGGTAGTAATCGAGCTGTGGAATCGGGTCGTATCGATGGGAATGGCACTGGGCGCATCCCACCGTCATACCGAGCAAGTTGCTGGTGACGTTCTGAATTGTTAACTCCAGGACGCGGGTACGAATCAGCGCCAGATTCAGATCGTCGTTATCGGTATCGTCCGCGGCGTTGCGCAGAAAGCCTGTTGCTTCGAGAAGATCCCGGGTCTCCTGCGTGTAAGTCTTCGCGGTGCGCCAGTCCACCATCTCGTCGCCGGCGAGTTGCTCGGTCAGGAACCGGTTGTAGGGTTTGTCGGCATTCAGCGCCCGCACCACATAGTCGCGATATCTCCACTTGCCTTCGCCGGTGCGGATCACCGTGGGATTATTATCGATGCCGATGACGTCCGCGTAGCCGGCGGCATCGAGCCAATGACGTCCCCAGCGTTCTCCAAAGTGCTCACTTGCCAACAGCCGGTCCAGCAGCTTTTCCCACGCCAAGGGCGAGGGATCAGATTCGAAAGCGGCCACATCTTTCGGTGATGGCGGCAGTCCAAGTAAATCGAGCGACGCGCGGCGGATCAGCGTTCGCCGTTCGGCCCGGGGCGCGTACCCGATCTTTTTCTCTTCCAGTTTTGCCAGGACGAATTGATCGATTGGCCCATGAACCCGGCTGGAAGACACTGCGGGCGGGGAAGGATGCAGCGGCTTCTGAAATGCCCAGAACTCGCGGTCCTTTGCCGTGATTTCCGGCGCTTCCGCTTTGGTCAAAGAACCATACGAACGGGAAGCCGTCGCGCCCGAGTTGATCCAATCTCGAATCAGATCCGTCTGTTCTTTGGAAAGCTTCAACAGCTTCCCCGGAGGCATGGCCCCGCCGGCCACTTTCTGATAAAGCAAACTCGCGCCGGCGGAACCCTTCACTATCACCGGGCCGCTGGTTCCACCCTGCATGATCAGCGGAGGCGTGCGCAGATCCAAGCCCGCCTTACGGTCCTCCATGCCGTGGCACTTCCAGCAGTTGGCCGTGAAGAGCGGTTTGATATCGCGCTCAAACAATGGATTGTTCTGACAGAACGCCGTCCCTGGCGCTACCAGAATTGCCATTGCCGTCAACAGCGGGGAAAGTCGCGACATTCTCCCCGATGTTATGCGATTTCCGGCCGAGATGCTACTTCGTACTGACGATCGCTAAAGCAGCGGTCAAGCTAATTGCGGCTGTTTGGGATCGCGGCGCACCCACCGGAATGCGGGGATGGAGTTCTTCCAGAGAAACTTCTCCGCGGCTAATCGTCCCTTACTCATGAAGTAGGCGCGCAGGCAATCCAACGCGACTTTGTTGCGGCCTGCATAGACGATGAAATCTTCTCCAAATATGTCCCAGAAGAAGTCCAGGCCGGGTTTATATTCCGCCGGGTCCGTTGAGGCTGGAGCGTTCGGCCGGGACCGGGGAAGCCCCGAAATCTTCACATAAGCATTGCGCTTCCTCAGTTCCCGGAGATTATCGGAGTACTTCTTGAGAACCGCCGGCTCCGTCGGAAGTGGAAGTGCCTGCAGATGACCAAGGACAACCCGCAGCTCAGGTACTTTGTCCGTAAGCCGCAAAGTGGCCTCGATCAGGTCTAACCGGGGATTAGCCACCTCCAGCGTGAGCCCCGTTTGGGCAAATGCCTTCATGTTGGCGATGAAGTCCGGCCGCTCGACGGCCGTCACCAGATTGTGAATGGGCCAAACATTGCCGTAGCGGATCCCGAGAAACAATTTGTTGCGGTGAAACCGCTCCAGGAATTCCAGGAAGTCCGGCTTCACCGGGTCCAGATCGCCGACGGTACCGACGATCATTGGCTCGTCCTGGATCATCATCAGAACCCAGAGATTGTCTTCGAGCCAGGGACTCGCTTCCACCTCGATGCCGCCGACAATCCCAAGTGGAATTGCCGTCTCACGAAAGTTTCGCGGCAGGAATGGAGGATTGTTCGGGGTGAACGGGAAGGGTGCGCCCTGAGGGCGGGTCTGGTCATAGAGATGGAAGTGCGTGTCGATGATCGGGATCGGATCTTCTTCTGCTGCGTGCATTGCAACCGCAGTGGCAGTCGCTGCGCCGGCTGCGGCCAGAAATGCACGGCGACCCGGCCGAGCATCAGAACGTGAGGCAGTCTTGTTGTCTTCGATCATCCGTTGGTAACTCCTTCCCGGTACTGAATTCTACATCAGGGAGCCGGTTGCCGCACCTTTTCCAAGCAAGTTCCGCGTTGGACGGGAATTCGCGGTAGCGATAACATACCAGCAATGCGCCTACTCCTATTATTAGCGTCGGGTCTACCCTTGATTGCGGCTGGCGGCTTACCCTCCGGAATTCAGTTTTCGCCCGGGCCGGTGAACAGCGTCGTCATAGAATTCGATACCGCCGTTTATTCGGCGCCGCCATCCGGAAAGGCTGTGAAGCGGCTGCTGCTGACACACGCCCGGCGCGATGCGATGGGCAGCGTACCCAAGGGCGCTCTGGTGATGGTTCCCGCCACGGAAGAAGATCTGTTCGTCAAACCGGAAGATTTTTGGAATGCGCTGGAGAAGGGCCGCTTTCACGACTATGCGCAGAGGGGAACGAAGATTCCTGTAGAACGGTTAACGCATGTCCAGCCGGTGACCGAAAAAACAGAAATCTCGCTGGACAAGGGTGCGAAGGTACAAGTAATTGCTACACCGGGCTACACTCCGGGTGCGGTGTCTTACGTCATCGACGTCAGCGGGAAGCGGATTGTCTGCACGGGAGACTTGATCTACGGTGACGGCAAGCTTTTCGATTTATACAGTCTGCAGGATGCCGTGCCCGAGGCGAAGGCGCGAGGCTATCACGGCTACGCTGCCCGCGCCGGCGTCCTCATCGCGAGCCTTCGGAAAGTCGCCGCGCTCAAACCGGATCTATTGATACCTGTGCGCGGTCCGGTGATTCATGACCCGCAGCGCGCCATTTCGCTGCTCATTACACGGTTGCAGACGTTTCTGCAAAGCCATTTCGAGACGGATGCCCTGCGCTGGTACTGGGGCGACGAAAATCACCGGATCCGCTCGCGAGCCGTAGAGCGCCCCATGGACGTGATGGCGATGGCTGAACAATCGCAATTGCCGAAAGACATTATCGCTATCGGCAATTCGCGCCTGATTGTCTCAAAGAGTGGTGCGTCGTTCCTGGTGGATGCCGGCTACAGCAAGCTTCTACCGGAGTTGGTACGGATGAAGGCGGCTGGTGAGATCCGAAGCGTCGATGGCATCTGGATTACGCATTACCACGACGACCATACTGATCATGTGAACGATGTCGCAAAGGAGTTCGGCGCCCCAGTGTACTTTACCGATGGTATGTCTGAGGTGATCGCGAACCCGGCCGGATTCCGGCTGCCATGCCTTACCACGGCTCCCATCTCGACTGCTGGCGCCAAAGCCGATGGGGCCAGCTTTCGCTGGAAGGAGTGGCAATTCACCTTCTGGAATTTCCCAGGACAGACTCTGTATCACGGGGGCCTGGTCGCGCGCCGTGACGACGGGCAGACTTATTTGTTCGCCGGCGACTCATTCACCCCGTCCGGTATGGACGACTACTGTATGCAGAACCGCGACTTCCTGCGTGAAGGAGAGGCATACGACTATTGTCTTCGCAGAATAGCGACACTGCCGCGCGATGCCTGGCTGCTGAATCAGCATGTCCAGCCTATGTTTCGCTATACGCCGGATCAACTGGCCCGCATGCAGGTGGAGCTGCGCAAGCGGACCGCCGCGCTTGGCGAACTCTCGCCCTGGCCGGATATTAACTATGCAATCGACGAGTCATGGGCGCGGATCTATCCGTACGGGCAGGAGATAAAGGCAAGCGGAACGGTCACGCTTACGCTGCGGGTGACCAACCACGCTCTTACTGCGATGACCTACCAAGTGAAGTGGAACGTTCCCGAAGGCTGGAAACAAGTGAAAGGTCAGACGAGCATAAGGATTGCGCCGCGCCAAGAGGGGCGAATCGATGCCGAATTTCTGCCAGCCCGCCAGGGCCTCCATGTCATCACCGCCGACCTCAGCTTTGGATCGTGGATACTTCCGCGATGGACGGAGGCCCTGGTTCGTGTCCAGCCGGCTGACCGCTAGGCTTCATGAATGGACTGGATGCATCTCGCCCATTCCCGTTGATCCATGCGATCTAAGGTTCGCTTCCAATTCCACAGGCGACCAACCTGCCTCGCGACCCCTACGGCGACCAAACAAACTGCAATATAACCAAACACTTCAAAGAGGACCATGCTAAACCCACCTTTCTGCAATCATCGTGGTCTTTGCCACAGGAAGATTCTGATGGCAGTATGACCCCTCGTGCGGTTCAATACAAGAACTGGACGTACTAGGACTAATCGGTAAGGTGGAAAAAGGAGAGGTTGGTGGGGCCAGGATTGCTTAGGGGGCCTAAGCAATCCTGAGGAGCGAAGGAGATCTACTTCTTGTCCGCTGGTTGTGCGAGGGGGCCGACTTCAACTTTAGCTTGCGTATTCGCCAGGGGGCCCAACTCGGCAGCAACCCCGCGCGTGATCGCCGCCAGTTCACTTCCTGCCTGAAAGCACGAGAAATCGGGCCGGTCTCGCCAGGCAAGTGGACCACAGAGTCTCTTACCCGCCGAAATGGCGGCGTCGTGGACTGAATTGATCAGCCGCTCATAGTCGGGGGAACCTTGTGCGAAGCCGGAAAAATTGCCCAGATCTCCGCTGGCGGCAAAAAGAGCCGTCACTCCAGGGATGCTGGCGATTTCCTGCGCGCTCTTGACGCCCTCGATGGTTTCAATCATGAGAATGAGCACGATATTGTCGTTAATGGTCGCGCGGTAGCCGCCGGGGACGGAACCCCACATCGCCGACTCGAAAGCCTGACCGCCGCCCTGGCTGCGTCTGCCGAGCGGGGGGAAATATGTCCAGTTCCGGGCCGCGGTTGCTTCCTCGACACTATCAACGGTCGGCACGACGATGACGAGTGCGCCGGCGTCGGTGGCGTGCTGGATCTCCCGCTCGTCGGCGTAGGCCAAGCGCACGCCGGGAACCGCTTTGGCGTGCGGACAGGTGCGCCACATTCGCGCGACGGCACTCCAGTCGTGCGAGTCATGCTGCATTTCCGTCCAGATGAAATCGTAGCCCGCGTTCGCCATGGCGCAATAGGTGGCGGGATCAGTAGAGCTGAAAACTGTACCGCCCGTTACTTTCTCGCCCCTCATCAATTTGAGCTTCACTGGATTCCAGATCTTGGCGTCGGCCGGCGGACGGTTCTGCGGCCCAAATTTCCACGTCGCCGGGTCGACAGGGCCTTGGTTGACTGCGCCGGGCGGGGGAGTTTTCACCTGGCCGCTGTTTGTCCCCGCAGCGGCCGCAAGGGGGAATTTTAGTTTTCCCGCATCCGGATTATTGGCGTAGGGGTCGGCACCGGCCGCAGCCGGACGGGCAGGTGTGTTCTGTCCGTAGACCGGAAAAACTGTCAGGTTCGAAACTGCGGCTAGTGCGACTGCAAATAACAGGTGTTTCATTCAATTCTCCTCGAGACCGGGCGCTTCGCGGCCAAAATTCACGTCGGCCGGCGAGCTCAGTACGGAAACCACCGCAGGGTTCTGCGTCTGCGGTACCGCATTCGCCAGGAATTATATCAGAAGAACCCTCGGCGGCATACGAAGTTTCGGGTACTTCGAGTCGGCCTCAGTGGATCGCCATGGTGACCTTGCGTTGTCAAGAGTGTCTCAGTATTATCGGTTGGGCACATGGAAAAAGAACTTACCGGCCGCACTGCCGAATTGATGTTGCGAGCCGCTCTGGGCAATCCCATGACCACCGCGATTTATGAAGGATTGTGCGCGGGCAACCCGCAGTCCGCCGTTCACGGTATCGCTGTGTGCTATGCGCCCACCGTGGAGGTGCTGCGCCGTGCGGCCGCGCAGCGCAGGACGCTGATCCTCAGCCGCGAACATCCTTTGTTTCTGCACGGAGGCCTGCACTATGCCTACACCAGCGGCGGTTTGGAGGTAGCGCTGAAGGACGATCCCGTAGCGAATGCGAAGCGCGATTTGATCTCGGCAAATCGATTGATGGTTCTGCGGTTTGGAGGCGCGTGGGATGTGTTCCGTTCCAAGGCGGCATCGCTTGCGCTGGCAAAGGCTATGGGGCTGACTCCGGTCGAGCCGTTGCCCACAGACCGGGCGCGCGGCGTCGTTTGTGAAATGCCGCGCACCAAACTTGCGGCATTAGCGCAAATCGCCTTTGATCGCCTGAAAGCTGCGGCGCCTCGCATTGTTGGGGACCCGGACGCGAGCGTCACCCGCGTGGCTGTTCTGGCGGGAGAAACCGATCCCTCTCCTGCGCTGGCCCAGCTGCTGGCTGATCACAGAATTGACGGACTAATTGCAGGTGCCGGCGGCACCGTTGATGAAGTGGATGGCGCTATTGCGTACTTCCGCGACGTTGTCGCCACCGGCCGCCGCATAGCCATGCTTGCCGTCGGATATGGCCCTTCCCAGGAGCCGGGAGTAGCGGATTTTGCCAGTTGGGTTGCGCCGGTCTTTCCCACCCATCCGGCGGCATGGTGGCCGACACCGGACCCGAGTTGGATCCCGAGATGATTTCGCGGCGTAGTTTCGCCATGGGTGTGTTAACTGCCGGTTCGCTGGCCGGCGCGCAGGATTTGCCAACCGCTTCGCAGGTGGTTGCCAGGATCAAGAAGGGTCTCGCCGACCAAGGCGTACCGTGGACTGACGCTACGGCGTTCGACGGGTTTCATCTGGGAGATCCTGAAGTTCGAGTGACGGGAGTGGCGACGACGTTTCAGCCGACGTTGGATGTCCTACAGCGGGCGAAAACCGCGAAGAAGAATCTGGTTGTCGCGCACGAGAGTACGTTTTGGGACGGCTTCGATCCCGTAGAGGTCATGGTGCACGATCCCGTTTGCCAGGCCAAGATTCGGTTTGCCGAGCAAAATGGGATGGCGGTCTGGCGTATACACGACCATTGGCACCGTCGGAAGCGCGACCCGATCTTCTTTGGCCTGGCACGCAAGCTGGGTTGGGCTGCGCATTATCTCGGGGACGTGCGGCCACGCCATTACGAAATTCCGGAGATGTCCCTGGAAGAAGTAGCGCGCCACATGCAGAAGCAACTCGGCACTTTTAATGTGGTTGTCGTTGGCGATCCGAAGCTTCCGGTGAGGACGATTGGCGATTGCGCTCACGTGCTTTCCAGCATCCTTCCGGCGCTGAAAAGCTTCGATGTGGCGCTGACCGGGGAGACTCCGCAGCACGACACCTTCGAATACCTGCGCGACGCCACGGCTCTTGGACTGAAAAAGGGCGTCATCATGATCTCGCACCAGGGCCTGGAGGAGTGGGGGATGGCGGAATGCGCGGAATGGCTCAGACCTGTATTGACTGAGTTGCCGGTGGAGTGGATTTCATCCCGCGAGCCATTCACGGTTCCACCCATCCACCGGCGGATGCTATTAAGTCAGTAACGCCCCGAGCTTCCTGCTGGCGGTCGGGAATTTACCGATGCCGGCTCCCACCACTTCGTCGGCAACCGTGACATACACATCCCCAACGGTACCCGCGATGCGAGTGTGTGCGCCCTTGGCGAGCTTCTTGCTGCCACCGGCGACAATCATCGCCAGGCCGCTGTTCTTGTGGGGGTTTGCTTCGGCATGTTCGTGCGCGTAGATCAGGCTGGTGTGATCGAAGAGGTTGCCGTCGCCTTCCGGTACCGATTCAAGCTTGGCCACGAGATATGCAAATTCTTCCACATGCCAGCGGCAGATATCGCGCAGTACACGCTGGCCTTCGACGCCGTCGGCTCCAGAGGTCTTGCCTTCAGCATGGGTGTAGTCGTGGTGCCGTGAGGAGGTGTAGCCAAGCCACGGGAATCGCGTCAGGCTTTGGCATTTCGTCAGCATGTAAGAGGCGACGCGGGTCTGGCGGGTGGCCAGCGCCTGGACGAGAAGATCGCTCTGCAATTTCGCGATGCGCGGCCAATCCTTCATGTCTCCGTCAAAATCGGGTGGGTCGATGCGGCGGTATTCCGGCGGCAAGCCTGCAATGGCGCGTTCCAGGTCGCGGATTCCCGCCATGTGCTCTTCCACGCGGGTCTTGTCGTCGCCTGGTAATCTCTTTTGCAGCGCCGTCGCGTCTGCCAGAACTGTATCCAGAACACTTCGCTTCCGGTTGACCCATCCGCCTTCCTGAGCGCCGAAAAGACGATCGAACAAGCGGTGCGGAATCATCTCCGGAGGCAGAGCGCGTTCGTAACCCGCCCAGCTCATGTTGCGCTGCATGCTTTCGCCAAACGATTCCTGGGCTACGCCAATCTGCAGTGAACGGAAACGCGAATCGGCGCCGATCTTCGCCGCGATAATCTGGTCGATGGAGGCGCCGCTCGGGCCCCTGCCCGTGAAATCCGTACCGGTCATCAGACCGCTCATGGAGTTGGTGTGGCCATTTCCCTTACCGCCGGCGGCAGCATTGTCAACGCCGCTGAGCACGTGGACGTCTTTGCGCCAGGCCGCCAGGGGAGAGAGGCATGGGGTCATGCGGTAATCGGCACCCTCTTCGGATGGGATCCAGTACCGCTCCGGGATTCCGTTGCCGTTGAACCACAGGACGAAGCGCGTCTCGATCGGCTTTTCCGCCAGTTTCGCAGTGCCCGCGGCCGCCGGAGTTGCCGCATAGGCGGTTCCAGTCGAATTGAACATCGAAACCAAAGGCGGCAATCCCACCACGATCTGGGCACCGGCCGCCGTAATCCCTTTCAACAGGGAGCGGCGCGAAGTTCTAATGCGATTTGTAATTACCTGCGACATGACTTATCCCTTCCTTCACTGGAAATTCTCTCAGAAGCGTCAATGAAACCACAAGTTCCCGGAATCGGAACTGCGAATTACGGAAATCCTCAAGCGCCTTGAGGATCACGGGACGGTCAGCCGGACCCTCCATGCGGCCGCTGGTGTAGCGGAAATATTGCTTGACTACACACTCCTGGCATTGGGGACTCTTCGCCAAAATAGTGCCCAACTGCGCAGGGGAGGAGAACTGCGAATTAGGAATGCCCGCAACGTTACCCACGCTGTTAATCTCAAGATCCACAACCTTGGGCGGTGCATCTTTGCCCGGCTTTTCGCCGCGAACCCGGAATTGCAGTTCCAGCTTTTCCCGGCGCGCTCCCACAGCATCGAACTTCTCCAGGCCGAAGCCGATGGGATCGATCAGCCTGTGACATGTGACGCAGCTGGGATTCATGGCATGTTCGGACATACGGTCGCGATTGGTCTGCGGCTTGGCTTCGGTTACCGGCGGCAGATTCGTATTCACTCCAGCCGGCGGGTCTGGCACGTGCTGGCAGAGAAACTGCTCCCGCACAAAGAGACCGCGCGCAGTGGGCGAGGAATCGTCCGGCTTGGCGGTTAAAGCCAAAAACAGACCCTGTCCCAAAATTCCGGCGCGTTCAGAACTGGCGGGGAACGAAACACGGTCGAACTCCTTGGCGGGCGCGGGAACGCCGTAGATGGAGGCGAGTTCGGGACTGACAAATCCATAATCCGCCGTGAACAGCGTCATGAAATTGCGATCGTTCCATATCAAGTCTGAAGCGAAGGTGCGCGTTTCCTCAGTCATTGCGATGGCAGTCTCGCGGGTGTAAAGGGGAAACTTGCGGCGATCCTTGCTGGCTGTGAGAAGCCGGTCGAAGCGCAGCCACTGACTGATGAAATCATTGATCGCCTCATGCGCATGCGGCGAGGCGAGCATTCGGCGTGTCTGTTTCTCGACGCCATCGCGGGTGGAGAGATCTCCACGGGCGGCCGCGGCAAGCAGTTCGGCGTCCGGCATGGTGTCCCAGAGGGCATACGAGAGGCGGTTCGCAGTGCCCCAGGGTTTCAGTTTGGGATCAGGCGTCGCGTCCAGCCGGAACAGAAAGTTGGGCGATTGCAGCATTGCTTCTACCACCAACTGGGCGCCTTTCAGAAAGTCCGATTCCTGCGCCATCAGCGCCTCGTAGCGCTTCTGCTCGCCCGGATCCAGAGGCCGGCGGAAAGCCTTGAGCCCAAACTCGCGCACAAAGCGAGTGCGGCACGGCGCCGACGCCTTACACGGAATGAGTCCGTGCATGTCTCCGCCGCGGAATGCCGAACGCGCTAAACGTTCCGCTGCGGCACTGTAGGCTTCAATCAACAGCGGGGAAAGGCTCTGGCCACGGGATTGGTTGCGGAATCCATTGACGAAATCTTCCGGCGGAAACTGGTTTGCAGGGTTGGTCTGGTCGCCCAGCAGATCGCGCACCGTGTGGTTGTACTGGCTGTGCGTGAGCCGGCGGAGAGCGGGATCCTGCGGTTCACCCTCTCCGGTTCCACTGTCTTCCATTTCGCGATAGCGCAGGGCCGTGGAAAGCTCGTTCCCTGAAAGTTTGGCCAGACGTTCGATCCAGGCTTTGAGCACCGTCTCTTCGGGGCTCCCTGGCTTGACTCGTTCGCCGCCCGCATGGGCGATGCGCGCCGTGGGCTTCTGGAGCAGCAGGGAATTCTCAGGATGATCGCGATCGATCAAAGTGACGAGAGAGTTGCCGAACGCTTCAATTTTGGCTTGCGGCGCGCCTTCTTCGGGGAAATGAAGGCGGGTGCCGGAGGCGACGCCGTCGGTGTTATGGCAGTTACGGCAACCGGCTTTCTCCAGGACCGGATAGAGGCCGGTCTGGAAGGTGCCGTTCTGCGCCCACAAAGCGCTTGCCGCGAGGCCGATCAGAGCATACAGTTTGAACAAAAACCACTCCTGATCACGAACTGGTGATTTGCGTGGTGCGGTGAATCTGCCCCACTACTGTAGAATAACCCCAGATGCGGTCGTTATTGTCTTTATTCCTTTTGTGCACCCTTTTCGCTCCCCAGATTCGCGCTGCCAATGAACGTGAACTGGCGGAGTGGGTCATCCGCTGGGAGGGTTCCGTTCGGCTGGAGGGCGCCAGTCAACCGGTAAACGATGTGTCGCAGCTACCTTCCGGCGACGTTCACATTTCCAGCATCGATCTAACAGGATCCGTGATGCGGCCTGTGGAACTTCGCCGACTGGAAGGGCTGAGCCACCTCCGCGAATTGTATCTCCCGGGACCGATCTGGAATCCAGGCGGCGGGAAGGAAGATAAGGGCGGAGTGTTCCAGGCGCTGGCTACGTTGACGGGTGTCGAAAGCCTGGCGTTCGGCTGGCACTACAACGCGCAGATGGAAATTGAAGACAAGGACATCAGCCAGCTGTTTGTGTGGACGAACCTGAAGGACCTGCGCTGCTCGCAGTGCCGGTTGGCCGACATCAATTTGTCGCGGTTCACGAAGCTGCACAATCTCGACCTCAGCTACAATCCGTTTACCGATAAGGGAATGGAAGGTCTGGCGGGACTGAAGGACCTGCGGCGACTGATGTTACGAGACACGCTGGTTACCGACGAAGGGCTGAAGTATCTCAGCGGCCTCACGAACCTGGAAGAGCTGGATCTGTCCGGGACGCGTGTTACGGATAAGGGCGTCGAATATTTGCGCAACCTGAAGTCCTTGCGGCGGCTGAATCTCCTGGGCGCACAGGCGACGGACGCTGCGATGGACGTGCTCTCTGGCATGAAGAATCTGGAAGTACTGAACCTGTACCGGACACGCATCACGAACACCGGCGTGGCGCAACTGCAATCTCTGAAGAAATTGACGGATATCGACCTGCGCTACACCAGAGTTACTCCGAACGGACTTGATGCATTGCGCGCCAGTGTGCCGGGTGTCCGGGTGCGATTTGTCGGTTCGGCGGCGCCGAAGGCCGGCGCTCCCGGTTCTGCGCGGCCTTCTGCCGCGACCGACGAAGCTGTCGCCGCGTGGGTCAAAGCGATGGGCGGCTCGGTGAAGCTGACCGGTGGCCACGTGACTGCGGTAAATCTTTCGTCTACTGCCATCAGCGATCAGCAACTGACAAATCTAGCCAGCCTGGAATCTCTGGAGTCATTGGAACTCCAGGTAACGCAGATTGGCGATCTCGGCCTCACCTCCGTAGCGAAGCTAAAAGGACTGAAGGAACTCAACCTGAGCAACACGACGGTTTCCGATGCAGGAGTAGCGAAACTCACGGCGTTGGGTGGCCTTCAAAAGCTGCAGTTGGCCGGAACGCTGGTACAGGGTCCGGGTCTGGGATACTTGAAAAATTTGAACCAATTGCGTGAGCTGGACCTCTCGGGGTCAAAGGCCGACGACAGTGCGCTAACGGAAGTTGGAGCGTTGACGAGTCTGACAAGCCTGCGGCTGGCGTACCTTGAAATCAGCGATGGCAGTCTGGCGAAGCTTGCCCCACTGGCGAAGCTGGAAACGCTGGATTTGACCAGTACCGACATCACGGACGAAGGTTTGAAGCACGTTGCCGCGCTTACCACGCTCAGGGAGCTCTACCTCAATTTCACGCGATTTACGGATGAGGGGCTGGTCGCTCTCCAGCCGCTGCAAAAGCTGGAGCGGATCGAAATGTTCCGGACGCGCGCTACCAGTAAAGGGGCCGTGGCGCTGGCAGAGTTGAAGAACCTGAGAGTGGTGAAGCTGGACTATACTGCGATGGATGATAAAGCGATGGATGCTCTCAAGGGGCTACCGCATTTGACCGAGTTGAGTCTTGACTCGACAGGCGTGACTGACCAGGGGGCTGAGGTGTTGCGGTCCGTGACTGGGCTGAAGCGGCTGAATCTGTATCACACGCTCGTCACCGAGAAGGGCCTCGCGGAGTTAAGGGCGGCTCTTCCCGCATGCAACGTGATCTTCGATCGAGATTCGGCATTGCCGAAGCGGAGGGGTAGGTCATGAAGGCCTGTATTTTTGTTTTGTTTGTTTCTGCAATCGCGGTGTTCGGCGCCGAAGTCAGGTCTGGTGACACCCAGTGGATCAGCGACCTGGGCGGGTCAGTGAGCCGCAACGCACAGGGCAAGGTAACGGGAGTCAGCTTTCGTGGAAGCTGGGTAGGCGACGCCGACCTCCGCGGGCTTACTGAGCTGCCTGATCTCACGACACTCGATCTGTCGCTGACGCACATCACCGATCAGGGTATGCAGGAAATCAAGAGCCTGCGCGGCATTACGCAGCTGAATCTCTACTTTGCCGAATATGTCACGGACGAGGGAATCGCGGCCATCAAGGATTGGAAGAAGCTGAAGCGCCTGAATCTGCACGGCACCAAGGTGGGCGATACGGGGCTGGAACATATTTCCGGAATTGCGCCGCTCGAATCTTTGAACGTGGGATCCACACTGATGACCGACGTCGGACTGGAGCGGCTCACTTTGTTGCCGAACCTGAAGGAGCTCACGATGGGCGGGAATGAACTGGGTGACGCCGGACTGCAGGCTCTGCGTCAAATGCCGGCGTTGACGTATCTCGATCTGAGCGGGCGGCAGGGCACGGATAAGAACGTATGGACCATTCACATCTCTGAGGTGGGCCTGGAGGCCGTGCTTGCGCTGAAAGAATTACGGGAACTGCGGCTGAGCTGCGGCTCGATCGGCGTCGGCATCGAAGGAGCCAAATTCGCCGAAGTGAGCGTTCCGAACGTGACGCAGAAATGGCTGGAGCGGATTCAGACCTTGCCTAAGCTGACAAAGCTGAAATTGCAGGGCTGCAATAAAATCAGCGACGATTCCGTCGCGACGTTGAAGGCGATGCCCGCCTTGCACGAGGTGGATCTTCAGGGCACCGCAATTACCGAGAAAGGCGCCGCGGAGATCCGGGCGGCTAAGCCCGGCGCGGTGGTTTATGTCGGGCCATGGGACGGAAAGTCGGCGAGCTACCGGAACAATTAGTGATCTGGAAAAAGCGCCATTAGCGCGTCAGCGAAAATGCGCATTCCACGGACGTCGGGATGGTTGATGGCATTCACCATCAACGTATTATAGGGCAGGCCCTGACGCCACAGGCGTCCATAGCGCAGCGAGGCGTCGGCGAGTGCCACGTCATGTTTGGCGGCAAATTGACGGAGGCCTTCGACGTAAGGGCGGGGATCGTCATCAATGTCGCGCTCACGAGTGAGACCCATCCAATCGGGCCGAACGTAATGGGGTGTGAGGATGATCCACTCGGCACCGATACCCTGGAAATCGGCCAGCAATTTGGTATAGCGCTCCTCCACCTGTTCCGGCCGAAGCCTCGCATCATTGACGAACTCGGAGATGATCAGGTCGGGTTTCACGGCCAGCACCGTTTCGCGATAGTTGTGCGCGCTGCCCGGCGGCTCAGCCAGGTAGCTACCGGTGTTCCGCCCGCCCCAAGCCTGGGTGATTAATTCAATGCGCGCTTTGGGGAAGCGCTGCCGTAGCCGTGCCACAAACTGCTGCTGCCATCGCTGTGTTTGCTTGTCCGGGAGATAGGCGCCGTCCGTGACGCTGTCGCCCCAGGCCAGGATTCGCACAGGATCGCCGCTATTGAGCCGGCGCATGAGACGCGTCACGGTGGAATTCTTGGGCGCTGGAGTTTCCGGGTAGGCCTGTTCCAGGATAGGGAAAAGGTGGTCGGGTTCGAGCTTGTTTACGAATCCCGGCAAGTAGATGTTGCCCAGGTGGCGATCGCCTGCAGCCAGTTGCGGCGGCGAGGGCGCCGCGGCACGAGGTTCCCCTTGACGCACCATGATCTGGCCATCGGCCGTGAGCACCACTGCATC
>JBDUEM010000124.1:0-19981 GCA_040002435.1 Bryobacteraceae bacterium
GGTGTCGCCAATTGGGACGTTGTGCTGCCGTCTTCGCGCGGGCTGGTATTGGAGGAAGGTGGGAGTCGTCTATCACCTTCCGAATCGCAGCGAGCACTGTTCCTCTTTTGGAGTATTGTACCTGCCTGCTTACCGGAACCATTTGCCGCGAACCGTTAAGTATCAATGCTTCCAATACAGTTCGTTTGGCAGTCTTCGTGCTACCGCAGGACAGGAGGAATTACCGATGATGAAAAAACGGATCATGAGCTTACTGTTGTCGATGGGTTTGTTGTTGGGCGTGGCACTGCCAGGCGAGGCGGCAACACGTCGCCATCGAACACGGCGTCAGGCCGCGAAGCATCATCGCCGGGTGAACACCGCGCGGCGTGTAGGCATCGGCGCGGCGGGCGGCGCCGGAATCGGAGCTTTAGCGGGGGGCGGTAAGGGCGCGGCTATCGGCGGCATTGCTGGAGCCGGGGCCGGCGTACTTTACGACAGCCACAAGAAGGCACAGGAAAAGCGCTAGGCTCACCAGGCAGGGGGCCGGCAGCGGGCTGGGGACCGCGCCGTCCTGCCCTACGCGCGAAGATATTTGTTGAACCACGCTATGGTTCGGCTCCAGGCATCACATGCCGCGGGCGCATTGTAGGCAGCGCCCGTGTCGTTGTGGAAGGCGTGTCCCACACCCTGGTACACAACGAAGCCGAATGTTTTCTGTTTTTGAAGCATCGCATCCATTACTGGAGCCATGCTGCGTGTGAGGGTGCGATCCGTCTCCGCGTAAATTGCCAGTACCGGTGCTTTAATGGAATCCAGCCGGTCCAGTGCGGGCACGGGCGTTCCATAAAAGGGGACCGCGGCCGCAAGCTCCTCCAAAACCAGGGTTAGGTTCCAGACGTTCCCACCACCCGCGCAAAACCCCACGGCGCCTATCCGGTTGAAGACAATGTCAGGCAAGGTTTTCATATACGCGAGTGTTGAAATCAGGTCCGCCTGACGCTCGGCGGGAGTTGTGCGATTGTAGGCGGCAGCTTGTTGTGTGGCGTCGGGAAATTGGGCAACGCCGCCCTGGCGCGAAAGCAGGTCTGGAGCAAACGCGACGAAGCCCGCGCGAGCGGCACGCCGCGTCACGTCTTTGATGTGATCCACGAGGCCGCGGTTTTCGTGAACCACCATGATGCCCGGGAGTAGCCGTTCGGTGTGTTCGCGCGGAATGGCGAGGTAGCCCATTAAAGTAGTTCCTTCGCCGGAGTAAGTCACGTCCTGCGTGATTAGATCGGTGGCATCGGCGGGTACTCGAACATCGGCGGGGCACGCTGTGACCGCCTGGCCGAAAACTTCGTACCCTCTTAGGATGGCAAGTGCGGCCGCGGCGCTCCCCGTGTACTTTACGACGCGGCGGATGAGTTCGCGGCGATTGAATGCGCCGTCCACATAAAGATGAACAAGACTATCAATTGGTCCTTCATTTTCACTGAACATGTAACACCCCTTGGTGGGGATTGTATATCAGCTCGATGTGGAAAATACAAATGGCTTGCCATGATCCATTTGGTGATAGGCGACGTCCGGCGCCTGCAGCAACATCGCGGAGCGGAACTGCTTCGGATCGGCCGAGTTATCGGGGAACATATCGTAGTGGCAGGGAATGGCCACCTTCGGCTTGACATAACCGGCAAGAGCGGCAGCTTCCCAATGCGAGAGATTGTTGAAACCACCGTTGATACAGGTAATCATCAGATCCGGTGAGTGGCGGGCAGCTTCGTGTAGCAACGGCGTGTCGTCGGTATCGCCGGTGATGTAGACTTTGGGTCCGTTATCAAACGCCAGGACGAAGCCCATGTGATTGAGGTCCGTGGTGTCGGTGGGTAGGGCAAATGTTCCGTGAATCCGGAGATCGCGAAACTCCAGATCACACTGCGGCCAGGCAGGCGTGATGCGTCCTGATTCAATGCCTTCCTTCCTGTAGGTTTCGCAGGTGGGATGCGGACCGACGAACTGCATGGTGTCCTTGTTACGGAGATTGCGGACGGTTTCCGGATCGGTATGGTCTTGGTGATTGTGCGTACATGTGAAAATGTCCACATCCAGCTCTTCCGGAGTAATCAGAATAGGCACGCGACGGCCGGAATTGAAGCCGGGCGTCATACAGGCACAACTGTCGCTCAGGTAAAGATCCACACTGGTGAGCGTACCCTCAGGCGTCTTGAAGATATAACCGTTCTGGCCAAACCACCAGATGGCGACCTCGTGTTTCGACACGGGGAAGCTGCGGATTTCGGTCATCAGGGACATGGTGCTCCGTTACATCATTGCCGTGGGCGGGGCAGGTTCGTCGGGACGGCCCGGGTTTGCAAGAGGCACTCTCAACATCACGAAAATGATGAGGGCCATGGCAATCACTCCATTGATAAACGATGGGTTCGGGAGGATGGACGGAATGCGGACGTTGGCGAAATTGAAACTGGCGACCACGAGTCCAACCATCGCCTCGCCCGCAATCAGGCCGGAAGCGACAAGGATGCCGATATTTTCGATGCGCGCTTTCTGCGCTTCGTTATAGCCGTTGCGATCGCGCAGTGTGTCGGAAAGCCATTTGACGAGGCCTCCCACAAAGATGGCGAATGTGGTTGCAAATGGCAGATACATGCCGACGGCGAACAGCATGGGGCTTTTCACCTGCACCATGATGAGCGCGAGACCGAGCATCATTCCAACAACCACCAGGGCCCAGGGCATGTCTCCGCCGACGATCCCTTGCGAGATAGTGGCCATGAGTCCGGCCTGCGGGGCTGAAAGTTGACGGTCGCCGAAGCCAATTCCTCCGGCGTTGATGTTGCCCTTATGCAGAATGAGCAACGGAAAGTACATCAGCAGGCTGGAGACGACTACCGATATCAGCTCGACGATCTGTATGGTTTTGGGTGTGCCGCCGAGAATGTATCCGACTTTGAAATCCTGCAGCAGTTCGCCCGCTACGGCCGAGGAGACGCAGACGACAGCGGCGACGGCGAGAATGGCTGCGACGCCCTGAATGCCGGAGACGCCCAGGGACACCATGAGCAGCGCAGCAATGATCACCGTGGACAACGTGAGTCCGGAGATGGGGTTATTCGACGACCCGATGAAGCCTACAAGACTCCCGGAGACGGTGGCGAAGAAGAAGCCCGCCACCAGCATCACCAGCGCGGCGACGATGCCACCGAGCACTTGTCCCGAGAAGTAGATATAGACACCAGCCATCATGATGGAGATGCCCAGGATACCCGCGAAGACAATCTTCGAACTCATGTACTGTTCGGTGCGGCCGACGTCGGCGGGCGGGCCGCCGGCCTGGCGCAGTTCGGAAATCGCGCGGCCCAATCCGGCTGAAATACTGCGGCGCATGCGGAACAGGGTGTACGCCGCGCCTACCAGCATTCCCCCGACGGCGATAGGACGCACAATGTAGCGCCAGACGGAGTTCGATACCGCCTCCCAGCCACCTTCCCCGGAACCAGCGGGAAGGAACGCCTGTAATTGAGGGCCGAGGAAATAAATGAGCAGTGGAACCATCAAGCCCCATGCGAACACTCCGCCCGCGAAGTTAAGCGAGGCGAGGCTGGGTCCAATGATGTAACCAACGCCGAGATAAGCCGGGCTGACGCTGGGAGCGGACATGAGGCTGACGCCGCCAGTGTTCAATGTATTGGCGCTGCCGGCAGGTCCAAGACGGACCGTGGTTTTTCCAAGCTGACCGATGTGAATGGCGAAGTCCGTATCGAGCGGAAACAGCTTCAGCACGCTGAGGAAGTACATGACCGCGCCGAAGCCCATGTTGTAGAAGAGATACTTCGCGGCCTGCGCGCCGGTCTGGCCGGCTTTGTGAATTTCCGCGGCGGCTACGGATTCGGGGAACGGCAGTTCGGGATCTTCCACCATGACACGGCGCATGAGGGAAACGAAGAGGACACCGAGGATTCCGCCGGTGACCATGAGGATAGTGGACTTCCAGTAGGCGGCTGGTGTATCGAAATCGAGCCATGCTTTCGAAAGCACGAAGGCGGGGATGGTGAAGATGGCGCCGGCGGCCACAGATTCACCGATAGAGCCGGCGGTTCGAGCGAGATTCTCTTCGAGGATAGTGCCTTTGAAGATGCGGAGCACTGCCATGCCGATGACAGCAGCGGGATACGTCGCGGCGATGGTGATGCCCGCGCGGAGACCGAGGTAGGCATTGGCAAAGCCGAGCACAATGCTCATGACGAGCCCAAGGAGAACAGCGCGGAACGTGAACTCGCGCATTTGTACTGTATTTGGAACGAAAGGCTTGTGCTTCGTTTCAATCATGAAGAGAGTCTCCGACGGATCTCATGCTAGCACGGCGCACGGCTTGCGCCGCGAGTGCTTAGGACGATTGGCGCAGCAGCCAGCGGACGGCGTTGTGCTGGAGCTTTACGAACTCGGGATTCCAGAGCACGCTGAGCATGTGGCCAGGCGACAGATAGCAGACACGGCCTTTGCCGTAGTCGTAGGACCAGCCGGCAGTAGCTGTGGGACCCTGCTTGTTGTAGTCCAAGCCGTCTTCGTTTACGGTTTGCAGGAAGAGGTACTTGGGATCCTTGTCGTAAGTCATGTAGTGCTGTTCGTCGGTGATGATGAAATCCTTTACGCCCTTGGTGATGGGGTGGTCGGGATTGGTCACTTTCACTTTGAAGGTACGGATGGGCGGATGGCCGGCATAGGCTGCCCCGAGGACATCGCGGAAGTCCGGATTGGTGAGGCCGACGTGGGTGACGTTGTGAAGGAAGAGCGCAGACCCGCCGTTCTCAACAAAACTGCGGACCGCTTTGCCCTGCTCGGGCTTCATCCAGAAGGCGGGCTTGGCGGCCGTCCTTGGAGTCGGTGGATCGAATTTTAGCGGCGGCTTTCCGGTGTTGACCCAAGCGGCGTTGGTGGTCTCATCGGGATAGCCATCAGGCCAGATCATGCCGTCACGGAGAATGATGAGCAGCTTGTACCCATGCAGTGTTTCCGCATTGAGCTGCTTGGTTTCATCCGTGAAGTCGATGGTGACACCGAGATCCTGCTGGATGGTGCGGTTCAGGCCAGTGCGTGCGTAATCGGAATTATGATAGCGGTCGCCGATTAATCCGAAGGCTGTGGCCTTGGTGGCGGCGCGGGCGATGTGGGGCGCGACGGCGGCGCCGGCGAGCGCGGCAAGTGCGGAACGGCGGGAAGTTTTCATCGTGGGCGATTGTATCGCATATCAGAGGGCGATGGTTCTTGCATTGTGCCGGACCTGGGGTCCGGCGCGGGCAGGAGTGCCCGCCGTCCTCTAAGCCAGCAGGGTGGCAGAGTGTTTCTGGATCTTGCGAATGGCTTGCGCGATGTGGTCCATGCTTTCGGTGTCGCCCAGCAGTGCGGTTTGTGGAATCCAGACGCCCTCTTCGCAGAGCTGATCATTTTTCGGGCACTGGTTGCGATCATTCAAGTCCGCGAGGTCCTTGGCGGAATAGATGTAACGATATGCTTTGCCGTTCAGGGTATTGGACAGCGCGGCCGATTTGTTCAGCGGGGTATAGCCGCCGTAAGAAGGAATTCCCTCGGCCGCGAAGGCTTTCAGGAACGCCTGCTTCGGCGCGTTGTGGAAGTGCTCGCGGTTGTAGCGGAACATATACAGGTGGTACGCATTCCGCGTGCAGCCGTCATATTGGCGCGCCGGTGTGATGCCCTGAATTTCCTGGAGTTGACTGGTGAGGTACTTCGCGTTACGGGCCCGGATTTGCGATTGGGCTTCCAGGCGCGTGAGCTGTTCCAGCAGCAGGGCGCCTTGAAATTCGGTCATGCGCAGATTGCAGCCGGCGCCGGTGTAGTTGAACGGCGCGCCGTAGGGATTGCCGTTGTTGTGGAATCCGCGCGCGCGGTGGCTGAGGGCTTCATTGTTGGTGAGCACGGCCCCGCCTTCGCCGGAGTTCAGGTTTTTGGAAGCCTGGAAACTGAAGCAGCCGATATCGCCAAGACCGCTGACCTTGCGCCCCTTCCATTCCGCGAGGTGCGCCTGGCACGCGTCTTCGAGTACCGGAAGATTGTGTTTCTTGGCAGTGGCGAGGATGGTGTCCATATCCACGGGACTCCCCCCGATGTGTACAGGCAGGATCAGCGCCGTCCGCTTGGTGATAGCGGCTTCAATCTTGCGTGCATCGATCTGGAAGGTTTCGGGGTCGCTATCGACGAAGACCGGCAGCGCGTGCTGCATCAACACCGCGTTGATGGTGGCGTTGAAGGTGTACGGCGGAACGATAACTTCGTCACCGGGACCGATGCCGAGCGCGTTCAGGGCAACGATTAACGCGGAGGTTCCGTTCGCGGTGGCGAGACAGTATTTGGCCCCGATGATCTGAGCCCAGCGCTCCTCGAACTGCTGGGTGTAGTTGCCGGAGGTTCTGTTCCAGCGGCCCTTGCGGAGAACAGTAGCCCAGCTTTGTTCGTCGTTGCTGCCCACAACGGGCCATGCCGGAAACGGCGTGGTGCGGATTTTTGGTCCGCCGTGCAAGGCTAATTTCTCATCCGTTGCGGCCCTGGCGGCAGTGGCCGCCGCTGCTGTGGTTCCAATAAATCCGCGGCGTGTCATATCGTTTGATGCTACACGATATTTTCAGTCGCAGCGACCCCGTTTCATTGGATAGTCCTCATGGGCAGGCTTTCCGTTCTGGGTGCCTTCAATGCGGGCGAAGAGAGATCCGCCAGGTTCGCGACGATAAATGATGCGCTGCGGGAAGTCGTGCTCCGGGTTTGAGAACGTGGCTTCCTGGCTGGTGAGGCTGATCAGCTTGAAGGCCGTCAGCTTGCCCGCGAGGCGCAATTGCACCTTCATTACCAGCGTGCCCTCTTCCTCCACCACCAGCATATATTCGGTGAAGGTGGTTTTGCCATCCTTCACCGTACGGCTGATGCCCAGCATGGAACCCCCGGCCGGCTTGAGCCAAACCTCTTCGGTGGGACCGTTGACCCAGCAGCCGGCCATGAAAACGAGTTGTGCAATGTCCATGAGGTTCAGACTACACCGGCCGCGATTGGCTGTCTTGTAAGAATGCGACAGGCGGCCTAAATTTTTGTTGCCACTACTGACACATTGCTTCCTGGGCTTCCGACCACAACATCGAGTTGCTGTTTAGAGTTGGTCAGTATGAAGTAATAAACGATCGGTGGAGTTCTTCCGTCGGCGAAGTTGATCTGGGCCTTTCCGGTGCAGTTGGCGTTCAAGGTGTAGGTTCCGGTGCTGTCTCTCCATTCATCGGCGGGCTGGGCGCCATTCAGTACGACGTGATCTTTGGATGTCATCCGCCCCTCCCCGTCAAAGCTCACCAGCGCCACTCCGTTGTTGGGACCGGCCAGGGGGCCTGCAAGAATTTGGCCCGTGATGCGGAAGGAGTAATCTCCTGAGAGCATACCGGTATGGCAATACCGCTCGGCGTGAGCCGGCGCGGCGTAGACGGCGGCTGAAATAATCAATACGGCCCGGAGGGCGATTGCGATTTTCATGAACGAACCTCGTTGGATGATTTGACTTGCTGTTTGCGATATTAGGCCGGATAAGTGAGACAAGTGAATGGACGGGGCATGTACATCATCTGTACTCGCATTGCTGCAAAGTCGACCCGTGGTAGCATGCGTTCACAATGTCGAACCCTGTCCACGCGTTCGGTCCATTTGAATTGGACCAGGCCAATTTCCGGCTGCGATCCTCAGGCAGAACGGTACAGCTACAGAAGGTCCCGTTGGATTTGCTGTTGCTGTTAGTGGAAAGAGGCGGCCGCCTGGTGACTCGCGAAGAAATCGTCGAGAAAATCTGGGGGAAAGACGTATTTCTTGACGCGGACAGCGCAATAGGTACGGCGATCCGGAAGATTCGCCGCGCCCTGGGTGACGATTCCACTGAGCCGACGTACATCGAAACCGTCCCCACAAAGGGCTACCGGTTCATTGCGGCCGTAAACCTCCGAGCAACTGCAGAAAGCGCGGCACACGACCCGGCAAGGCCGATCGTAGCCGTGCTGCCTTTGGTCGATTTGAGCGATTCCTCTGAAGATTACTTCAGTGACGGTATGACGGAAGAAATTCTTACCCATTTGGGCCGTTTGCATCCCAGCCTTGGCGTGATTGCACGAACCTCGGTAATGGGCTACAAGGATACGCAAAAATCAATTCATGAGATCGGACAGGAGTTAGGCGCGGATTACGTGCTGGAGGGCAGCGTGCGACGCAACGCCGGGCGAGTCCGCATTGCCGTGCAGTTAATTGAGACAGAAGGCCAGACTCATCTTTGGGCGGAGACCTACGAGCGGGAATTCGAAGACCTGTTTCGCCTGCAGGACCGGCTGGCGCATGAAATCGCATCTCAAATCAGCCTCAAGCTGAAGGGCGCTCCTCCGGCTTCCTCACCTTCCGCCTTCAATGTCGGCAAAGAGGCGTATGAAGCTTATCTCACAGGGCGCTTCTTCTGGAACAAGAGGACGGCGCCGGGAGTGATGAAGAGTGTGGATCATTTCCGCGAGGCGATTCGCCTGGAACCAGCGTTCGCGCCCGCCCACGCCGGTCTTGCCGACGCCTATATATTCCAGGGAATTCAGGGGATGCGGGCGCCGACAGACGTGTATCCGAAGGCAGAAGAGTCTGCGCTCATGGCTTTAGGGATTGACAACTCTCTGGCTGCCGCACTTTGCTCCCTGGCATCGATTCAGGCCCTCTACCATTGGAACTGGACAACAGCGGAACCTCTTTTCCGCCGGGCCATCGAGTTGAATCCGAGTTATGCGATAGCGCGCTTTTTCTATGCGGGCGTCCTGTCGGAGATCGGACAGTATGAAGAGGCCACACGGCAGATTGACGTTGCCCGGGAACTCGACCCTTTGTCGATGATCACGGTAGCTTTTAGCGGCTATATCAGATACCGTGCGCGGCAATACGGGCGCGCGATGGAAGCTATCGATCAGGCCATCGAACTAGAGCCGCATTTGCCCACGGCCCACTGGTACCGGGGGCTGGTGCGCCTGCAAGAGGGCGCTTGGGACGATGCGGTGCAAGCGATGAGTGAGGCTGTCAAACTATCCATGGGCCAACCGTTGTTCCTAGCTGCGTTTGGACATGCCTGTGCGAAGGCTGAGAGGAAGGAGGAGGCGCTGGGCGCACTGGACAAGCTTGTTGAGATGTCGATGGTGCGGCATGTCTCCCCTTTGGAGATGGCCGTGGTTCGCATTGGCCTTGACGACAAAGCGGCGGCTATCGAGTATTTAGAAAGAGCGTGCGAACAGCGCGTCACCAGGATGCGTTCCTTGCGCGACCCGTTATTCGATAGCTTGCGATCCGATCCCCGCTTTACCGATCTGCTTACGCGCGCCGGATTGCCGCTTGAAACGTCGACTCACACCTGGTCGACTCACACCTGAAGGAATGCGACAGACATTTCCGATCCGGGATCGGCGCAGGCTGAAGGCGGCTGGCCTGTGAACTCGACGAATTCGTGGATCAAGTGAGCTTGATCGTAATACCCGCATTGATACACCACATCGGACCAAATTGCATTCCTCAGTTGAAGCGCTTGCTGGAAACGGCGAATGCGCGCATAGAGTTTGGGGTTGAGGCCGATCTCGCGTTGGAATAGGCGTTCCAATTGGCGAGGGCTGACCGCGAGCCTGGCGCAAATTTCGCGGATGGGCAGCTGACCGAGATGGGAGAGCGCGGCGGCGAGCGGGGGCGGCGCTTCCCGATTCGATTTGCGGGCGATCAGTGCGGCTTCCACGATGGCGACGCGGGCAGCGGCCCCCGGCGCGTCCAGTATCTGCTGTTCGAGGGTGCTGGCCGCTGCGCCCCAAATTTCATCGAGCGAATAAAGCTGTGCAGTGAATTCAGACTGCGGTTGCCGAAAGAACTGCGCCGCTCCCGTGGGATGAAAGCGCACCCCCAGAATCCCCATACGGCCGGAAGGGGCAATCTTCAAGTGCTCATAGATCTGACCTGCGAAGACCGACCGCGGCTGCCGCAGGAAGTGGTCTCCATACTGAAAAATGATTTCCGTGCAGCCGTCGGGATAAATGGTCTGAACTGGCAGACCGGCTTCGGCCTCCAGGATCCAGAAGCACTTGACGCAATCGGCGAGCGGCGGCGAGGGTTTGAATTCGCGGTATTGCATTCGGAGCTTTCATTATCGGAAATCCGCAGCCCGCGCGCTAACGAGCCTCGTCGCTACGGCGCAATGATGTGGTCCTTTCTATCTGCGATCGCCACCAGAGCCATTCGTCACTCCCTTTGCGACACACGTCGATCCAGCAGGTATTGGGTTTGTGGCGCTCTGGACCCGGCATGACATTCTCTAAAGACGGAGATGCCGGCGAAAATCAGGCGTAATTTACCTACTCGCCTAAAACGGGTTCGAAGCTCTCTTCAGGACGGGGACGGAGGCTTGGATTCTTGGCCAAAGTCCGGACGCAGGTGTTCCAGCGGAGAACGGCGTCGTCATTTCCCGGCGGACGCAGGGCTTCGGCCTTTTCATACCACTCCATGGCTTCGCGGAGTCCGTCGTAGGTGCTGAATGCCGCGCCCGGACCACCGAGGTCCAGATGCGCTTTCGCGGTCCTTTCGCAAATGATGCCCTTGTAGTAAGCCCGGTCGTACTCGCTGGCGAGGCGGGAGGCAACCGCTTTGGCCCGGCCGGCGGCGCCCGTGGATGTTAGCTGATCTGTCAGCGCCAGGAGCATGGTTACCAGCGCGTCCTGGTTGTCAGGGTCAATCCGCAGAATGTCCAGGCAAATGCTTTCCGCCTCGGCGGGCTCATTCAGAAGACGATAGCGGACCGCCTTT
The DNA here is from genome assembly GCA_040002435.1 of Bryobacteraceae bacterium. Taxonomy (GTDB): domain Bacteria; phylum Acidobacteriota; class Terriglobia; order Bryobacterales; family Bryobacteraceae; genus JANXXV01. The sequence continues at coordinate 10,822 of JBDUEM010000124.1, forward strand.
TCGAGGGCTTCCGGTATCGCATCGTGGGATATCGGTTTCAGGTCGAACATCTTGACTCAATCCTACCTGGAGTTTGAGGGTCGAAACAACTTGAACAGTTTTGCCAGCGGATCGTAAAACTCATCCACTACCCGCTCCTTCAGCGGGATGATTGCATTGTCGGTGATGGTGATGCTTTCCGGGCAAACGGTGGTGCAGCACTTGGTGATGTTGCACAGGCCGATGCCGTCCTTGTCTTTCAGCTCGGCGAGGCGGTTTTCCGTATCCAGCGGATTCATTTCAAGCTGAGCCACGTGGACCAGGAAACGCGGTCCGATGAATTCATCGTGCATGTGGTGTTCGCGCAAAACGTGGCAGACGTCCTGGCAGAGGAAGCACTCGATGCACTTACGGAATTCCTGGGCGCGGTCCACGTCTTCCTGCTGCATGCGCCATGTACCGTCCGGCGCGTCGGGCTTGCGCGGTTTGAAAGGCTTGATTTGTTTTTTGACACGATAGTTCCAGGAAACGTCCGTCACCAGGTCTTTGATGCGCGGGAAGGTGTGCATGGGCTCGACGGTGACGGGCTTATCGAGCGGCAGCGTATTCAGCCGGGTCATGCACATCAGCTTCGGCATGCCGTTGATTTCCGCCGAGCACGATCCGCATTTTCCCGCTTTGCAGTTCCAGCGCACGGCCAAATCATTGGCGTGTTCGGCCTGAATCTGATGCACGGCATCGAGCACTACCATCCCACTGGTGACTTCGGTGGCGTAGGACTGAAACGCGCCGCTGGTCCGGTCGCCTCGCCAGATATTGAATGTGGCGGATTGGCTCATTTCATCTCCTCAATGATTTGTTTCAGGTCCGGGCGCAGTTCCGGGAGCGCTTCACGGCTCACCTGCATTTCGCCGTTCGGGCCCTGGCGGATAATGATGTTGAACTTGGCGAACTCCTCGCTCTTGTCCGGAAAGTCGTCGCGGAAGTGCGCGCCCCGGCTTTCCTTGCGCTCAATGGCGGCGCGGGTGATGGCTTCCGAGACGGTCATGAGGTTCGGCAGGTCCATGACTGTGTGCCAGCCGCCGTTGTACTCCCGGTTGCCGTAAATGGCGACGTGGCGGGACTGTTCGGCGAGTTTCGCAATCTCGTGCAGCGCTTGCTGCATCTCGTCTTCCAGACGCACAATGCCGACAAGCTTCTGCATCATGCCCTGCAATTCGTGCTGAATCTGATAGGGTCCGGCGCCCTTGCGCTCAAACGGCGCGAGCGCTTGTTTGGCGGCAGCGTCCACTTCGTGCGGATTCACGGTACCGGCTCCGTGCTTCTTGGCGAACTCCGCTGCGTGCTGGCCCGCGCGCTGGCCGAAGACGAGAAGGTCCGACAGGGAATTGCCGCCGAGCCGGTTTGCACCGTGCAGTCCCGCGGCGCATTCTCCCGCCGCAAACAAACCGGATACGTTGGTCATCTGCGTTTCCCCGTTCACACGGGCGCCGCCCATCATGTAGTGGGTGGTTGGGCCCACTTCCATCGGCTCTTCGGTGATGTCGAGGTCGGCCAGCTGTTTGAACTGGTGGTACATGCTGGGCAGCTTTTTCTTGATATGCTCGGCGCCGTTCGGCAGCTTGCGCTTGATTTGGGCAATGTCGAGAAATACGCCGCCGTGCGGGCTTCCCCGCCCCTCGCGGACTTCGCGCTGGATGCAGCGGGCCACGTGGTCGCGCGTCAGCAGCTCAGGCGGACGCCGGGCGTTCTTATCGCCCTGGGTGTAGCGCCAACCTTCATCTTCGTTGTCGGCCGTCTGGCTCTTATAGTTGGCCGGAATATCGTCGAACATGAAACGCCGGCCTTCCTTGTTCAGCAGAATGCCGCCTTCGCCGCGGACGCCCTCCGTCACCAGAATGCCTTTGACGCTGGGGGGCCACACCATTCCCGTGGGATGGAACTGCACAAACTCCATGTCCATCAGGTCCGCGCCGGCGTGATAAGCCAGCGCCAGGCCGTCTCCGGTATATTCCCAGCTGTTGCTGGTCACGCTGAAAGCGCGGCCGATTCCGCCCGTGCAGAGCACGACTGCCTTCGCATGAAAGAGCTTGAAGCGGCCGCGCTCGCGATCGTAACCGAATGCGCCTACGATACGGCCATCTTCTTTCAGCAGCGTGAGGATAGTGAACTCGGCGTAGAAATCGATACCGCGGTGAATGCCATGATCCTGCAGAGTGCGGATCATTTCCAGGCCCGTGCGGTCGCCTACGTGAGCCAGCCGGGGATAGCGGTGGCCGCCAAAATTGCGCTGCAGAATCTTGCCGTCTTTGGTGCGGTCGAACAATGCGCCCCAGGCTTCGAGTTCACGCACGCGGTCCGGCGCTTCCTTAGCGTGATGCTCGGCCATGATGGGGTTGTTGAGGTACTGCCCACCGCGCATTGTGTCCGCAAAATGGACGCGCCAGTTATCACGATCGTCTACATTGCCCATGGCCGCGGCTACGCCGCCTTCGGCCATCACGGTGTGCGCCTTACCGAGCAGCGATTTTGTTACTACGCCCACCGACACGCCCGCCGCCGATGCCTCAATAGCGGCACGCAAACCCGCTCCACCGGCGCCGATCACCAGCACATCGTGCTGGTGCGTCTGATATTCCGCCATTTACAAAATTCTCCAGTCTGTCCAGATGTGCATGGCGCAGAGCCTGACGTACAGGTCGGCAAACCCGACCGAGATGAGGCTCATCCATGCGAATTTCATGTGCCGCTGATTCAGGCAGGTGACGCAGTCATGGGCTTTCTTGCAGGCCGGCGATTGGGAGAACTGGTCGAGGAATCCGCCCACCAGATGACGCAGAGAATGACAGCCGAAGAGGTATCCACCCAGCAGGATGACGTTCAGGAGAAGTACGAGAGTGCCGACGCCGATGCCGAAGCCATCTTCAAACCAGAAAGACTCCCAAACGTCGTAGGAGAGCACGCACCAGAAGAGGACAGCGATATACATGAAGTAACGGTGAACGTTCTGAAAGATAAGTGGGAAGGATCGCTCGCCGAGGTACTTCTTGCGAGGCTCGCCGACGGTGCAGGAGATGGGGTCGGCCCAAAAAGCTTTGTAATACGCGCCGCGGTAATAATAGCAGGTGAAGCGGAAGCCGCCGGGCGCCCAAAGTATCAACAATGCTGGGGTAAGTGGGATCCAAGCAGGAATCCACGATGGCATTGCACCGAACCAGGCGTGCGCGGGATCGCCCAAAAGTTCCGGGGAATAGAAAGGCGAGAGATAGGGTCCGAAGCGATAATTATTGCCTTGAAATGCGGCCCAGGTGGAATAGACGATGAAGGTGGAGAAGACCAGAAACGTGACGAGAGGCATCAACCACCAGTTATCCTGGCGCGCAGTTTGGCCGAATTTTCCTCGTACTAACGGGACATCAATCGAAGACATCAAGTGCTCCATCCGGCGGGTTGCCCGAAGCACTCAAGCCTATCGAAGGTAGCGGAGGTGCGTCAAGTTTTTGGCATCGGAACGGCGGCTTGCAACGTCGCGGCGATTTGTACAGCTTCGAGAGAGATGCCCTTGAGCATGCCTTTGAAGACAATGCCATGAAACGGAGCCACCGCGTACCAGTAGAGTAAACCGGCGAGTCCGCGAGGCTTGAACAACGCTATCTGGCGCAGCACGCATTGGTGCGCCGACACCGGCTCGATGCGGAATTCCAGAAGCGCCTGGCCGGGCAGTTTCATCTCCGCGCGCAGCGTCAGCCGCGCGTCGCGTTCGAACCCTACTACCCGCCAGAAGTCGAGTGCTTCACCGTAACTTACAGACTCCGGATGCCGCCGGCCGCGGCGCAACCCTGGGCCCCCTGCAAGCACATCGAGCCAGCCGCGAACACGCCACAACCAGTCCGCGGCATACCATCCGTTTCCGCCGCCCAAACGGCAAACAGCGCGAAACACGGCTTTAGCGGGAGCATCAATCGTAGTCTCACGCTCGTCTCGAAACTGCTTGCCGCCGGCCCAATCGGGGTCCCCTGGCATGGTACCGGCCATGGACCAGTTGGTTTCTACGCTGTTCCCGGCTATTTGGCAAAGCGCCGTCCGGATTGATTCCCGGACGCTGAGAAGCGTCTGCGGAATCAGATTCACTATATGGTTTTCGCGGCAGACTACCGGATTCTTTAACCCTTCGGCGAGCGGCTTCGCTATGTGGCGGCTCAGTGGCGTAATCAAGTGAATCCAGAGCGAACTGAGGCGCGGCGTCAGCACCGGGACGGGGATAATCCAGCGCCGTCCGAGGCCCAATTCTTCAGCCATCACCTGCATAATGTCGCGGTAGCGCAACACTTCAGAACCTCCGATATCGAAGGTTCCACCGGTTGTTTCCGCAGCACTGAGCGATCCGGCCAGATATTCGATCACGTTCTTAACGGAAATGGGCTGGCACGGTGTGCTGACCCACTTCGGCGTGATCATGACGGGCAACCGCTCTACCAGATAGCGCAGAATCTCGAACGACGCGGAGCCTGATCCGATGATCATAGCCGCGCGGAGAACGGTGACGGGCACGCCGGTGGAGGCAAGCGCCGCCTCCACTTCGCGGCGCGAAGCAAGGTGAGAACTGAGGCCCGGACCGGTTTCTCCCAGGCCTCCGAGGTAAATTATCCTGGCAACTCCGGCATTGCGTGCAGCCACGGCGAAGCAGGACGCAAGGTGGCGGTCCCGTTCCTCATATTCGGTTCCGGCCGACATCATGGAATGGACGAGGTAGAAGGCGGCGTCACATCCTTTCAGATTCGCGGTCAGCGTATCAGCGTCAGCCAAATCTGTCTGTACGATTTCGATGGCAGCGTTATCGGACCAGATGCGGTCCCGCAATTTATCAGGCGACCGCACCAGACAGCGGACGGTGTGGTTGGTATCCAGCAGCCGCGGGATCAAACGTCCGCCGATGTATCCCGTAGCACCGGCGATGGCTATGCATTGCGGCATCTGTCAAGTCTCACTTGGTTAGATGCCGCGGAAGGCTTGTTGATTATTTATTCGTGACCGATGCCATGATTCTCTCCACCATGCCGTCCATGGCGCCGGCGCGATGCCAGTGCCAGACGAAAACAATGTCGTGTTCCGGGTCGATCCAGATGATGTTGCCGCCGTTGCCGATAGCGGCGAAACTGCTGGCCGGGCCGTGCGGCCATTGCTTCTGTTTTGTATTGAGCCACCAGAGGTAGCCGTAGTCCGGGCCGTGTTCGCTGGGCTGGACAGCGGCCTTCAGCCATTTCTCCGAAACAATCTCGCGTCCGTCCCACTTGCCGTGATTCAGCACCAGCAGGCCAAAGCGGGCCAGGTCCTCGGAGTTCATCCAGATGCCGCCGCCCCATCGCGTGCCGCCGCTGACGGAACCGTTCGAATTCTTGTAGGGTATCCAGCGCCATTCCTGCGAGGCGCCTATGGGGTCCATGATGCCGGTTTTCAGAACTTCGGGCAGGCTCTTGCCGAAGAGCTTCATCAAGGAAAGAGAAAAGCGGTTGATGCGCACATCGTTGTACTCATAGTAGGCACCGGCCTCCTGCAGGGCGCGTGGCTTGCGCTCGCCGTTGCCGAACGCCTCCTTTCCTACGAAATCGGAATTCTTGCCGAACATGCTGCCTTCCCACTCGCTGGCCTGTTGCAAGTGGTGCTTCCATGTGATCTTGCTGTTGTGCGCGGAGTTGTAGCCGCCGTCGTGAATGTACGAAGCAACCGGGTCATTCACGTCCTTGATGAGTCCGCGGTCCGCCGCAAGACCAGCTACGGTGGACAGAAAACTCTTGGCGACGCTGTAGACGGGGTCGTTCGCTTTCGTATCACCGAACTCGGCCACGATGTAGCCGTGGCGCAGGATGATGCCGTTTGTGGCGGCGCGCTGTTTTGGCAAGGGACCCAACGGCACGCCGAACGTGGGAACCTGATCTTTGTCAAAGTCCCAGGTGCTGCCGTTGGCTTGGGCATAATCGATGGCCGCTTTCAGTTTGCCGGCGTCCATGCCGAGTGCCGCCGGCGACTTCCTCTGCCATTTGCTGGAGGGCGGGAAATAGCTGCTCTCGCCAAACAGATTCGGAGCGAGCAGCAGTGCGGCGATCAGCTGTGACTTTTTCATAGTGGTTACCTCAACGGCCTTTGGCCTTCTCAATTTCCTTCGCGGCGTCCGGTGTGACGTTCAGATTATCATCGAACGATCGGTGAATGACTATACCAAGGATGATGAGGATGACCGCAACGATGAGGAAGAGGATTGGTTTTGACATTCCAGGCGTATCGCTCCGTACACTACACAGGTATAATACTTAGTACCTATTATCTACTGGTACCAGTAAAGGAGATGACCTCATATGTGGAACCGAAAAGAAGAAGCAGCACCACCGAAGCCTCAACCTGCACCACCTGCAGTGCAACCAATTCAACGCGCTCCGGAGCCTGTACCTCCGCCTGCGCCAAAATCCTTTGCTTCAATTGGCAAGGCCGTCACGATCAAGGGAGAAATCTACAGCGAAGAAGACTTATTCATCGATGGCAGAGTGGAGGGCCTGCTTGAGCTGAAGGAACATAAGCTCACGGTGGGGCCGAACGGACGGGCGGATACAAATATCACTGCGCGCGAGGTTGTCGTGCAGGGGACTGTCCACGGCAACATCGACGCGCAGCAGAAGATTACCATCCGCAAAGATGGCAACGTAGTGGGAAACATCAAGACCACGGGAATCATCATCGAAGACGATGCCTACTTCAAAGGCAGCATCGATATCGTGATGAAGAACGGGAAATGACAGTCTAAGCAAACGTTGTCTTGTCGTCCGCCGATGGGCCATAAGCGCCCGGCACGGGGACGTCAAGGAGACGGAGAAATACACCAAGCTGCCCGCGGTGGTGGATCATATGGTTCATCACCATGGAGCGGAGACAGCCGACCCTGGGCATTTCGAAAACTGATTTACCGGCCATTTTCAACGTCCATAGCTTGAACATCTCTTCGTCGCTGATGGATGCAAGAGCCTGGCGTGCCTCTACTACGTCCTTATCGAATTTTTCCAGCAGTTCCGCGGTGGATGCCGCCAGATAACCCTTCTGCTGCGGGTCCAGTTCCAATGTTTCCGTCTGGAGAGTAACGATCGCCCATTGCGGAAACTCTGCCACGTGACTGGCAAGGCGGCCCAGCGTCATTGATTTTTCGTGCGGCTTCCAAGTGAATTTGTCGTCGGGCAGACGCTCCAGAGTTCTACGCGTCGTGCTCATTTCATGGTCGTATTCAGGCAGTATGGATTCGCCGATAGTCATAAAGTTCACCTCTCAAGAGAGAGTATCATCTTCGCCATTTGTTCGCCAGATAAATTTTCGTATACTAGTCTGCTATGGCCAAGCCAAATCCTCTGGACCGCCGGCTGGCGGCGCTCTACAGCGTCGAGGATGACCGCGACAGCGCCGCTGCGAAATTACCGGCGTTTTTGCGGGACAAGAGCAGCATCATCGTTGCCAAAGCAGCGAATATGGCGGTGCGGCTGGAAGCGGCTGAACTTGTGCCTGATTTAGTGCTGGCGTTCACGCCAATACTGAAATCAGATACGGGATGCGTCGCGTCGGTCGCCATTGTGAAGGCGCTGATTTCCTTTGACGCTGCGGCCGCCGAGGTCTACCTCACGGGTTTACGGCATGTGCAGTGGGAACCGAGCTTCGGAAAATCTGTGGAAGTTGCCGGGGAATTGCGCGGCCTTTGCGCGCGTGGACTTGCAAGAATGGGACACCCCGACACGCTGCCGGCTATATTGCCTCTCCTGGCGGATACCGTCCCGGCGCGAGTCGGCGCGGTGAAGGCGATCTCCGAGTCGGGTAAACCGGAAGGCGAACTGCTATTGCGGTTGCATGTGATTCGTGGCGATAACGACGCGGAAGTAATCGCCGAGTGCTTTGCCGCGCTCCTGGCAATTGCGCCGCAGCGCTCTCTTGCTTTTGTGGCGCAGTACTTGTCATCCGGCGCCGACGAAATGGCGGAGATGGCCGCCCTGGCTTTGGGTGAAACGCGAATGACGGACGCCTTTCCCGTATTGCGTGACACACTGCTAGGTACGCCGGGCGGTTCCGTTCGGCGCGCGGTGCTGCTGGCGATGGCGATGCTGCGACGCGATGAGGCATTCGACTATCTGGTCGCGACGCTAGATCGAAATCCCAACGAGGTGATTCAGGCGTTGGCGATTCATAAAGGAAACGCCGCGTTACGGGAGCGGGTGGCCGCAAAATTAAAAGAACTGGAAAGTGCGCGTCTGAACGAGTTGTTCGAACGTGAATGGAGTTGATTACTCCGCGACGGGGGCCGCAGTGCGGAGCCGCGGAAGTTGATCGAGGGCCAGTTTCTGTTGGTGACCCGGCTGCAGTTCGTAGCCCTGCACTTCGATAGTGAGTTGCGTGGGACCGATAAACCTCGCATTGGTAAGCGCCTGATTGCGGGCTCCAAGCCAGAAGTCTCCCACCTTTTGAAAGTCGAAGACAATGTAAGGCTTGCCGACCCAAAAGGAAAGACTGGCCGCGGTACGGCCCTCCATTCGTACCAACTGGAAGTCAAAGGCATTCACCCAAATCTTGCCGTCCAACAGGTATTTGCTTTTGATCTTCGGCTTGATCTCCAGCATGTAACAAAGTTGGCCACTATGGATTTCAGACCCCAAGAAGCGGAAATTATAGTTCTTGGGGGTGACCATGCTGAATTCTTTCGCGTTGGTCCGGCTGGTTTCGGCTTCTCCGTCGAGAACTTTCTTCAGTAAATGATGGGAAAGGCCCTCCGTCCCATGTTCAGAAAGAATTTCGAAGTGTTTCCCGTGCTCCGAGGTGAATTCCATCTTCACCATCATTTCCGCGTCCTGGTTGAACCGCTCGTTCTTCATGACATAGCGGCGGATAGAGGAATATGCGCGCAAATCATTTTGCTTGTGTTGCTCTGTCCGTTCGAGACCGGAAACGATCTCATCGAGGGTGAGAGGCACCGGGGTAGCAGGGAGACAGATTGCGGGCACCACAAGCATTCCAACCAGGAGCATAGAAACATTGCGGCGGTCGAGACTGCTGGGCGTCAATACCATCGAAATAACTCAGGCACGCTGCCTGCCAAACCCCTTAGTCCGAGGCATCAACTACTTACACCAACCCTAGCCGCTGCGGTGTGGAAAAAAGG
>JBDUEM010000125.1:0-19974 GCA_040002435.1 Bryobacteraceae bacterium
TTTCCTCCCCGCCGTCCCCGCATCAGAGAAAATGTAAACGAGGCAATTCGCGTGCGCGAAGTACGCGCGGTTTTCCCGGATGGCTCCGTTGAAATCATGCCGACACCGGCTGCAGTCCGGAAGGCGCAGGACATGGGTCTGGACCTGATCCTGATTGCACCCACCGCCGAACCTCCCGTCGCCAAGGCCATGGATTACGGCCAGTGGCAGTACGAAAACAAAAAGAAGCAACACGAGGCCAAGAAGAAGCAGCATGTGATTCAGGTGAAGGAACTGAAGTTCCGTCCGAACACCGATGATCATGATTACGACTTTAAGAAAAATCACGCCATCCGTTTTCTTGGGGAAGGGAATCGAGTGAAGGCCGTGGTGCAATTCCGGGGACGCGAGATCGCTCACGTCGATTTGGGAAAGAAGCTTCTGTTGCGCTTTGCCGAAGATCTGGTAGGGCACGGCACAGTGGAAGGATCACCGCGGCTGGAAGGCCGCAACGCCCATGTGATCATCAGCCCGGTGAAGACTGAAAAGGCGAAAGAGCCGGCAAAAGAAAAACCGGCCGTTCACTAACGGCCGGATCCCGCCCCGAAAAACGCGGCGGATCAATAGAACAAATACTTGCGCCACTGGTCGTCGCTCTTTGCCAGAAGCCGCATCAGATGACGGCTGGTATGGAGGCTGAACGGCCTCGGCGCCCTGGCCAGTTTCATCCCAGCCTCTTCCGGTGTGCGGCTTCCTTTTTTGTTATTGCATTGATGGCAGCAGGCTACCAGGTTTTCCCAGGTAGTCTCGCCGGAGCGCGAACGCGGGACCACGTGATCGAGTGTCAACACGCCCGACGGCGTCGACTTCAAACAATACTGGCAAGTGTAGCGATCGCGCATGAGGATATTCTTTCGCGACAGCGCGCGAGTCTGATGCGGAATCCTGCGGTATTCCAGCAGCCGGATCACCGACGGCAGCCTGATGCTCTGCCGTGAGGAATGAACGTTGCTGGTGGCGTGTTCTTCGGCCGAGGCGACGCCCTTCAGCACGAGGACCAGGGCACGCCGGGCCGCGCAGATATTGATAGGCTCAAAGCTCGCATTCAGAACAAGTACGGGTTTGTGTAATCGATCCAAACTGATCATCAACTAGCTCCAGTCGAAAAAGGAATCAAAGGAATCAGATGTTGAACTCACAACGGCGGATTTTCTACGATCCACGCGCGCCAGGGTGAGGACGGTCACTCGTTTTGCTCCGGCCCGCTTGAGCGCGCCGGCACAGGCACTGGCCGTCGCGCCGGTGGTCAATACGTCGTCCACCAGCAGAACATGCCGATCTCTTACCGAACTTTTTCGATGGCATACGAAGGCGCCGGCCACGTTCAGGCGGCGCTGCGCATTGGTGAGCCCCGCTTGCGGAGGCGTGCGGCGTTTGCGGCGCACGGCCCTGCGCACGGGCACTCCGAGCCGGGTTGCGATCACGCTGGCCAATAATTCCGATTGATTGAATCCGCGCTCCCAGCCCCGCCTCCAGTGGAGGGGCATGGGAACCACCAGATCGTATCTGCGGTCACGCGGCAAGGCCGACGCCAGCAGTTTCCCCAAGGGCGATGCGAGGGGCTTCAGCCGTCCGTACTTGAAAAGATGGATCAATTTGCGGAGAGGCCCGTCGTACTCGCCGTAAGCATAAGCCGCGTCGTAGCCGGTCAATCCCCTGCGGCAAAGGCCGCAGCGGCCATTCTCGTCCAGCGGAGACGCGTTCAGAAATGGAGTATGGCAGTCGGCGCAGAAGAAAGCCGCCGCCAGTGGAGTTGGAGCTGAAATGCAAGTGGCGCAGACGGGGATTCTGGAAACTTCGCAGAGAGGCAAGCCGCAGACACGGCACTCGTCCGGGAAGACGAGGTTAAAGAATGCCGCGGAAAATCTTCCTGCGGCGAACTTGTCGATATTAGGCAGTACAACGTGTAGCCATCGACTGGGGAAGATGCACCTCCACCGAATTCTAATGTTACTACAATTCGACCTATGCAGTGGCCTACCGTGCAGGTGCTGCTGCCCTATGCCGCAATACCTAGGCTGCGCGCGACGCAAATCCTTAGTACTCTAATAGGATATAACTCAAATCCTTTAGTGTGGTTCTAAAGTATCTATTCAAGAATGATTTTTCGGTCGAAGAGACAGTCAAGAGGATGCTATCGCCCCAATGAGACCCGGAATTCAGCACGCTATGCTATTCGATCGTAGTACAGCGCTTGAACGCATCGGCGGCGATGTAGTCCTGCTGAAAGAAATCGCCGGCATTTTTCTGGCGGAATATCCGGCATTGATACAGGATATCCAAATTGCCTTGGCGAAGGCTGATCCCTCGGCCCTGGAGCGTAGCGCACATAGCTTGAAAGGCTCTGTGGCGAACTTTGAAGCTCGACCGGCCGTGGAAGCCGCTATGAAGTTGGAGGCGATGGGCAGGTCTGGAAAATTGGATGGTGCGCAGGCCGCCTTTGCCGAATTGGAATCCATTCTGCGCTCTCTGGAACCGGAACTACTTCAGCTTCGCGACGAGTAGCGCTTTGTCCTGCGGCGAGCCTTGGCTTGCGCGGACCGCCACCACGTGTTGTTGAACATTTGCCCTCCTGTTCTGAATCAGCTCCACGCGAAAAGTGTCTTCACTTCAGTCTGCTATAGTGATTTAAGTCCGCACCCCCTATGACAACTACAACAGTGCAGGAAGTCGTTTGCGCCCACAGTCCGGACTCGGACGATGCCTTCATGTTCTATGGTCTCGCGACCAAGAAAATTCGCTCCCGATTCGTCAACTTCCGGCACGTTCTTGAAGATATTGAGACCCTGAACCGCAAGGCAATGCAGGGCGTTTATGAATTGACAGCCATCTCCTATCACGCCTACCCGTACGTAGCCGACAAGTACTTGCTGATGGCAAGCGGCTCCAGCGTAGGCGACGGATACGGTCCCATGCTGATCAGCACGCGGCCGATGGCGCCCGAGGATTTAAAGGGCAAAAAAATCGCCATTCCCGGCTTGATGACAACTGCTTATCTCGCCCTCAAATTGATGGAGCCCGACTTTGAAGCGGTTGTTGTTCCCTTCGACAAGATTACCGACGCGGTTTCCGAGCATTCCGTGGACGCCGGGCTGGTGATTCACGAAGCGCAGTTGACTTACGGGAAGGGTGGATTTCATAACATTCTCGATCTTGGGAAGGCATGGAAGAAACTCTACGATTTGCCGCTGCCGCTGGGAGCCAATGCGCTGCTGCGGAGCCTCTCCAGCGAAGTGCAGTCGGAATGCTGCCGGTTGATGCGCGACAGCATTCAGTATGCGCTCGATAACCACGAAGAAGCGTTGAACTATGCCATGCAGTTTGCCCGCGACATGGAGCCGTCGCTGGCCGAGAAGTTTGTCGGCATGTATGTCAATCACTATACGGTCGATGCGGGAGATCTGATTCCGAAGGCAGCGCAGAAGCTGCTGGATATGGGTTACGAAGCTGGTCTGATTCCGAACAAAGTCACCGTCGAATTCGCCCGCTGATACGTCTTAGTGGTCATGACCTCGCTGTTTGTGATGAAAGCGCTCCCTGGCGGCCGCAGTTTCGCCGCCGTCTTGCTGACAGCCGCCCTGCTTAGCGGTCAGGATCTTACCAGTGCCGATGCCAAGGAGCGCGCCAAGGCTGTTCGCGAGACGGCCAAGGAGGGTCCGGGCGCCATCGACAAGCTGAAGCCCCTTCTCGCCGACGCGGATAACAACGTGCGCGTGGAAGTGGCAAAGGCCATCGCGGAGATCGGCGGGCGGAACAGTATCGACGCGCTGGTCCAGGCAACAAAAGATAATGATGCCTCCGTTCAGGCTTACGCCACGGACGGTCTGGTCAATTTCTATTTGCCGGGTTATCTCCAAACCAGCACTGTCCAGCGGCTGAGCAGCATTATCAAAAGCAAATTCGTTGAGAAGGACGAGCAGATCATTCCGGTCTACGTGCTTGTCCCCGACGAGGTGATCGCCGCGCTGGGCCGACTTGCCCGCGGAGGGGCGAGCATGGAGTCCCGGGCGGGGGCGGCCCGCGCCGTCGGAATTCTGCGGGGAAAGGCAGCCATTCCGGATCTTCTCGAAGCGCTGCGCGCAAAGGATGACACGGTAATCTACGAATCGTTAATGGCGCTGCAAAAGATGCGCGACCCGGACATTGCTCCCAAAATCACCTTTCTGCTTCGGGATCCGAACGAGAAGATCCAAGTGGCGGCATTGGAAACGGTGGGACTGTTGATGAGCAAGGAAGCCAATCCTGAACTGCAGAAGGCCTACGACCGCGCGCGGAATACCAAGATTCGCCGCGCTGCACTGTCCGCGCTGGCTATGGTCCCTCTTCCGGAGAACCGGGGTTACTTTGAGAAGGCGACACACGACAAAGACGACGGCATTCGCGCTGCTGCCTTTGAAGGATATGCGCGGCTAAAGGATCCGGCGGATCTGGCCACGATCCAGACGTCTTTCGATGCGGAACGGAAAGCGCCGCCGCGCCTGGCGCAGGCTTTTGCGCTGGTGAGCCTGGGCAATACCGAAATCTCGCAATTTTCGCCCGCGCAATATCTCATCGACACTCTGAATTCCAAACAGCGCCACCAGATCGCGGAAGCGTACCTCACTGAGCTGGCGCGGGTTCCTGTAATGAGAGCCGCAGTCAACGACGCGGCGCTGCACGGGACCAGAGACGAGAAAATCGGGATCTCTCATATCCTGGCAGTGAGCGGCGACCAAACCTCGATCGCACCGCTCGATACCTTGACGAAAGACCCCGATCCGGAAGTTGCGCAGGAGAGTCTGCGGGCGCTTCGTAGTTTGAAGACCCGCCTCGAATAATCTGGATTACTTGGCTTTCTTCTGTTTCTGCTGGCCGACGCGGATCTTGAACTGAGCGGCCTTGGCGTCCTTGTGAGCCTTCCAGTCAAACCGCGAAGTGGCCTCTTTCAGGTACGCATCCACATCGCAATCTTTGGGGAGGACGGCCATGAGGGTGGCCGTGTCGGCTCCATCGGGGCTGCTAATACGAAAACGCTTTACATTCGGAATTGCCATACCCTGTCAGAATAGCAGATCCGCGGCCCGTGTCTCCAGCACTTCCCGTACTTTCCTGCCGAGCTGCTCCATCGTAAACGGCTTTTGCAGGAAATGGGTATCCGCTTCGAGCACGCCATGATGGAGAACGACGGTATCCGCATAGCCGGAGACGAACAGGGCCCGCAGGCCGGGCGTCAGTTTACGCAGGCGAGACGCCAATTCCCGCCCTCCCATCTTGGGCATCACGACGTCGGTAATCAGAACCTGCACGGAGGCAGCACCGCGGGACCGGCACAGCTCAATCGCTTCCTCGCCGTCGCGCGCGCCGATCACTTCGTAGCCCGCCTGGTTGAGCATTTTCAGAAGTACGCGGCGCACCCCTTCATCGTCCTCGACTACCAATACGGTTTCGCAGCCGCCGAGCTTGACCTTGTCGGGTTCCAGCTTCAGCGGCACATCGGTGGGTTCGTCGATGCGCGGCAGGTAGATCTTGAAGGTGCTCCCCAGGCCGGGCTCGGAATACACCATGATGGTCCCGTGGTTTTGCTTGACAATGCCGTAGCTGGTGGACAGTCCCAATCCTGTGCCGCGGCCGCGTTCCTTGGTGGTGAAGAACGGCTCGAACAAATGCGACTGCGTGACGGCGTCCATACCGGTCCCGGTGTCGCTGACGGCGAGAAGCACATAGGGGCCCGGCGGCAAATCCGGCATGGATCGCGCCGAGAAATCGTCGAGGTCGCGATCGACCGTCTCGATCACGAGTTTTCCGCCTCGCGGCATGGCATCCCGCGCATTGACCGCGAGATTGACAACCACCTGCTCGATTTGTCCCGGGTCCACCCGGACTTTGCCGCAGACGCCCTGAATCTGGAGCTCAATTTCTTCACCGCCCAGCCGCTTGAGCATGTGATCCATATCGCGGACCAGTTCGTCCAGTGCGACCACCTTGGGGACGACCATCTGCTGTCTGCTGAAAGCCAGCAATTGCTTGGTGAGCGTTGTGGCGCGATCCGCCGCCTTGAGAACCTGCCGCAGATCCTCGGTTATCGCATCCCGCGGCGGAAGCTGATCCGACATCATCTGGCAATACCCGGTGATGACCGTAAGCAAATTGTTGAAGTCGTGCGCTACCCCGCCGGCCAGCCTGCCCACCGCCTCCATCTTCTGCGACTGGCGGAATTGCTCCTCCAGCTTCTTGCGCTCCGTGTTGTCAGCGATCGCGGTGACGATTCCAGTGACCACTCCGTTGCCGTCGCGCACCTGGGCGCTCCACATACTGACTTCCACCGCCGAGCCATCCCGGCGCTGGAAACTTTCCTCCTCGCCGAGCAGCGGATTTCCTCGAATGCACGCGTCCAGCCGCGCCCGGAAATCGGCGTTTCGCCCCGGAAAGATGATGGGCAATGGCTTGTTGATCACATGTTCCGCAGCGAATCCGAAAATGGTTTCCGCGGCGCGGTTCCAGATTCGTGCGTTCCCCTGCGGATCGAGCAAATAGATGGCCAGCGGAGAGGTCTCAATCACAGCCCGCAGAGTTTCATTGGCTTCGCGCAGCGCTTCACTGGCTTGAGTCCGCTCGGTGATATCGCGGGAATTGATGACGAACCCTCCCAGTTGGGAGGCGCCGGCCACTCGCTTCCCAATCGCTTCCAGGACCCGCCACGACGCGTCGCGATGCCACATCCGGAACTGGAATTGCGAGGGCAGGATGTCGCCACTCAGTCTCTCCAGAATGGCCGGACGATCGTCGGGATGAACAAGATCGAGCAGATTGGCTCCGGTTAAGGCAGCCGGACGATAACCGAGCGTACGCTCGAGCGAAGGACTGCTGTATTGAATCATGCCGGCGTCGTTGAGCACTGTGATAATATCCAGCGAGTTCTCAATCAAGGAACGGAAATACTCTTCGCTGCGCCTTAATTCTTCCACCGCGCGCTTGCGCTCTGTTGCATAGCGCATGGCGCGGACCAGCACCTGGCCCGTCACCTGGCCCTTGACAAGGTAGTCCTGTGCCCCTTCCCGCACCGCACGGACAGCCAATGCTTCGTCGTCCAGCCCGGTCAGTACGACGATTGGGACATTCGGCGAATGAGTATGTGTCCGTTCCAGGGTCTCAAGCCCTTCCGCGTCAGGCAGGGACAAATCGAGCATGACGACGTCGAAGGATTCCTGGCTTAGACGCTTCAGACCGCGCTGCAGTGTTTCTTCGTGCGTGAGGCGAATTGAGATGCCCGCGGCATCCTTGACGGCTTCACGAAGAAGCCGTGCGTCTCCTAGATTGTCTTCCACAAGCAGCACGTGGATCTGATCGACGGTCATAATGGACAGGACTTAAGATCTATAAGATTCTAACACTAGGATCAATCCCTAGGAGTTTTTAACAATGGCGTACCAGTACGTAAGTATAGAAGCAGGCACAATGTTCTCAAGTGAACTCCGAGAAATCGTGGCACTTGAGTCTAAAATGTTGTAGAATTCTTAGTTGGGGCTCTTCAAAAGTGTGCCCCTGGTTTGTGCTTCTTCACGTAGCCTACCGGAAAGTCAATTCAACAAGAGGTTCCTATGTACGCAGTAATTCAGACTGGCGGCAAGCAGTATCGTGTTGCGCCGGGCGATAAACTTCAGGTGGAAAGCATCGCCGCCGAGGTTGGCTCGGAAGTGGAATTCGGCGGTCTTCTGGCGGTTTCCAGCGCAGCGGGCGAATTCATCACGGGCAGCGGCCTTGCCAATGCAAAAGTGGTTGCGACCATTTCCGGTCATGGCCGCGGCGAAAAGGTCATCGTATTCAAGTTCAAGAGGAAGAAGCAGTACAGGCGTACGCAGGGTCATCGTCAGAACTTCACCGAGGTGACGGTCAACGACGTTTTCGTTTAGGCTTGGAGTAGATCAATGGCACATAAAAAAGGTTTAGGCAGTTCCAAAAATGGCCGCGACTCAAATGCACAGCGGCTTGGCATCAAACGGTTCGGCGGAGAGATCGTGACAGGTGGTTCCATCCTGGTGCGCCAGCGCGGTTCCAAGTACAAAGCGGGCGAGAATGTCGGCATGGGCAAAGACGACACCCTGTTTGCCAAGCTCACCGGTATTGTTGAGTTTCGTGATCGTGGCCGCATGGGAAAGTTCATCAGCATCAAGACCGAAGTAGCAGAACCCGTCGAAGCTTAGCGGTAATCACGGTCTCCAGCAAAATCCAAGGGCCGCCGGTTGAGACCGCGCGGTCCTTTTTCGTTTCCTCCAAATGTTTATCGATGAAGTAAGAATCAAGGTGAAGGCGGGCGACGGCGGTAACGGCTGCCTTGCCTTCCGGCGAGAGAAATACGTTCCGCGCGGCGGACCGAGCGGCGGCGACGGTGGTCGCGGCGGCAGCGTCACCATGGTCGCCAGCGAGCATTACAATACACTTCTGCATTTTCGTTTCAACCCGGAACACGCGGCGCAGCGGGGCAGGCACGGCGAAGGGAGCAATTGTAAGGGAAAGGAGGGCTTTGATGTCGAACTCTCAGTGCCCATCGGAACTGTTGTTTATGACGACGAGACAGGGGAGCAGCTCTTTGATTTCACCAGGAGCGGCCAGACCGAGATTATCGCCAAGGGAGGCCGTGGCGGCCGCGGCAATGCCCGCTTCGTAAGCTCTACGCACCAGGCTCCAGCGGAACACGAAGACGGAAAGCCAGGCGAGGAAAAGAAGCTCCGCCTGGAACTCAAGCTATTGGCCGACGTTGGGCTGGTTGGCTTCCCCAATGCCGGGAAGTCCACCCTGATCTCCAGAATTTCCGCCGCCAAGCCGAAGATTGCCGATTACCCGTTCACCACTCTGGTTCCGAACCTGGGCGTGGTCAGCATCGAGGACGACAAGAGCTTTGTAGTGGCGGATATCCCGGGACTGATCGAAGGGGCGCACCTGGGACATGGTCTGGGCGTCCAGTTTCTGCGGCATATCGAACGTACCCGGCTGTTGGTTCATCTGCTGGATGTTTCCGAAACGACGGGCCGCGACCCAGTGCAGGACTTTCGCATCGTGATGGAAGAGCTGGCCCAGTTCAGCGAAGAACTGCTGAAGAAGCCGATGATTCTGGTTGCTGCGAAGGTGGATGTCGCACAGGATGCGGAGCGCTTGGCGTCCGTACGAAGTTTGGCTGCCGCGGAGAACCTCCCGTTTTTCGAGATCTCCAGTGTGACCGGTCAGGGTTTGGAAAAGCTGAAAGCCGCTATGGGTGAATATGCGCTAGCCCCGGCGAAAGTGGCAGGATAGCCCGGAGGGCGGACTCTGAGGTCCGCAGCGAGGCCCCGGCCTCGCATTGCTGAGAAGCGTCTGTAGTCCAAATACCGGCTTAAGATCCGCCGGTGATCATCGCCACAGGAGAGATGGTCCGGTGCTGGGCGAAGTAGTTCTGCTGCGATAGATTGCGGTAGACGTTCCCTGCCACTCCCGCTGCTACTGGTCCATTCACAGGCCGGCCGCCGGTCAACAGAACCACGACCGTGAGCTTCTTGTTCAGAACGTCGTTAAACGATCCGAACCAGCCCAGATGAGTCGGTGTGGCACTGTCTGTGCAGGTTCCCGTCTTGCCGAAGATCGGCTCGTTCGGGTCGTAGTTGGCGCGTCTCGCGGTGCCGTATTCCACTGCACCCATCATCCCGGGCTTCACCTCGGGGATGGATTCCTGAATCGCCAGGTGGCGCTTCACACGAGGGACAAATTTCTCGAGTTCACTCAAATTCGCCGGATGTTGGAGATAATAGAGCGTCCCGCCGTTTGCGACTGCCGAGACAAGCCCCGTTAGCTGCAGCGGCGTAAGCGCAATGCCTTCCCCGAAGCTGGTCATCATCCCCATGCCGCCGTTCTTCGGAGGCGCTGCCGGCAGCGAACCCGGTTGCTCCCCGTCGATGTTCAGGCCCGCCTTTTCCCCCAGGCCGAACAACCGCGCGTAATAGCTCACCTTCTCAAAGCCCAGCTTGACCCCTACGTTGGCGAAGTAGTTGTTGTTGGAGTGCGCCAGGGCGTTGGTGAGGTTCATGCTCGTGCGGCCGTAAAGGCGCATCGCAGTGCTGCGGTCGATAATCCCTTCGCTCAAGCCTGCCAGTGCCGCCACAATCTTGATGGTCGAGCACGGCTGGAATCCGCTCTTCAGCGCCAGTTTCTGATTGACAATCGTCAGAATCCGGCCGGTGGACGGGTCCGCCACCACAACCGTACCGTTGAATGGCCCGAGAGCCTCCACTGCCGCACGCCGGACTACCAGATCTTCACCATCGATCAGGTCGCCCACGGTAGAATCGGCGAAAGTCGGCTCTTTCCAGGGACCCGATCCCACGCGCGCGCCCGCCGGTACAAAGGAATTGGCATGCTTGGGACGGGCTCGGTGCCTTCGTAATTCTTTCGCCGCGTTCGGCGGTTTGGTGAGGGGCTTGGCAACCACTGGTTTCGAGTTCCGGTTGGCCTTCTTCCTTCTGGAAGACATGCCAAACGAGGTTCCCGCGATCAGGAAGACAGACAGCAGCAGGATAAAATAACGCGGCAGGGGGGTGAGACGCATTTTCCTAGTTTCTACATCCTTATCTCTGTTGGGCTTATCAACTAACCACAGTTTGGGTGATCAGCTAACCACCGATCACCACCGTAACATTTGTAGCACACTTTGTTCTAAGTGTAGCTAGCTTTCTTATCGGCAAAACGGGCGAAAAACTATAGTACATCAGGCTGCGGTCCAACCGCCGTCGATCGGTATCACCGATCCATTCACAAACCCTGCTTCCTGGGACGAAAGATACAGCGCCAGGTTGGCAATTTCCATCGGTTGGCCCAGCCGGCCAATCGGCTGTCTTTGGTTCAACTGCTGTCTCATTTCGGCTTTCTCGTGCTTGTGATACTTTTCCAAATACCCTTCCACGAACGGCGTATCGACCGTTCCAGGGCAAATGCAGTTCACCCGGAACTGGGTGGGGTAATCCACCGCAAGCTGTCGCGTCATCGCCACGATGGCGCCTTTTGTCCCACAATAAGCAAAACGCTTCTTCACTCCGATCAGGCCCGCTACCGACCCGATGTTCACAATCGATCCGTGAGAGGCCACAATAAGCGGCACCGCATGCTTGGTGACCAGAAATGCGCCCTCCACATTGACGCGAAAGATCCGCTGAAAGTCTGACAGCTCAGTCTCTTCCACGCCTCCTACTAATCCGATTCCTGCGTTGTTGATCAGTACGTCCAGACTACCAAGACCCGCGAATGCCTGCTTCACCGATGTTTCATCGGTGATATCGCACATCACCATGGACGCGCGAGGCAGCTCCGCGGTTAGCGCCTCGGCTTTCAATTTGTCGATGTCGGCGATCACCACCGATGCGCCGGCATCCGTAAATACGCGGCTGACCGCTTCTCCGATACCGCTGGCGCCGCCCGTGACGAGAACCTTTTTCCCGTCGAGTCGAAAAGATGTTTGCATTTATCTGATTGTAAAGCAAGAACGGGCGGATCTTGCGATCCGCCCGTCGATTTTTTTCGAAAGAAAGAAGCTACCAGTTCAAGCGCAAGCCCAGCTGCAGCCTGCGTGCATTGGTACCGTCCGGAAAGCCCTGTGAAGCGGTGCCGACGCCGCTGGTGAGATCCGGATTCAGCACCGGCGCACCATTAACTACGCTGCCGATGTAGGTTCTCTGATTGACGCTGGTGAAATAGCGGTGATTGAAAACGTTGAACGCATCGAAGGTGAACATCGCCTTGAAGCGGTCGTTAATGGGAAAGGCCTTGGTGAGCCTCAGATCGAGCCTTTCAATCTTGCCCACCAAAATGCTGTTCACCGGGAGGAACGGAACCCGGTTATTCAAGCCGCCCGTGGCGTAGCCGTTCAAACTGTTTGTGAAGGCTGCTGTGAAAGGAGCCGGCGCAAAGGCGGAGGAAATCTGCACCGTCGGCGATACGGCCGGCGAGGAAGAGAGCGTTCCCACAGCCGACAAGCCCCAATTGTTGATCAGGTAGCGGGAAATCACATCGCTATTGTGAGTGAAAACCGGGTTCCAGACCATTCCCGCGACAAACCGGTGACGGATGTCGAGCAGCGAACTGCCCTTGTCTGCGTTGTAGTCACCCGGAATGAAGTTTTGCGGGCCGCCGCTGGCAAAAATGTTCGGCGTACCGGCGCCGCCCTGGCCGTTATCGATGGCATGCGACCAGGTATAGGACACCGACCCGGTGACGCCGTGAGACATGCGTTTGTTTAGCTGTGTTGCCAAGCCGTTATACCAGCTGTTTATGCCCGACCCGACCACATTAATGCGAGAGTAACGGGTATCCACACGATTCTGGCGAACATACACCGGTGTAGAATAGCTGCCGGTCTGATTGCCGCTGGCGTCGTTGATGCGGTAGGTGACAACGGGCCCCGGGGCGCCGATATTCACATCATCCACCGACGTGAGATGCAAGCCGCGGCTCCAGATGTAGGAGACCGTCAAGGCAAGATCGGAGGTGAGCTGGCGTTCGATGGCGATATCGGCCTGCTGCGTGTATGGCGTCCGGAAGTTGTTTGAGGCGATGTTCAAGCTGACCGATCCGGCCGGCGGATTGAAGCTGCCGGTGTTTGGCAGGACATTCGGAAACACCGGGCCCGCCGCCTTGTCGGTGGCAGCCGAGGAATTGAGCGAAATCGATTTCTGATAGAGGCCATTTCCGAGGAAGAAAGTATTAATCAGGCCGCCTGGATACCGGCCGTGGAACAGCCCGTAGCCGGCCCGGACCACCGTCTTGCTCTGGTCGTCCAGCGAGTACGCGAAACCGATCCGCGGGCCGAACTGCTTGCCGTTGGTGGGGATACGCCCCGTAGCGGGGTAATCCGGATTGGTCACCGTCGGTTGTGGAATGTCGGTGTAGTCGTAGCGAAGTCCCACATTCACCATCAACCGCGGCGTCACCTTATATTGATCCTGGACAAAGAAGCTGTAGTCCTTGATGAAGAAGTCTACAATCGGATTTCCGATAGCCTGCGTGAAGGTTAGCCAGTCCTTGCTGCCGGTGGTATTCCCGCTGAGATTATAGGCGAGCGCTGTGAAGCTGGGGAAGCTATAGGTTCCCGTACGATTGAACAGCAGATTTGTGTAGTCTTCCGTGCGGAAGATGTCAAAACCAACCTTCAACGAATGTTTTCCTTTTACCCACGTGAGCGTATCCGCGAATTCGTAGCGGTTTTCGCTGGGATTCGTTCGGGGGTAGTCGGTGGCAGTTCCCAAATTGGATTGCCCAGTGATGCTGATTCCCAGGAATCCGATACCGGGGATCGCCAGCGCGTCGTTTGGATAGTCGAACTGCTTGTCCTTAAACCAGCCGAAGCGGAATTCGTTTATCATGCTGTTGGTGACGATGGATGTCCAGGCCAGCCGGCCGTATTTGGACCGCACCGACGAGTTCGCATTGTTGCCGACGCCGTTTCCATTGTTAAGCACAGCCTGTGTTTGCAGCCCGTTCGGAGAAACCCAGCGGAGAACGTTCAGGCTGGCGCTGAAGGAATTCCTTTCCGTAGGCCGCCAATCCAGTTTGCCGAAGCCCAGGTCCTGATTGGCGGTACGCGGCAGAGTCTGGAACTGGCGGTTCAGGAAACTCCTCGCCGTGTCGCACTGTGCCTGCGTGACGGGGAGAGCGGCAGTTGCCGCGCACGTCCCGATAAAGTTGCCCGTCGTACTGAACAACGGATTTCCGGCTGAAGTAATCGATGCGATCAATGGGAATTCCCGGCGCATCCCTTCATAGTTGAAGAAGTAAAACAGCTTATCCTTCAGAATCTTGCCGCCGGCGCTCGCGCCAAACTGATTGCGCTTTTCCTGGGGATTGATCGCCGTGAAGGTATCCTTGGCGTTGAACTCCTGGTTGCGGAAGAACCAGTAGGCTGACCCGTGAAGATCATTGCTGCCGCTCTTCGTCACCGTGTTGATCACGCCGCCCGTGGCATGGCCGAATTCCGCTGAATAATTGTTGGAAACTACCTGAAACTCCTGCACTGCGTCCTGGGAAATTTGCGAGGCGATCCGGGTCCTTCCCGCATTTTCGTTGTAGTATTGCTGGGTTGTGTCGTTTCCATCGGTGAGGAACGAGTTTCCACCCGCTATGCCGCGGAACGAAATCAGACCGAAGTTTCCGTCCGGCACGACGGCGGGCGCCAGCAAGGCAAAGGAGTCCACGCGGCGCCCGTTGATGGGGAGGTCCTGGATTTGTGTTGCCCCGACCACCACCGAAACGTCCGTCTTGGTGGAATCCACAATTGGCGCCACTGCTTCCACCGAGATCTGGGTGCTGGCACCGGCCACGGAGAGCAGCGCGTCGAGCCCTACGTTCTGACCAACCATCACCTGCACGTTCTTCAGAGTATAGTCGCTGAAACCCGCCTTTGTGATCGTGATCGAATAACCCTCCGCCGGTACTAGCGATGACGCCGTGAAGGCGCCGGCGTCAGTAGTGGTGAGCGTCCGCCTGATTCCTCTTGCCTCGTTGGCCACGACCACCTGGGCATCGCCAATCGCAGCGCCAGAGGCGTCGCGGACTGTTCCCGAAATGGCTCCCAAACCGGCCACCGATTGCGCAAAGGCACTTACGCTGCACAGAATCGTGCAGCATAGAAATAAAACGGCTAGTTTTCTCATTTTTTCCTCACCTTCCTGTTTGGTTGGATAGACCGGGAGCGGCTACCGCGGGGCTAGCATTTCAGGTTCCAACGCAAAATTCTTAAAGACCCTAACTCTACTATCTAGAATAGCCGATTTTAGTTTCAGCTCTATGACTGCACCACCGGGAAATGGTGACAAACCGCAAGCCCGACATTCCGATAGTTTTGGGGGAAGCGGGCCCGGCCCGACGCGGGCCGGCGTCATCCAACCCGCCGTATCTCTGATTCCGCAATCCCTGAAATTCCCAGGCGCCGCGCGTAAAATAGCGATTGGGTCTGTTG
Source organism: Bryobacteraceae bacterium (assembly GCA_040002435.1). Classification (GTDB taxonomy): domain Bacteria; phylum Acidobacteriota; class Terriglobia; order Bryobacterales; family Bryobacteraceae; genus JANXXV01. Next base: position 14,990 of record JBDUEM010000125.1, read on the forward strand.
CGGCAGGAGCGCCATCGTGGAGGCATATGAAAATATCAATGGGTAGCTGGGCGTTCTCCTTCGGCCCTTACTCCGATCATCCGATCCCCTTTGAAAAGACCGTCGCGCGCCTTTCCGATGCCGGGTACGACGGGATTGAAATCTGCGGCTTCCCTCCGCACATCACGCTCGATCACTACCCCAACGCCGATTCCCGCGCGGAATTGGTGGAGTTTCTCAACGCCCACAAACTGGGTGTTTCCGGATATGCCGCCGACCTCAGTTCCGTCAATCCCATCACGGTCGGCCACAAGCGGTCTTACCTCGAACTCTTCGAACGGTGTGTGGAAATGTGTGTCGATATCGGCAGTCCCGCCATTCGCGTCGATTCGGTGGCGGCTCCCGGTTCCATCCCCGATAACGAATACAAACCCGCGTTCGAGCGCCTGGCAAGCGTCTGGCGGGACGCGGCCGCGATCGCCGAGAAGTATGGCACCCGCCTTGTGTGGGAGTTCGAGCCCGGCTTCGCCTTCAACAAGCCTTCGGAAGTGCTGTCCATGCACGAGCGGGTGAACCATCCCAACTTCAGCGTGATGTTCGATACCTCGCATGCCTATATGTGCGGCGTGGTGGGCGCCCGGCAACACTGCCCAAAAGAGATACTCGCCGGGGGAGTCCACGAGTTTCTGCAGCTGTTAAAAGGGCGTATCGGCGCCATCCACCTGATCGATTCCGACGGCACGCTTCACGCCGACGAAACCAGCACGCACCGCCCCTTCGGCGAAGGACTGGTGGACTTCAAGGGACTGACCCCACACTTGCTGGCCGTTCCGAATATAGAATGGTGGTGCGTCGATCTCTGCTTCTGGCCGGGTTCGTGGTCTCTGGTGGAGCCGAGTCTCCAATTTGTCAGTGGACTGCTGAAGCGGAACGCTGCGGACTGAGGCGCTATAATTCACAATTCGAGCAGTCAAAACACTTCTATAAGGGTCTATGAGAAAAAAAGTCACTGTTGTAGGCGCCGGCAATGTAGGCGCCAATTGCGCTCTGCGGATCGCGGACAAGGAATTGGCCGACGTGGTTCTGGTCGATGTAGTGGAGGGTGTGCCCCAGGGCAAAGCCCTCGACCTTCTTGAGTCCGGTCCTGTGGAGGGCTATGACGTCAGCATTACGGGGGCCAATAGCTACGAGGCCACCGCGAATTCCGACATCGTTGTTATCACGGCGGGATTTCCGCGAAAGCCCGGGATGAGCCGCGACGACCTTCTCGTTGCTAATTACGAGGTGGTGCGAACCGCCACCGAGCAGGCCGTGAAGTACTCCCCGAACTGCATTCTCATCCTGGTTACCAATCCACTGGATGCAATGTGCTGGACCGCGCAGCAGGTTTCCCAGTTCAGCAAGAATCGCGTGATCGGGATGGCCGGCGTCCTCGATACGGCCCGCTTCCGGACCTTCATTGCCGAAGAGCTTGGCGTATCGTTTGAGAATGTGACGGCGATGGTGCTGGGCGGCCACGGCGACACCATGGTGCCGCTGGTTCGTCTTTCCAGCGTCTCCGGCATTCCGTTGACGGAGCTTCTCGACAAGGCCACCATCGATCGGCTGGTGCAGCGCGCCAGGGATGGCGGCGCCGAAATCGTGAAGTACCTGAAGACCGGCAGCGCCTACTATGCTCCTTCGGCCGCCACCGTCGAGATGGTCGAGTCCATTCTGAAGGACAAGAAGAAAGTATTGCCATGCGCCGCGCTACTTGAAGGCGAATACGGTGTTAATGGTCTGTTCGTGGGTGTGCCCGTAAAATTAGGTGCGCGCGGCATCGAGAAGATTTATACTATTCAACTCAGCCCCGAAGAGCAGGCGATGCTGGACAAGAGTGCGGCGGCCGTCAAGGAACTGATAGACGTGCTCAAGCAGAAGACAGGCGCCTAAAATCTAGAGGCAGGTAGAGAGGATTGCATCATGACACCGGAAACAGTTCAGATTGTGGCAGGCGTACTTCTGGTACTTTGTGTGGGAGTAATTATTCTCCGGCGCAAGAGCAAGAAAAAGAGTGCAGCCGAAGAAGAATTCTGACTCCTTCGGATGAGAGCCAGTTGATTTGTCAGACAGACGCCTGTATCTTGTTCATCTAGACTGATGCCGCCAAGCAAGAAATCCGATCTACCTGCCACAGTACCTGAGATCAACCCGAAGTACGCTCGTTACCGGCTCCGCGTAGGCCCCTCCAAGATTCACCGTTGGGGGGTCTATGCCGACGAGCCGATTCCGTCCGGCAAGAAGATCATGGAGTATACCGGCGAACGCATCAACCGCCGGGAGACCAAACGCCGCTCGGAAGGGCCGCTGCATTACATGTTCACGCTGGACAGTTACTGGACGCTGGACGGAACCGTCGGCGGCAGCGGCGCCGAATACGTCAACCATTGCTGCGATCCCAACGTTTATGCCTGGGTGACGCAGGGCCATATTCTGTACATGTGCAAGAGGCCGATTGCCAAGGGTGAAGAACTGACCATCGACTATCACTTCGCCAAGAACGTGGAGAGAGTGATTTGCAAGTGCGGCGCTAAGAACTGCCGCGGAACCATTAACGTCAAGTAGGCAGCGTTACTTAATTCGGCCTCGAGATGAGGCAGCTGAGGGTTTGCGAACCATCTCCGCTGACCTGGATTCCATCGCCCGGCGCCACCGGATAGAGCGGAAGCGGAGAGCCTGTGAGAACGATTTGGCCGCGCCGCAGGATGCACCCAAACGCCGCCAGATGCTCGACAAGGCGCACTACACCGCCCAACGGCCCTCCGGGCAACGCTGTGCCATCGGCCGAACCAAGCACAAATCCATTCTTCGATACGGTGATAGAGGCGCTTATCAGAACGTCTGGTTGACTGAGCGGCGGCTCTGATGCGGGTACAACTACGCCGGCATGGATGGCGTTGTTGGCGATGAGTTCCTGTGCCGTGCGCGGCGTTCTGCGGAACACGTAGTTGTGAAGCTCAATCACGGCGAAGAACGAGCAGACGGCCTCCTCCGGATGGCGCAGCAGCCACTCCGCACTTGGAATATCCCTGGCCATGCGCACCGCCAATTCTCCCTCAATCGCGAGGCCTTCAAAGTGGGCCGGATCCAGTACGACTCCCGACCTTCGCATCTCGGTTTCGAAGACGTGGCCAAACACGGGACGGTCCAGCCCCAGTTGGTCTTGTACGGCACGGCTGACGCAGCCGATCTTATATCCCGCCACCGCCTCGCCCCGCGCCTCCCGCAGCAGCACCACAGCCCTTTGCAGCGCATAGGCGTCGGGAATGCTCATCTTGATGGCGCTCTGGAACAGGCTGCCGGGTTGATGACGGTCGTAGTCGCTCAGTTGACGCTGCGCCAGTTGCTCGATATCCATTTGAATTTTGGCTCGCGTTGGATTTTGGGCTCGCGCACTTGTATTTCGAGCGGACCGGCCTCTCGCTGTGAGGATTGTTTTAGGAGCCAGTTCTGGAAAACAGGGATTTGAAGCCACCGGTCAACGAGGAAGACTTCTTCTCCTGTGACTTGTCCTTCTTTACCCAGATCTTGTCTGCCAGGGCCGCCAAGCCTTTGGCTGCGACGCTTCCCGCAGGCAGCGGTTTGCCCTCCATCTGCGATTTCTGTACCGCTTCGTAATCGGCGGGAACAACCTGGTAAATGTCCGTCTGCAGGACGCTGCTGATCACGTCGCTATTGAGTCCGATTTCGCGCTCATACCGATTCACCACCACGCGAATCTTGCCCTGGTCGATACGGTGCTGCTCAAACCAGGCGAGGGCTCTTTGCGTCGATTGCAGCGCGGGCAATTCGTTGGTGGTGACCACTACTAGTTCGTCGCACAGCAGTGCAGTCGAGAGATTCCAGTTGGTGAAGGAACTGCCGCAATCCACAATAATGGTTTCGTACATCGATTGGGCGTAGTCCAGAATGGGACCGGCGTCCGCCAGCTCGTCGAGCCCGTCCATCAGGTTTTCGGGTGAGAGCAGCACGTCGATTCCCTGGTAGACGGTGACCATCTGCTTCCAGAGGTCGCCATCCAGTGTTCCCTGGCGGCTGAGCACATCCATAAAGCTGTAGCTGGACTTCAGTTTCAACAGAAACGATACCGTACCGGTGATCGGATCCAGATCGGCCAGCAGGATTCGCTTCGCGCCCAGGCGCTTACTCTGAATGGCCAGGTTACAGGCGACCGTTGTCGCTCCGCAAGCTCCCTTGGCCGGAAACACGGCTACCGTCTTAGCGCTGCTGACGCGCGCCGAGGGGGGCGGAATCTGCCTCGCTACCTTCTCCACCGCTGAATCGATCTGGTCGCTGGTAAAGGGGCGGATCAGAAAATCCGCCGCGCCCTGCCGCAGGCACCGCAAGATCAGATCCGGATTGTTGCCCGGAAGCAAAGCGACCACAGGCAGCCCGGAATTCAGTGCCTGCAATTCGGCAGCGGTGGCGAGGGCCATCTCGAGATTAGTCGAAAAGTCGAGAAAGCAAAGCTTCGGATCCGCCTTTTTCAGCAGTTCGGCCAGGGAACGGCGGGCAGGATAATCGGAGGCTACGTGGACCGGGGCGAGCGGCAACCCGTAGGCAAGCATCGGCGCCAGCTCGCTGGCCATGGCCTTGTTGGGGCAGATAACCAGGGTCTTGTAATACCTTGCGTCGATGATGGGCATCTTAGATTAGACTTTTCTCCGGCACCGCCGCTCAATCACTACTTCGGCGGCATACACAGAAAACTTGAGAGTACGGGTCCCCGTTTTTCACTCAATCATTACTACTGGCTGCCGATATGCATTTCAGGAGCTGGGCCAGCGTGACTGCCGACAGCGGCGACAAAGCAGCGATTCGACAGTAGCGTGTGATCCGAGACCAGAAGCTCCCAATACGTACCCACCAGTTTATATGATGATCGAGACCCAGAAAAAATCGACAATCGCAGTTTGCGAATCTCAGCCGGTCACGGCGGAAGGCATCCGCATGTTGCTCAGCAGTTG
>JBDUEM010000126.1:0-19953 GCA_040002435.1 Bryobacteraceae bacterium
TGGGAATGGCGATGACGATTCTCTCCTTCTCCATGGTGGCGCGGTTTGCGGGAATCGAACCGCGGCAGTTGAAGGCAGCGGACCTAAGCCCGGAGAAAATTTGGGCGGCGGCTGATGACCGTGTGCATCGCTCGTGGCAGCGGGCGTTGCAGTATTACGAGAGCATCCGGCTCGTCTATGAAGTCCAGTCCCGGTACAAGGAATGGACGGAACCGGAAGATGCGGATCGGAGTGCATCGGGTGTAGGAAATACAGGTGTAGGAAATACGGGTGTAGGAAGTAAACCTGCAGAGGGGCAGGGCAGAAAATGAATTGCGCAAATCATCCAGAGGCGGCAACAGCGTACTGCAGAACCTGTGGTAAGCCATTGTGCCCAGCGTGCCAGCGAACCAGTATGGGCGCCATTGTTTGTGAAGAACATGTAGTTCCCGAGACGCCTCCGGCGCCGGATCCGCAGGCGGCCTATTCGCCGTATACGGCTCCGCGTCCGGGCGCCACACCTTATACAGCTTCGGCAGCAGGCTCCGCGCCTTCACCGGGGCTGGCTTTTATTCTCGGCCTGATTCCCGGCGTGGGCGCGATCTACAACGGGCAGTATGCCAAGGGCCTGATCCACGTGGTGATTCTGGGTACGTTGATCAGCATCCTGAGCTCCGGAGCCGCCGGCGGGCTGGAGCCGCTGTTTGGAATGCTTACGGCGCTGTGGGTAATCTATATGCCGTTCGAGGCTTATCACACCGCGAGCAAGAGGCTGCGCGGAGAGCCCGTAGACGAATTCTCGAGTGTGGTTCCGTTGCATCATCAGGCGTCAGGCTTGCCCATCGCTCCCATCATCCTAATTGGCGTGGGCGTTATCTTTCTATTGAACAACCTGGAAATAGTACGGCTTTATCAGATTCTGCGTTACTGGCCTTTATTCCTGATTCTACTGGGCGTCTACATGCTTTATGCGCGGCTGGCGGCGGGCGGGGTGAACCGTGAACGCTGATCTGGCAAGAGCGATTCGCGGTCCGGTCATCCTGATCACGCTAGGCATATTGTTTGCAATTGACCATTTTGGACCGGTCAGCTTCGGCCGCACCTGGCCGGTGTTGATTATCGTCATCGGACTGATGAAGCTGGTTGAGCGGGCGGGTGCGGCACAGGGCGGAGGGCTTCCACGATGAAACGCGGTTCGGTAGTTGCCCCAATTATCCTGATCCTGATTGGCGGAATTTTTCTGCTGAACAACATCCGGCCCGAATTCTCGGTGCTGGATACGCTGGCGAGTTATTGGCCCTTCATCCTGATCGCCTGGGGCTTGTTGCGCCTGGCGGAGATTTTGATCGCTGCGTCAAATCAACCGCAGCCGCAGCCGGGCGCCCCGCCCCGCAATTTTCAGGCGACGCATGGGCTTTCCGGCGGCGAGTGGCTGTTAATCGTCTTCCTGTGCCTGGTGGGGTCGGGGGCATTCTTCGTCAAGAGGCACGCGGGCAATTGGGCGCCGAATAGCATACGGTCGAAGATCATCGGCGATTTTGGCGATGCTTTTGACTATCCGATAGAGGAAAAGAAAGTCGCCACGGGAAAGACGCCAAAGGTCCTGATTGAAAATTTTCGAGGTAACGCGCGAGTAGTAGGAACCGATGCCGATGAAGTAAGGGTCAGCGGCCGGAAGACGGTTCGCGCTCTGCAGCAGTCCGATGCTGACGATGCGAATCAGCGGTCCCCGATTGAGTTGACTAACCAGAACGATATGGTGGTGATCCGCACCAACCAGGACCGCGCTCCTGGTGACAGGACCTTAAATTCCGATCTGGAAATCTCCGTACCGCGGGGGGCCACGGTGGAAGGCCACGGACGATATGGAGATTTCGACATCAATGATTTGAGCGGGAGCGTGGAGATCATCAGCGACAACGCGGGAGTGCGCGTGCAGAACATCGGCGGTAGTGTACGCATGGATCTTCGGAAGAGCGACCTGATCCGGGTGGTGAACGTGAAGGGGCCGGTGGAAGTGAAGGGCCGTGGACAAAACGTCGAAATGGAGAACGTGGAAGGGCAGGTGACCATTACGGGCTCGCACAGCGGCGATCTGCAGTTCCGCAACCTGGCCAAACCGTTGCGGTTTGACGAAGACCGCACGAATCTGCGTGTCGAGAAGACACCTGGACAGATCCGAATGGCCCGCGGCTACTTTCGTGGTTCGAACCTGGTGGGTCCTGTGCAGCTTACGGCACGCTCAAAGGACATTGAGATCTCCGACTTTACGCAAGGGTTGGATCTTTCCATTGAGCGCGGCGATATAGATTTGAGGCCGATGCGTGTTCCGCTTTCGAAGATGGACGTGCGGACCGGCAATGGAGAGGTTTCACTGGCTCTGCCGTTAGCGGCGAAGTTTGACTTGCGCGCCACTGTGCAGAAGGGCGAAGTGCAGAACGATTTTGGCGACCCGATTCGGGCTGAGACTTCCGGGCGAGGGGCTTCCCTGCGTGGCGGAGTCGGCGACGGACCGGTCATCATCCTGAACGCGGATCATGGATCAGTGATTGTGCGAAAGGGAGACGCCTCGCTGCCTCCTCTGCCGCCGATGCCTCCCATGTCTCCCCCGCCACCACCCGGCAAATTACCTAAGATCGTGGTGGAGCGGAATTAGGGTAGCGCTTCAATACCTCGTCGATACCGGCATCGCCCGTGGGGTAGAGCTTCGGATCCCAGGGACTCCCCGCCTGCAGCAGCGATTGGACAACGCGGCCAAACTCGCCTTCCGGATGGCGCTTGGCGACCGTGCAATCGTGAATCGCATAGCCGAGCGGGGTGGCTTTGTATGCGGGGTCGACGATGTCAACCGGGTGGCCCCGTTCGATCAAGAGGTCTACTAGATCCGCTGAACCAGCCCAGGCGGCGTTGTGCAGAGGCGTGTAGCCATGGCTCCTCTCCGGATGCGCTACGGGAAATCCAAGGTCCAGCATCAGCTTCACCGCTTCGTAGTTCGTATTCGTCTCCCAGCAATACCGCGCCACCAGTTCCAGATCAGCGGGCGGGAGTGAGGCGATCATTCCAGGATTGCCGGCAGCAATTGCTTCCGCTTCGCTCCTGCGGGCGAGGACACAATCCACCAGCAGACGGGTAACGGCATCGCTGTTTGCGTACAGAAAGTCGAACAACGTCCGGTGTCCTTTGAGCAGCGCGATCTGGTGCGGATAGGAATTGAAGGCTAACGTCCACTGATAAATGGTGCCGCCCCTGGCCTTATGTCCGATGGGTGGAAAATCCGGCCCCCTCCCGATCCGTTGTGAGACACAAGAGCGATCTGCATGAACGAGCGTTTCGGCGAGGCCGAGATCACCCAGCGCGGCAGCCATAAAAATATCCGGCGCCGCACCGTGTTCCAGAAGAAATCGCGACACCTCAGGAGCGTCACCGATTAACCATTGCGCCGGCGTGGATTCATGATCCTCATCGCGTGCATCCACCCTGGCGCCGTGCTCCAACAGTAGCCGGGCCGTCTCGATATCTCGAGAGAAATGGAGTGGCGTGCAGCCGTCGCACCCTTTGGCGTCGATCAGCGACGGATCGGCCGCAAGCATCTCCGCCAATCGGTCTCGCAGCCCGAGTCCCGCGGCGGCGTGAACGCTGAGGGCGGCGCCGCGATCTGCGAGAAGCCTTCCGACGTCACTTGCCACCGTGCGGGAGTAGATTCCCGAAGCCCACCATGGGCCGGCGGCCTTCGGGTCCGCGCCCAGACTCAGGAGATGTGCGGCGAAGGCAGCCGCCGGCGCAAACGTTACGGCGGGACGGACGTTTGGCGCGTTCAGGAGATCCGGGTGCTGGTGGTTCAGCGCGTCTACGGCGGCGACATCACCGGATTGAATCGCGCGTATTAGAAGATCACGAGATTGGGCGGGCATGGTCCTTCGTCCTAAAGGTATCATTTACCGATTGGCAGACGGCCGCACTGTCCGCTACAATCCCACAGATGCTTACAGAAGCTGTCAGAATTTTCGCCAGACGGTACACCGAGGCCTGGTGCAGTCAGGATCCGGCTCGGGTTGCCGCCTTTTTCGCGACAGACGGATCGCTGTGCATCAACAACGGCGAGACGGCAGTAGGACGTGACGCCATTACGGAGGTAGCTCGAGGTTTTATGACGGCCTTCCCGAATTTGCAGGTGCGAATGGACGACCTGCTCGCCGAGAGAGGAGGCGTGGTCTACCACTGGACGCTGAATGGCACCAACTGCGGGCCGGGTGGCAGTGGGCGGCGGGTTTGCGTCAGCGGATTTGAAGAATGGCAGATGGAGGCCGGCGGGTTGATTGGCTCTTCGTCGGGCTATTTTGATGCCGCTTCCTACCAACGTCAATTGGACCGCGGCGAAAGAGTGCCGCAATTCTTCGACGAGGACGCCGTGCGGGCGCGTATCCGCATGCCCGAGCTGATCGAGGCCATGGAGCAAGCACTGGTGGAATTCTCAGCCGGACGAGTGAAGCAGCCCGTGCGAACCGTAATGGAGTTCGGCGGGGAGGCGTCGCTATTCGGACTGATGCCGTCGTACGTTCCTTCGCTACCCGCCCTTGGGGCCAAGCTGGTGACCATCTGTAGAGGGAACGCGGAGAGAGGCTTGGGCACGCACCAGGCGATGATCATCCTGTTCGATCCGGTAACCGGCGAGGCGGAGGCAATCCTGGACGGCCGCTACATCACCGAGGCCCGCACCGCCGCTGTTTCGGCGGTATCGACTCGCCTTCTGGCGCGCAAGGAGGCACGGGTACTCGGTATTGTAGGATCGGGAGTGCAGGCGCGCAGCCATCTGGAGGCACTTAGGCTGGTGCGGGAGTTTCGCGAAGTGCGGGTTTGGAGTCTGAATGCCGGGCGGGTGCGGCAATTTGCTGACGAAACCGGGGCCCAAGCGATGGAAAGTGCCGAAGCAGTAGTGCGCGGGGCCGATGTGGTGGTGGCGGTGACTTCCTCGCCGGTGCCCGTCGTTCAGAGTGAATGGGTAGGCGCAGGCACGCACGTGATTGCGGTGGGGTCGTGCCTGCCGTGGCAAAGGGAGCTCGATCCGGCGCTGGTGGCTCGGTCCCGTCTGGTGGTGGATTCACGGGCCGCGGCGCTGAAGGAAGCGGGCGACGTGGTGATGGGCATCGCCGAAGGGCTTTGGACCGTCGACCATATCGCGGCTGAATTGGGCGAGTTGCCAGTCCGGAAGGATGACCGCGAGATCACTGTCTTCAAATCGCTTGGTCTGGCGGTGGAGGATATCTTCGCCGCACACTTGGTACTACATCCCTAGCCGCCCTCCGCCGCAAGGCCGCTAATGGGCTGCGTTGTTCTGACTAAGGCGCTGGGGTTCCGCTGTCAGCGAAAGCGCCATTACCGCCCAGCTTGTTCCCGAGGCGGAAATCCATTGATCGTGATCATACGGAAAGCCGCTGTCGAAATAGGGCTGCACCCAAATGGAGCGCGTTTTCACATGCCATGATCCGTCCGCCGCCTGGGTGCGCAGCAGATATTTCAGTCCGCTTGAATAGACGGAATCGGTAACCGGCATCTTGCCCGCGAGGTTCAGCGCGTAGAGCGCCTGCCCTGTGGCATAAGCGTCCGATCCCATGGTGGGCAACTGGCTCCAGCCGCCATCGGTGCGCTGAGTCGCCGAGAGCGTCTTCGCAGCCGCTGCTATTGAAGCGGGCTTTGCCTTCGCCCAAGCCAATGCCAGCAGGTGGAAAGCCCGGTCCTGGGTATTGGCCGGTTTAGCGGATTCGAGCCATGCGGCTGCGCGTGCAATCACCTTATCAGTGTCGGCCTTTTCAGACGGAGGACCATAGGTCTTGAGCGCGTAAATCGCCAGCGCGGCAGTTTGATAGACGCCAATATTCATCGGAGGCCTGCGGCCTTCCAGTGCCTGCCAGTTGCCCTCCGGCGTTTGCATGGTCTTGATGAACCGGATGGTGGCATCTGTATACTCATCACGCGGGACGCCGTTTTTGCCGAAATCGAACATCTCCCAGCCCATACTCGTGGTGTTGACTGCCACCAGGTCCATGATACGTTCCGGATTCAGCGTATGCATACTTTGCGGAAGCTGCGGAATCACGGTGGGCGCGGGAAGTCCACGCTCGCGGGCGACGCCGGCGGCAGCCGAAGGAAGATCCTGAGCGTGGCAGGAATTGCATCCGCCGATGCGGATAAAGTTGTGGCTCTGTTTTTCAAGCAGTGCCAGCGCAGGTTTCACAGCGTCAGCAACTGACCGCTCACGTCCGCTGCCCTCCGGCGCCGGGGCTACCCCAAGCATCTTCCGCTCTTCGGCGGAGACGCCGAGGATCCGTGCCACTTCGCTGTCCCCGCGCTTGGCGGCGAGCATGCCGGCAGTTTCGCCGTCAGCGGTCACTTTGGGATCGGCGCCTTTGGCGAGAAGCATTTTCACGATAGCCGGCGACATGGCGTCCGCACCAGCAGCGTAGAGCAGCGGTGAATAGCCGCGGATATCCTGAACGTTGACCTCCGCACCGTGATCGAGCAACAACTTGACTGTCACTTCATTCCCGGCAGTTGCCGCATCGCCAAGCGCGTTATCGTTGCGCTTGGTTCTGGCATTGGGATTTGCGCCTTTTTCCAGAAGCAGCCGGACTGCTTGCGGATTGCCTGTCTGCGCGGCAGCCATCAAGGCCGTCCCACCAGCGGCGTTTGTAGCGTTTACATCCACCTTTTTGTCTATCAGGAGGCGCATGGCTTCGAAGTTGGCACGCGCCGCGGCAAGCAGCGGAGTCATGCCGGTCAGCGTCTTGGCCTCTGGGTTCGCGCCTTTTTCCAAAAGCAGCCTCAATACGGGAACCGCATTCGCCATCGAAGCGGCCTGGTAGGTGGGGGTGCGGCCGTCATTGCTCTTCGCGTTCACGTTGGCCCCGTGCTCGATTAGCAGGCGCGCCTTGGCTTCGTCGGGAAGTGCCCAGAACAGGGGAGGGGATTTCCGCTTGTTTACGGCATTTACATCCGCGCCATGGTCCAGCAGCAGCTTCATGGTGGCCAGGTTGCCGAAGCCCGCGGCGTGGTGCAGCGGCGTGGCGCCCGCTGTGTCGTGAGCCTTGACGAGTTCGGGATTGGCAGTGAGCATCTTCTCGACAGATTTGGCGTCGCCGCCGCGCACGGCCGTAATCAGAGCGGCCAGTTTCGGATCTACCGGTTTGGCGGGGGGATCTTCCTGAATCTGAATTCGGAAGTCCGCACCCTGGTCGATCCAGGCGCGCAGCACTCCAATCTCTTCATCGGATAGCGGGCCCGTGGGAGGCATTTGCAAGCCCCCGTCTCCATTCACCAACCGCTTGATCAGCTTGCTTCCCGCACTGTCGCCCGGCATGATAACCGGACCATAATCGCCCCCGCGGAGCGCGTTCTGGCGCTTGTCGAGCCGCAGACCGGACTGCTGAGCTTCTTCCCCGTGGCAGGAATGGCACTTCTGCGCCAGGATAGGCTGTACGTCTTTCTCGAAATCGACTTTCATCTTGGCAGGGGGCGGCAGCTTGGTGTCGGCAAAAGCGACAGCTGCGAAGAGCAGGGAAATAGCAAGGCGCATGAGCGGCTCCACTGAAATGCCGGGATCAGATACTGGCGCTGAGCGTAACACGCTGTAAGATCGGGGTCAATCCCATCCTACTATGTGATGGGAACGAGGATCGGCCTACTGTTAGAAGATCAAACCTTGCGCCGGAACGGAGGGTAACTTCGCGAGCCGTTTGACGGCCGCCACCAGTGCATCCGCGTCACGGCCGGCCAATATAAATTCGGTGCCTTTACCCGTTCGCGCGGACGCATATGCGAACGAACCGGACTGGATTAGAGATTCGAGATTGGGGATCTTCGAGGCAAAGGGCGGCAATTCGTCATAGGTCAGCAGGCGAACACCATTCAACCCTGGGAAAAGCAGCCATTCCTTCTCCGTCGTTAAATAAAAGCTGGGCTGGATTCGCTCAAAAAACATATCGAATGCGCTATGATTTTTCTCGCTTGCCAGAACGCCTGCCGCCGCGAGAACGAATCGCGGGCTGCTGGATTCCTCCTTCAGCTCGGCGGCCGCGGCGCGGAGATATCCCTCCGTAAATCCTTCGAACAGCGATCCATGCTTCGCCAGCGCCTCCTTCAGCAGGGGTAGCGTGGAGCGGCCGAGGCGCGGGATATAGGGGTGATGGTAAGGATCGTTGTCGGTAATGCCCTCTTTTTCATAGACAAGAAGCTGTACAGCCGTCGCCACGGCTTCGTTCAGAAACGTGTAGAAAGCGGGCTGTACACCGGCCGCGACAAACTGGGTCATCAGGGCTTGGTGGCGGGCCGCGGGGGCGGAGTCGTAGAAGGCGTGCGTCAGTTCGTGCATCGCCTTCCACGTGGTGTCCTCGGGTTTGTCGGAAGCAAGGATTTCGACGAAGAAGTGGTTCGCAAGCACAGTGGCAGAGGCATCCTTTGAGGTAGGAATTGGCCCGGGGATGGCGTGGATATAGACGTCCTTCTTTGGGAGGTTCGCTTCCAGGAAGGCGGAGACCTGACCGGCGAGGGGCATCAGGCCGGAAGTCCTCATTTGCTGCTGCACCTGGCGGGTATGTACTGCAACAAAGCGGTGCCCCTTGGCCACCCACCAGGGATGGAGGCGGAGTTCAAAATGCTGGAGAACCCGGCTCAGGCGGGAGGCGTCCGTCGGATCCAGGAACTTCGCGGCGCGGCGCCGAAAATCGTCCGCCGAGTGCGCCTCCACAGCCGCGGCCACAATACGGTGTCTCGCCTTCAGGCTCGGGTAGAAGCTCAGATAGTTCGGAAGCAATGGGGCCCCGGGTGGTGCTGGCGCCGCGTTTTCGACCTTGCGGAAGATTTCGAGCCACGCGTCGAGTTGACGCTGGTCGGCTGCACTTAAGTGCAGTTCATGGTCCCAGAACTCGTTGAAGACAGAGTTGGTGCATGGAACGCGCGTCGTGAGGCAAGTGACGTGGTAGACCGCGTTGGTGAATTCTGAAGCATCGTAGTGGAAATGGAGCGGGATAGCGGCGAGAAGAGCCAGCGCTAGCATCTTCGCTCGATTTTATCTCACATTACATATAGCGAAAGCCCTGCTTCGATGGTTTGAACACCGGCTTTCCTTCGCCGTCGAGCGAGATGCCGACGTACGGAAATTCGGTCGCGTTCACGGTGGTGGAATTGGCCGTGTGGCGCGTCAGAATCTGGACATCGATTTGGGCCTGTTCGCTGGAGGGATTCACTTCGAAGGTATCCGCCACGGAAGCGGAAATATTGGTGGAGACATCGGGTTTGCGGTAAACTTCTTTCGCATTTACCACGACAACCACAGAGTCGTGCGCAAATCCTTCCTGCAGATCCAAGTGAAGACTCATCGCAAAAACCTCCCTGGCGATTAACGTATCCGGAAACGGGGTGACGCCGCAAGGGGCCTGTGACGCCACCCGCATCCGGAGAGTGCCTAACGCTTAATTAACGTCCACCGCCGGCAGCTCTCGCCGCCGTCTTCCTCAGCTTCCGTTCCGTCTCGGCGGCTCCCTGGTCATTGCCAAGGGCGCGCTGCGCTCTTGCTAGCTGACCAACCACCATCTCGCGCGTGGTCGGGTCCATTCCAGCCTTAGCATCAGCCTTAGCCACAACTGCGCCCAACATGTCCGCTTTGGCCTGCGGATCGGCTTTTCGGACATTGGCTTTCGGCCCTTCGCCCACGGTGGTGAACGCCCGTCCCCGATTCATTCCGACCGCCATCTGCGCATAAACAGTTAAGGGATGATCCGCATAATCGGAGATTAGCGTTTCCAGCGCCCGGTTTCCAGATTGCAACTCGGGTGAGTCGGACCCGAGCAAAAAGAGCAAAGCGCCCTGCTCGTTCCCCATCAACAAATCGGCTACCTTCTCATCCTTCTCCGTGCGCGGCGTGCGCACACGCGAGGTGATGACATTGGAAACAACCAGCGATCCGTCGATCGCCGAGTAGGAGGCGCGGATCTGATACGGCCCCGTCTGATCGAAGTACAAGCCGTCCTTCCCGTAACCGATGTAGGCGCTGTCCTCAATGGGCGGGTCTCCAATGGCCAGCGACACAATTCGCGGCCCCATGCACTGCTCGATCATAGGCTCGTACACCACTACATCGCCGTTTGGCTTCTTGATGGCGATGCTGACGAGACCCTGCTTCGGATGGAGATATGGATGGGCGGAAATGCGTTTCGAAGAAGTGGATTCCAGCTTCAGTTCCACTACCGCAGGCTCGCCCAATGCGATTCCCCGCGGCATGGAAATAGTGAAATTGAGACCCGAGGCGTCCGTAATAGGATCGGCAAATTGCTTCACTCTCTCGAGCCCCGAGCCGACGGTAAACGGATTTCCGCCCATGATGATTGCATTGCGATAGGCGTGGCGCAAATGGATGATTTCCTGATCGTCAAACTGGAAGGCGAATGCAGCCCAGAAGGCCGGCTCTCCGCCCGGGGGATAATTCCATGGATAGTTCATCCAGGAAAGCGCGTTCGGTCGGTTCACCCCGGGAGGTACGGCCAACGATTTCTGCCAGGAATGCAGCAGGTTAAAACAGTGGCCCAATTCATGAACATAGGTGTAGAGTTGCTCCCGCAACTTCTCCGCGGTGGTGCCGCCCAGACCCGCGTGGAACACGGCGCAGCCCTGGCGCTGTTTTCCGGATTGGTCGAACATGATGCCGAGCAGCCCGGGGCCCAAATCATGCGTCTGGGCCACCACCTCCCAAACTTTCCATTGCGGTTGATCTACCCACAAACTGAAGTGGTGAACCATAGAGGCATGCAGTTCGGCATCACTCCAGGTGTGGTTCGCTCCCGCCTCGGCGACGTTCACCACATCGCTGGCCGGTGAGACCTGGACTTCAATTCCGGCTTCGGCATATGCCGATACGACCGAAAGCGTCCTGGCGGGGCCACCCGAAGGCAAAGAGGCAGTGTTGTACGACGAAAAAACCGGCGTGCCGACGTCGGAAACCCGGTCCGTCTCCAGAACCACGGTCCGCAGATAGGCGGAGATAAATTTGCAGACGTAAGTGGCTCCGGGAGACATCGCCAGATTAAAGAACTGGACGGTTGCCGGAGCCGCAGGCGTGAAGATGCTGACCCGCGGTATGGTCACCCGCAGAATGGGGTAACTGGTGGTATATGTGTAGTTTCCCAAGCCTTGAATCACTACTTGAGTGGCACTGACGGAAATCGTTGGGCTGTTCACCTGCAGCGAGCCGAAGTAGGTTTTGGTGGCGCCGCTGATCTGGTAGAAATCGCCGCTGACGCGCTTCATGGGCCGGTTGCCGTCGACATCGACGCGAAGCTCCAACTGGAAGAACGCGACACCGCTTTCATACCGGCCGCTGACATTACGCTTTGGAAGGGGGAATGGGATGGGGAGCGAAATAGGAACTGGCAGGCCTGCGGCGCCGGCGATCTCCGTCGCCACGCCGGGATCGTCCTGGGTAAAGCTCTCGTTAGCTTGCCCGATGGCGACTATTTCTTCCACGCTGAAATCGCGTTGGGCTTGTGCGGCAGTGCTATTTTCGATGGAATTCGGATCCTGACTCGTAATCATAAACACTCTATCTCCTGCTTTGATCTCTTTAAGCGCACAAATACCGTGCGGCGGCCGGCGTTAAATCCGGCGCGAGAAAATGTTCACTTTTACCAGGCGAGCGTGACGGCGCGCCCTACTTTACGCCCGTCAGTGCGGGCCGCTGCTTGCGATTGGTTTGGAGAAGAGCGCGCGGGCGCGCTACTTCAGCAGCGTGCTTGCGTGTCGCTCCGTATTTACTTTCACCGGGTCCGGCGGAAGAAATTATTAATTCAGCCGTCGCACCTAAAATGAGCCGTCGGGCCTAATACGCGCGTGCCCAACCGATAAATCGCCGAAAATCGACAGCCTCATGCTAAAGCATCAGAGTTCCCGTGTCAAGGATCAATATTAGATTATCTTCATTTTTACTTTGGTAATAAAAATGGCGTTAGCGGCGCGTCACACATGGCGCCGCAGTCCGCATCGCAGGCATCTTCATTCGCGGGTGAATCCTTCGCGCTATCTAAAACATCCCATTGTTGACAGGAATTACGGCGATTCATAGAATGAAGACATTCAAATGAGCTTGGCTACCACTACGGTTGGTGTGTCTTCCGGCCCTCCGGCAACCTCGCTGCTCTCGCAGATCGGCAACACTCCTCTTGTGTACCTCGGAAAGTTGAGTGCGGATTTGCCCGGCGTCGAGATCTACGGGAAGGCTGAGTACCGCAATCCCGGCGGTTCGGTGAAAGACCGGCCCGCGCTCAATATGATTGACGAGGGAGAGCGCTCCGGCAAACTGACCAAAGACAAAATCATCCTGGACGCGACCAGCGGCAATACTGGAATCGCCTACGCGATGATCGCCGCGGCGAAAGGCTATCGCGTCCGGCTGTGCCTGCCAAACAATGCGTCCATTGAGCGAAAGCGGATTCTCAAGGCCTACGGCGCCGAGATTATCTTCACCGATCCGGGCGAGGGCTCAGACGGGGCCATCCGGAAGTGCAAGGAAGTGTACGCCGCGAATCCCAACGCCTACTTCTATCCCGACCAATACGGGAACCCGGCTAACTGGCAGGCTCACTACAAAACTACGGCTGTAGAAATCATGGAACAGACCCATCATCAGATCACGCATTTCGTGGCCTGCCTGGGTACCAGCGGCACCTGCATGGGCGTCACGCGGCGTCTGCGGCACGATTTGCCGCACGTAAAATGCTACTCGGCCCAGCCATCCAGCGGCTTCCATGGATTGGAAGGTTTGAAGCATATGCCAACGGCCATTGTCCCGGGAATTTACGACGAAAATCTGACCGACGGAAACTTGTGGCTGGAGACCGAGGACGCGCATCGAATGGTGCGGAGAGTCGCACGGCAGGAAGGGATACTGATCGGCGTTTCAGCGGGTGCGAATCTCTATGCCGCGCATCAAATCGGCTCGGAGCTCGTCGCGCGCGGGGAACCGGGTGTGATCGTTACAATCCTTTGCGACGGCGCAGATAAGTATTTGAGTGAGCATTTCTGGGATGATCAAGATTGAACAGGCAGCATGGGATTTGATGGTCTCCCATGCCCGCTCTACTTATCCGGACGAATGTTGCGGAGCCATGCTCGGTTCGGTTGACGGAGACCAAAAGTCGGTCCAGGTGGCTGTTCCGCTGGAGAATGCCTTTGCGGGTGCTCAAGGCACGTTCTACCAACTTCGGCCCGAAGACCTGATCAAGGCTGATGCTGAGGCGCGGCGGCAGGGCATGGATCTTGTGGGCATATTTCACTCTCATCCCGATTGCGACGCTTATTTTTCCAAGACTGACCTCGAAAATTCCTGCCCCTGGTATTCTTTCGTGGTCTTATCAATTCAAAAGGGTGAATTCCACCACGCTAATAGCTTCCTGCCAGACGCCGACCAGACGGTGGCTGTGCCCGAAGAACTCCAACATCCGAGGTAATACATGGCCAAGATTCTGATTCCCACCCCTCTACGACAGTTTGTAGAAAAGAAGGACTCCGTGGAAATGTCCGGAGCCACGGTAGGTGATTTGCTGACTGCGCTGACAACTCAGTATTCCGACCTTCGCCGGCATCTTTTCAGTGACGAAGGCAAATTGCGCAGCTTTGTGAATGTCTATGTCAATGACGAGGATATCCGCTACCTGAACAAGAGCGCCACGCCCGTCAAAGACACCGATACCGTCTCCATCGTGCCAAGTATCGCCGGAGGCCGCAATGGCAGTTGAAACTCTCACCCAGGCGTCCACCTCGCTTTCGAACGACGAAATCCTGCGTTATAGCAGACACCTGATCATGCCCGAAGTCGGCATGGAAGGCCAGCTTAAGCTTAAGAACGCAAAGGTGTTAATGGTTGGCGCAGGAGGCCTCGGCGCACCCCTCGGCCTCTATCTGGCCGCAGCCGGAGTAGGGCGCATCGGTCTGGTCGACTTTGATATTGTCGATTTCACCAATCTGCAGCGGCAGGTCATTCACGGCACCAAGGACGTTGGCCGGAAGAAGCTGGATTCGGCCGCCGACAGCATGCTCGAGATCAACCCGCTGATCCGGATCGACAAATACGATGTCGCGCTCAGTAGCGAAAACGCGATGGAACTGTTCAAGGATTACGACATGGTAGTAGATGGGACCGATAACTTTCCCACCCGCTACCTGGTTAACGATGCGTGCGTCCTGTCCGGTAAGCCGAACGTTTACGGCTCCATCTTCCGCTTTGAGGGCCAAGCGACCGTGTTTGCCTATCCGGGCGGACCCTGCTATCGCTGCCTCTATCCGGAACCGCCCCCTCCGGGTCTGGTACCGAGTTGCGCCGAAGGCGGCGTGCTTGGAATTTTGCCGGGACTGATCGGTTTAGTGCAGGCGACCGAAGCCGTGAAACTGATACTGGGAACCGGCGAGCCTCTGGTGGGCCGGCTGATGCTCTACGACGCCCTTGCCATGCGCTTTCGCGAACTGAAGCTGCGTCGAAATCCGGAATGCCCGGCTTGCGGCGATCATCCGACGATTACGAAACTGATCGACTATCAGCAGTTTTGCGGGGTCCCCCCGCAACCTGTGGAGACCCAGGCTCAGCCGGCGGTTGCCGACGGAGAAATTGATCCTACAACTGTAAAACAAATGATCGACCGGGGTGACAAGTTCGTCCTGATCGACGTTCGCGAACCGCACGAATACAAGATTTGCAATATCCCGTTCGCCAAGCTGATCCCACTGGGAGAATTGCCGAAGCGGGTAAGCGAACTCAATTCCGCCGATGAGATCGTAGCGCATTGCAAGAGTGGCGCGCGCAGCGCCAAGGCAGTTGAAATTCTGAAGCAAGCCGGCTTCAAGAAGGTCAAAAACATGAAAGGCGGGATTCTCGCCTGGAGTGATAAAGTAGACCCGACCGTCGCTAAGTATTAAGTTAATCGTTAGCCATCCTACAGATGGCCCTGTTTTCGCCAGGATCACGCTGTATTTCTTGACAGATCCAGTGGAGAAGCCGTTGTTTGGCCGCGCTATTTGACCGGCAACAACGTTCTTACTTAGTTATGGCTGCCAGGATTTTCCTGATCATTTCATGCCTGTGGTTGCCGTTCGCGGCGCGAGCGGACTTCCGCTTTGCGTTTGACGCCGACGCAAATCAGTGGCAGCTTTCGAACGGGGTAATCGCGGCAGATTTTCAGCTCGCTCCCGACGGCACATTTCAGTTCCAATCCCTGAGCGGCCTGATGGGTCAGGGAGTGTGGAACAAGGCAAACGGTACTTCGGCGTCGCTTATCCGGTTCACGGCGGGCGGAAAAGTCTACAACGGCGAATCCCGATACCGGCTAGTGCGCCAATTCACTACACCCGTAGAACGAAAGGGGCTGCGTCAGTCCATTGTTCTCATCGATGAAGGCGCACGGCTGCAAATCACGGTGGAACTGACGATGTACGAAAGCCAGCCCGTGGTGGAGCATCGCCTGTCGCTGCGAAACCTTCAACCTGGCACCGTCTACGTCCAATCCCTGGATCTGCTGCCGTGGTCGTTCGCGGACGAAATGGAAACATTTCGCACGTTTCGTGTGAATCAATGGGCAGTGGCCCCTGTCCCTCAAAATTTTGAGTCTTTCCAGGACATCCTCGACTCCGGCGGACCGCCAATCACCGTGCAGGCGGGTTCCCGGGGGGTGCACTGTGCCTGGTTTGCGGTAGCCGATCACACCAACCGCGGTCTGTTTGCGGGCCTGGAGTTTGACGGACGGGCCGACGCCACTATTCAGCAGGACGCCGAATCGAATGCCTTGCGCCTGTCCGCTTACATCACCGAAATGAATCACCCGCTCGTGGAAGAAGGAGAACTTACCCTTCCAACGGCATTCGTCGGGCTCTACCGGGGCGATTGGGACGAGGCGGGGTTCCGTACCCAACGATTCTCCGAAGCGGCAATTTCCAAACCGGCGCCCGACCCTACAATTTTCCCCTACGTCGTTTGGGATTCGTGGGGCTTCGGACAGAATCTCAACGAAACGATTTTGAGGCGCAATGCTGATGTGGCGGCAGCGCTGGGCGTTGAGCTCTTTGTCGTCGATCTGGGATGGTCGCGCATGATTGGCGACTGGCGCGACGACCCCCAAAAATTCCCGGTCGGCATGCGCTCGATCTCGGACTATGTACACTCCTTGGGGATGAAGTTTGGCATGCACTTCGCCCTGGCCGAGGCCGCGGCGGATTCTCCGGTACTGCAGCAACACCCCGACTGGACGTCTTCCCAAAGCTACGGCTACTTCGACGCATTGTCCCTTTGCCTGTCCAATGCGGACACGCGGGACTGGGTGACAAAAGAGGCGGTCCGCATCATTGACGATTACAACGTGGATTGGATTCTACAGGACGGCGAGCAGATGGTGAAGGAATGTACCAAGACTACCCACAGTCACGACGCCAAAGACAGCAACTACGCCAACGCTGTGGACGGTCTGAACGCCGTGTTAAGCGCGGTGCAGAAGGCACGCCCGAACACCAGTTGGGAAAACTGCGCGGATGGCGGCACCATGATGACCTTCAACATGGTGAAGCAATACGTGACGTCCATAACGAACGACGCTTCCAGCGACTTCGGCGCACGCCAGGCTACCTACGGCGCAACCTACGTGTTTCCACCCCGCTACATAGACCGTTACATGGGCAATCAGGACCTCGACAATTACACCACACGCAGTTTCATGTTCGGCGGACCCTGGGTCTTCATGAACCGCCTCACGGAATTGGCTCCGGAGGATCAGGTGCTGGCGGCCTCCGAAATCGCAACTTACAAGACGGTGCGCGCGAATGTAAGGGACGCCAAGGTGTTTCATCTGGACGCTCCGGCAAAAGAAGGCATCGACGCCATCCAGTCCTACAATGCCGCCACGCGGACCGCCCTGGCCGTGGTGACGCGCAATGGCGGCGCGGAATCGAGCTACGCTCTGTTGTTCCGGGGCCTGGAACCGGAAAGCAGCTATCGCGTCACGTTCCAGAACAACAGCCGGGTGCTGGTCCTCTCCGGCTTACAATTAATGCGCAGTGGAGTTGCGGTCTTCCTACCGGAAATTCAAAGTTCGGACATCGTTTTTGCTACGCCGCTCCAATAGCGCGCAGCTTGCGGTTGTCTTCCTCGTTGCCTTCATCTGGCTCGCTATCGGCGTGGCGGATACCGGAATTGCCAGCGGCTATGTCGATCCCGTGACGAAAATTGCCGCCCAGGATGAGGCAGTCTACACCCACTCCGCGATTCAGATGGCCGTTCGCGGCAAGTGGCTGACACCGGTGATTCTGGACCGCTTTGCGCTCTACAAGCCGCCGCTGCTGTACTGGGCATCCGCCCTTTCCATGAAGTTGTGGGGAGTCCATCGCCTTTCCATCCGCTTGCCCAGCCTGCTATCTGGAGCGCTGCTGTTGACGCTGGTGTTCTGGTGGGCACGGAGGTCCTGGGGGATCACGGCAGCGTGCGGGACGGCGCTGCTGTTGGGCTCCAGCCATCTGTTCCACACTATGGCTCGCCTGAACCTGACCGACGCCTTGTTGACGCTGTGCTTTGCCGGGGCGGCGGCTTGCGTCTATTGGGATCCGCGGCTGGCTTCCCGCCGCGCGTTCTTCGGGTTTGCGATCTTCTCAGCCGCGGCCATTCTGACAAAGGGCGTCGCGGGCGTGATGCCCCTGTTGATGGTTGCCATCGACTGGGTTATCCGCGACCGGTCCCGCAGTTATGCCCTTACGCTGGTGAAAGCCGGGCTATGCACCGCGGCTTTGGCTGCCCCGTGGTTCCTATATCAGTTGCTGGTTCATCAACGCTGGTTCTGGGCAGAATTCGTGCTGGTGGAGAACATTGCCTTTGGCACGGGCTCGCCTCCGCAAACGTCTGAGGAAAGGCAGATCTGGTTCTACCTGCGGCGAATGCTTTGGATCGATCCGGTATTGACGGTGACCGCGCTCGCCGCAGTGCCCGTCTGGTGGAAACGGAAAGGCCCGCAGGCATCGCTGCTGGTAGCGTGGGTCTCCGCGGTAGGAATCGCTCTGCTGAGCTACCAGTACCGGAACGCCTCCTACCTGTTGCCGATGGTGGTGGCTTTCAGCCTGGCGGCCGCGCCGCTGGCGAAGTCCCGGATTTTCACGATGGCGTTGCTGCCTGTGGTGCTGCTGGTGAAGCTCTATGCATCCGGGCAGCCCTGGGGCTTGCCGTTCGAGTCCGGGAGCACCCTGGCCTCCGCGGCGCCGCTGCAGCGGTATTGCGAACGGCATCGCGGCAACGAACTAATCGTTGTCACCCCGGATGATGAGTTCTACTCTTCCGTGCTGCCCCTTCCCCGGGTTCGGTATTGCTACATCGCAGGGCCGCCTGAGCGGCAATATGCGCTCGACTTCCGGCACCTGGGAATTGTGCTCACCGCAGC
The DNA here is from genome assembly GCA_040002435.1 of Bryobacteraceae bacterium. Taxonomy (GTDB): domain Bacteria; phylum Acidobacteriota; class Terriglobia; order Bryobacterales; family Bryobacteraceae; genus JANXXV01. The sequence continues at coordinate 18,423 of JBDUEM010000126.1, forward strand.
CGAGTATGACGCGCTGGATGCACTCCGGCCGGCATTCGTCCAGCGGCTGCGGCAATGGGGCGTGCCGTCCGGCGGTTCCATTGGAACTGTGATTCTGGCTCGCTCGCCCGAGGAAGTGTCGGCACTGATCGCCAGCCATCCCTCGTCCGATTTTCTGCTGCCTACAGCGATGATCGATCGCGCGGCTGCTGCTTCACATAGCGTGATTCCGGCCACCGCCGCGCGCGCGTTTCTATTGGCGCGCCAGGTGATTCCGGCCACGGGACATGAGTGGGGCTGTGGACTTTAGCGAGCGTGGTGGTTCACAGGGCCGTTCCCTCTCCCCAGGCCGGGATTGGTTCGAATCGCTTCCGTAATGAATTGCTTGGCCCGGCTCACGGCATCCTGCAACGCGTGACCTGTGGCCAAACAGGCAGTGATGGCCGCAGAGTAGGTGCAGCCTGTGCCATGCGTATGAGGGGTATCCACACGCTCGGACTCATACTCGTAAAACTGGCCGTCCGAAAGCAGCACATCGACTGCCGCCCCCTTCAGGTGGCCGCCTTTTACGAGCACTGCGCGCGACCCCAGGCGGCACAACTGCTCTGCCGCCCGCCGCATCCCGTCTACATCGGTGATAACCTGTCCGGTCAGCACTTCGGCCTCGTGGAGGTTAGGAGTCATCAGCGTAGCCCGCGGGGCGAGCTTATCCAGAAACGCCGACCGGGATTCCGGGCTCATCAGGGACGCTCCATGTTTCGAGATCATCACCGGATCCAGGACCAACGGAAACTGAAAACGGCCAGCGGTCTCCGCCACGGCTACGAGAATCTCCAGGTTGCCTAGCGCGCCGATCTTTGCGGCGCCGGGAGGAATATCCTCCACTACCGCCAGAATCTGCTCGATCACCAGGTCGGGCGGGAGACAATACACGCGATCCACTCTCTGCGTGTTCTGCACGGTAATGAGCGTTATGGCAGCCTCGCCGTAGACGCCGAACTGATGAAACGTCTTCAGGTCTGCCTGGATGCCTGCGCCACCGCTTGGATCTGAGCCCGCAATGGTGAGCGCTACAGGCTTCAACCTATCCGTTGCCGTGTCCGTTGGCTCCGTTTCGCAGCAGCACTGCTGTTACGTTATCCGGTCCGCCGGCACGCTTCGCAGCCTCGATGAGGACCTTGCATTTGTCTTCCAGTGTTGCTTCGCTGGAAAGGGTCTGCACGATCTCCCCTTGAGTGACCACGCCATGCAGTCCGTCGCTACAAAGCAGAAACTGTGCGTCCGATTCCAGCGGTACGGCGTAGGAATGAATTCGCAGGCTATCACTCACGCCAATCGCCATGGTGAGCACGTGGCGCATGGGATGGGTTCGGAGCGCGTCATCGCCCAACCCGAGGCGCCGGCCCACTTCGTTGATCCACGTCTGGTCTTCCGTGATGACGTGGAGTTCGCCCTTTTGAAAGACGTAAGCGCGGCTATCGCCCACATTGGCCACCAGCACCTCGAGGCCTACTTTCCAGCAAGCGGTCAGCGTAGTACCCATTCCGTGAAG
>JBDUEM010000127.1:0-19904 GCA_040002435.1 Bryobacteraceae bacterium
TTTGCGAATCTCAGCCGGTCACGGCGGAAGGCATCCGCATGTTGCTCAGCAGTTGCGAGGAGTTGGAATTCACCTCCGCGGTGTATACCCTTGCGGCCGCGCTCGATACCGTGCTCACCCAACAACCCGATATTATCATCCTGGACAAGGCATTCGGTGTTCAGGCCATCTTCGAATGGCTGTCTTCCGCCAGGGAATCGCGGTCGCCCACGGCCTGTATCGTCTGGGGAAACTCCATTTCAGAGGCCGAGGCTCTGCGTTTTTTCCAAATCGGAGCGCGGGGCATTGTCCGCAAGACTGCCGAATTGGGAACTCTGCTGAACTGCATCCGCGCGGTGTGCGGCGGCACCACGTGGATGGAAGACGCTGTGTTCCGTGAAGCGGTCCGGCCCGATCGTTATCCCCGCTCGGAGTTAACTCCCCGCGAGCAGCAGGTAATGGAGCTGGTGGAGCAAGGCCTGAAGAACAAGGATATCGGGCGGGAACTCGGAATCCGTCCGGGTACCGTGAAAATCCATCTCAAACACATTTTTGAGAAGACCGGAGTGCGCGGCCGCTATGGTCTAGCCTTATCGGGGCTGAAAGACCGCGGCATCTTCCCGATGCTTGCTGTTTGAACGCATCAGTAAAACAGCTTCGCCGGTACCTGGAAGAACTTAGCCAGCTCTTTTGCCTGGCCTCTGGAAATAGTCCGCTGGCCCGCCAGTATTTGGCGGGCTAGATGGCCGTTGCCGAACACATGCTCGACATCGGATACTTCCAGCTTCCGGGCCGCCATCAACCGCTGTAACGTTTGGTAGGGTTGCGGAATCTCGGCCTTCCCACTCGGCTCGTCGTCCCCGTCCTCCTCCTCCAGCCCCGCCTCAAATGCTTCGATGAGAAAGACCAGCAGCGACAACAGCTTCACTTCCTCCGGAGCAAGGTCTTCGCCTTTCTCCATCAGGCTTTCGGCTGCGCTCAAAAGACGCTCGTGTTCTTCCGGGGAATCGATAATTGCGGGCCGCGCCGCCGCAAGTAGCATCGCGTAACGGTCGTCCAAACTGAGTTCGGTGTCCAATTTCCAGAATAAACCTTACTTTCCTTCCGGCTTCATCACCGCCAGATATTCCAGGTTGCGGTAGAGTTGCCGGTCGTCCAGCCCGAAACCCACTACGAACCGGTTATCGATCTCAAAGCAGCGGAATTCTACGGGCACTTGCACGATGCGGCGCGTGGTCCGGTCCAGCAGGGTACAGATCGACAGCGAATTCGGACCTCGACCCGCCAGGTGCTGCAGCAGAAAGCGAGTGGTGAATCCGGTATCTACGATATCCTCGATCAACAGTACGTCCTCACCTTCAATGCTGTCGTCCAGATCCTTGGCGATTCGCACCAGACCGGGCGCCGATTTCGTATTCCCAAAACTCGAGATCGCCAGAAAGTCGATTTTCACCGGGATCCCGATCTCCCTTGCCAGTGCCGTCAAAAAGAATACCGACCCTTTTAGTACGCCGATCAACTTCAATTCGCGGCCTCGATACTTCTCCGTAATTTCGCCGGCGACTGCTTTTACCCTCTCCTGAATCTGCTCTCCGGTAAACAGGATGCGGTCCAGATGCGGCGGTATCAGCTTACTCATACCGCGACGGACCGGTCGGCAAGCCCGTACTTGAAAATCAGGTTCTGAAAGTCTTTCTGATAGAACACCTGGATGTTGACGTGCGGGTAGATGGTGCGCAACAATTTCACTTTACGGTTTTTCCTGGTCACGTGGGCTTGTTTCATCGTAGTTAGCTCCACGTAGAGATCTACTTCCGGCAGATAGAAATCCGGAGTGAAGCTTTCCGTCGGCTTCCCGTCCTTGCCCCATTGCACCGGAAAACTTCGCGGCTCATATTCCCAGGCGATGCGATAGAAGTCCAGCAGATTTGCGAAAATTTCTTCGCTTGGATGCATGAAGGCGGCGCGTTTCGGGCTCATCTTCCCGGGCGGCACAATTCCATAGCGGGCCAGTTGCAGCCGTATTTGAAACTGCAGCTGCGCCTCGACACCTGTGGGCAGCAAGCCGTGTTCCACCAGGCCCATGGACGCGACGACGGTTTGAATGACAGTGGCCATCTGCTCGCAATCGAGGAATTCTTCACTGAGGCTAACGTCAAAGTCGGCGAGGCGGGGCACGGACCTGCCAAACTTCCTCTTGCGGTCGGCCTTCTCATCCTCTTCCAGCTTGTGCAGCAGATCCAGCGCAGCCGGCCGCTCGATCTGAAAGTCAATCATCAACGACCCCAACCGGCGCGATTCCGGAGCGGTGATTTGTACCCGCAGGGATCCCGGAAAATGTTTGAACAATACTTCGGAACCCTGTCCTGCGGCGGCCACTATATGGCGATCCACGGCGAGGCGCGCGATCATGGAGGCAACCACATGGCGGTAGGCCCGGTCCGGAATAGGAAGCGATGCTCCGAACTCGGCTTCCATCATGCCGCGCAGGCGGCTTTCCGTGATCAATTCGAAACGCAAGCGCTGTGCGCAGATCCGCGCTACCTCTTCCGTTCGGCACCCCGGCGCACCGGAAAGAGTGATCAATGCCATCGCATGCTATCGTACCAAGACGGAATATGAACGAAATGGTTAGGCGTGCCACCTGCGACGACGCCGATGCGGTTCTGCAGCTGGTAGACGCATTAGCCGACTATGAAAGTCTTCCACGGCCGTCGGCCGAAGCAAAGCAGCGCCTTTCAGCCGATTTAGGAAAGCGGTTCGAAGCCTGGATAGCGGAAGTGGACGGCGTGCCCGCCGGTTATGCGTTCGCCTTCGAAACCTATTCCAGCTTCCTCGCCTTGCCGACTCTGTACCTGGAAGACCTGTTCGTGCTGCCCGAGTATCGAAGCCGCAAAGTCGGGCTGGCCTTGTTTAACGAGGTGCTGGCGGAGGCCAGGCGCCGCGGCTGCGGACGCATGGAGTGGACTGTCCTCGATTGGAACGAGCTCGCCATCAATTTCTACAAGCGCGCGGGAGCCACGCATATGAAAGAGTGGCACCATTACCGCATTGTGCTCTGACCGAACCAGACCATTCCCACGCCGATCAGCAGCATGGCCAGGTAGCGATGCACTACCGTAACCCGCCGCGCCGCAAGCCACAAAATCAGGAGGAGGATCACCTCAGTGACCACTACGCCGGTCATGACGTAGATCGCGCTGTATTCACTGCTGCGGATGAAGAGCGCGAAGTACAGGCCGTGAAAAATGCCCAGGACTCCGGCTACCGCCCAGCGATGGCCCGCCGCGGGCAGCAGCAAAATCTCCACGGCGAGATAGGCTACGGTGAGACCCATCGCTGCTTCTACAAAGCGCGGGGATGGATTCCAGCGGATCAGATAAGCTGCGCCTTCCCCAACAAGGAAGGCCGCCGTCAGCAGCCCCAGCTCTTTCCATGACCGGGACGCCAGCGCGAGCGTGAACAAGAACAGCAAGCCGGCCAGGGCCGTTCCAGCCCGTAAAGCACCGGCGAAAATTTCGCTGACGGCGGTCTCCATCGGCGTGGGCGGACGGAAGCGCAGCAGCGCCTTCTCGAAAGAAACATCGAACATCGCCTGGTCGGACTTTCCGTCGCGTGAGGCACGCAAAAGATGGACGTGGTTCGGAACCGTAATTCTCGCCAGGCGGCACTCCACATCAAGGGCGTCAACCGGGGCGGGGAATTCGTAAGTTCCTGCGCATACGTACATACCGTCGCTGGGGCTATCATGACAAGCTTTTTCGATGAGCTTGCCCTCCTGCCCAGCACTGGAAAAACGGAAGCTGTCGAATAACTGGCGCTCGGGATCCTGCAGGTGCGTAATCTCATAGGCCGGCATCCGGAGTTGAAATGTCGCCCGGTTGCCCTTTATCTGAAGGTCGCCGTTGCTCATGCTGATGGTGTGCCCAGGCAACGTCTGCGCACACACCAGCGCTGCCGGAAGCCAGCCCCACCATTTCATCTTTGCAGTTTGCCTTTCTGAAACCGAACGAGAATGACGCGCATGGTGGCCAGGAACGGCACCGACAGAAACATGCCCCAAAGCCCGCCTACTTCTTCCCCGGCCAGTACGCCAAAGATCACCAGCAAAGGATGCAGCTCCACGCCTTCGCTCATCAGGAACGGAGAAAGAATGTAGTCCTGGAAGATGCGGTAGACCACCAGGAACATCACAATCCACAAGAGATGCTGGAAGCCGCTGAATGCCGCCACAAGCACAACGATGATGGAAGCCGTCAGAGGACCGGCCACGGGGATAAACTCAAGCATCGCCGCCAGCACGGCCAGCAGCGCAGCATAGGGAACGCTGCACGCCTCCATGAAGGTGAGATAGCTCACGAACGTAGCGCCCGAAAGCAACACCAGCGCGCGAATGTATTTGCCCAGCAGCATGTGCAAGTCGTCCAGGGTTTCCTCGAGAGCGTCGTGCGTAGGGCCGGGGTCGAAAAAACTCAGCAGGTGCTGGCGCATTTCGCGCGCGTCTTTGAGAAAAAAGAAGCTCAGAATCGGCACCAGAACGAAGAACAGAACTCCACCCGCCAGCGAGGCGATTTTCATGCCGAATTGCTGCAGCATGGGGACAATGCGCTGAGCCCCGGTTTCCGTCTGCGTTCGGATTGCATCGATGATTCGCGCGCGATAGGGTTCCAGCCAGCCCGGCAGAGGCCGGCTTTCCAGGCTTTGACTCTTCAGCAGATCAGGCAAACGCGTCAACAGGGACGTCGTCTCTTCGGCCACCTTGGCGCCCAGCGAAATACCACCGAGAATCAGAATCGTGATGAGGACGGCATAGACCGTGGCCAGGGACAATCCACGGGGGACGCGGCGCGTCGCCCGTCCGTCCAGATACTCTACGAGGGGCGCCAGGAGGTACGCGAAAAATATGGCCAGAATAAATAGTAAAATGGCGTCGCGCGCCGAATAGCCCATCCACGCCAGAAGCGCGATTACGAAGACCGTCCAGGTGACACGCGCCGTGCGGTTATCGATTCCGAGCATCTTCAGCTAGCATAGCCGACACAGTAAACTAAGAGCACATGAAGCAACAGGTGGAGCAGCTTCAGGAACTCGAAGACCGTCTGCGACTTGGCGGCGGCACGGCGAAAATCGACAAACAGCACCGCGACGGGAAGCTCACCGCGCGGGAGCGGATCGCTAAATTAATCGACCACGGGACCATGTTTCTGGAAGTGGGTCTTCTGATCGCGTGGGATCGCTACGACGGACAGGCGCCCGGCGCGGGAGTTGTGACGGGTCTTGCGCGGGTGGAAGGCCGTCCCTGCGTCATCGTTGCCAACGACGCCACCGTGAAGGCCGGCGCGTGGTGGCCCGAAACCATCACTAAGATCCTGCGGGCGCAGGAAATCGCCATGCGCAACCGCGTGCCCATCGTGTACCTGGTGGACTCCGCCGGCGTCAACCTTCCATTGCAGGACGGCATCTTTCCCGGGCAATACGGCGCGTCGCGCATCTTCTACTACAATTCGCTGATGCGCCACAAGCTGCGCGTTCCGCAGATTGCGGCGGTGATGGGGCCATGCATCGCCGGTGGCGCATATCTGCCCGCACTCAGCGACGTCATCATCATGGTGGAGAAGACCAGCTTCATGGGGCTCGGCGGGCCGAACCTGGTAAAGGGAGCCGTGGGGCAGGTGATCGACGCGGAGTCCTTGGGCGGAGCCGCCATGCACACCCGGATCAGCGGCGTCGCGCACTTCATGGCCAAGGATGATGCGGATTGCCTGGCGCTCATCCGTCAACAGTTCCGCGCCATTCCGGAACCGTCTGCCAAACCGCACGCTACGGCCCCGGCCAAGCCGGCGGAAGGGCTTTACGACGTGCTCCCCGCGGATCACCGCTCGCCGTATGAGATCACCGAAATCCTTGACCGCATCTTCGACGCGGACGATTACCTCGAGTTCCAACCAGGCCACGCGCCGGAGATGCTCTGCGCCAACGCGCGTTTGGCGGGACATCCCGTGGCGATCATCGCCAATCGCCGCGGCTTCCTGCGCACCCCGGAAGGGCCTCGTATCGGCGGCATTGTTTATACCGAATCGGCGCGGAAGGTGGCGTATTTCGTGGACAACGCCGAACGGCATCGCACTCCGATTTTCTATGTTCAGGATGTTTCCGGCTTCATGGTGGGCGGTGAGCCGGAGAGCGAAGGCATCATACGGGCCGGGGCGCAGATGGTGGAGACCATGGCTTGCTGTACCGTTCCCAAGATTGTCCTCACGACGAATCATGCCAGCGGCGCCGGCTACTATGCCATGGCCGCGCAGGGGTTCGATCCGAACTTTACCTTCGCCTGGCCTACGGCCCGCATCGGCGTGATGGAAGGCGAGTCCGCCGTGAAAGCAGTCCACGGCCCGGAACTTGAGAAGCTGGAGAAAGAAGGGAAACCCGTGCCCGAAGAATTACAGCGCAGAATCGATCAGACCCGCGCGGACTACGACCGCTGGCTGGACGCAAAGTTCGCTGCCGCCCGCGGCCACGTGGATGCGCTGATTGATCCGCTGAGTACCCGCCGTGTGCTGACGTTCGCCCTGGAGGTGAGCATGTATTCGAAAAAGCCCAGCGAGCATCTGGTGCTGGAGACGCTATGATCCGCATCGCCAACGGACAGGGATTCTGGGGCGACTGGCTGGAAGCTCCGGTGAGGCTGATTGAGCAGGGGCCGATCGATTATCTGATCCTCGACTACCTGGCCGAGATTACGATGTCGATTCTGCAGAAGCAGAAGCTGGACGATCCGTTGCTTGGGTATGCCCGCGACTTCCCGGTCTTGATTGGGCGCGTGGCCAGGCTGCTGAAAGAGCGCGGCGTGAAAGTGATTGCCAATGCCGGCGGTGTGAATCCCATTGCCTGTGCCCGCGAAGTCCGGCGGCTGGCCCCGGCTCTGAAGGTTGCAGTGGTGATAGGTGACGACATTTACGGCAGAATCGACGACATGCTGGCTCGCGGCATCGCCATGAAGAACATGGACACGGGCGAACCGCTCGCGACCATCCGCGAAAAAATCATGAGCGCCAACGCGTACATCGGCGCATTTCCTCTGGTGGATGCCTTGGCGACCGGCGCCGATGTCGTCATCGCGGGCCGCTGCACGGACACCGCGCTGGCCCTTGCGCCTATGATCCACCGCTATGGATGGAGAGCCACCGACTACAACCTGCTGGCCGCCGGAACGATCGCCGGACACATTGTTGAATGCGGCGCGCAATGTACGGGAGGAAACTGCCAGGTGGACTGGCAGAGCATTCCGGATATGGCCAACATCGGCTACCCCATTATTGAAGCGGAGCCGGATGGATCGTTCGTCATCACGAAGCACAGGGGCACCGGCGGGCGCGTCAACAGCGACGTGGTGAAGGAGCAATTACTGTACGAGTTGGGCGATCCGAAGAACTACATCACGCCGGATTGCGTGGCCGACTTCACCAGCATCAAGCTGGAAGACATTGGACCCGATCGCGTTCGAGTGTCCAATATTCGCGGCGGGCCGCGCACCGAAACGCTCAAGGTCTCCATCAGCTTTGCTTCCGGATGGAAGGCCATCGGCACGTTGGTCTATAGCTGTCCGCAAGCCCTGGAAAAGGCCCGTGCCGCCGACTCTATCGTTCGCGAGCGCCTCCGCGGCCTCGGCCTGCACTATGACGAAATATTTTCCGAATACTTCGGCTACAACGCCTGCCACGGTCCGGCCGCTCATCCTCCCGCGGATCCGCCGGAAATTCAACTGCGCATCGGAGTGCGCGGAGCCGACCGCAAGGCTGTCGACCGCTTTACCCGGGAGTTGATCCCGCTGGTGCTGAATGGACCACCCACGGCGACAGGCTTCGGTGACGGCCGGCCTCCCGTGCGCGAAGTGGTAGCCTATTGGCCTGCGCTGGTGCCGCGCGGAGAAATCGAAACCAAAGTGGAGGTGGTGGAGTGAAGGTCCCGTTATCGCAGATCGCCCACGGCCGGTCGGGCGACAAGGGTGATACATCCAACATCGGCGTCATCGCTTACGAGGAACGCCATTATCCAATTCTGGTGCGTGAAGTAACACCGCAGCGCGTCAAACAGCACTTCGGCGAAATGGTGAAGGGTGAAGTGGTTCGCTATGAACTGCCGAACCTGGGTGCGTTAAACTTTCTGCTGCACGAAGCCTTGGGCGGAGGTGGTACGCTTACCTTCCGCGTGGACGCTCAGGGGAAAACGATGAGCGCAGCGCTACTGCGTATGGAGATCGACGTTGACCAGCGAGAGCTTGAAAGTTAGCCACGAAGGGCGAGTCCTGCGCCTGACCTTGAACCGCCCCGACAAGCGGAATGCCCTGAGCATTGAACTCTGCCATGCACTCGCGTGCGCCTTCGATGAAGCATTGAAGGACGCGAAAGTCGGCGCGATTCTGATTGATGCAAACGGGCCGGTGTTCTCGGCGGGCATGGACCTGGACGAAGTGCTGCAGCCCGATGCGGCTCCGCGCACCTATATCCACGAGAAGGTGTTTACGATTGGCGCGCGCAGTACCAAACCGATTGTGGCCGCCGTCCAGGGCCCGGCCCTCGGCGGTGGACTGGGCCTGGTAGCCAATGCGCACGTGGCCATCGCCGCGCAGGGGTGCTCGTTCGGACTGACCGAGATTCGCATCGCCATGTGGCCGTTCGTGATCTTCCGCTCCATCAAGACCGCCGTGGGCGAGCGCCGCGCCGTGGAACTCAGTCTCACAGGGCGCATCTTCAATACGCCCGAGGCGATGCAATGGGGCTTCATTCATGAAGTGGCTCCGGCTGTGGAACTGGACGATCGAGCTACCGCCATCGCCACGCAACTGGCTGAGTCGAGTGCGCAGGCCATCGCGACAGGGCTGGAATTTGTTCATGTCGCACGCGACGCCAACGCGCTGCTGTTTGGAAAGCTCGCTGCCGAGTATCGCGGGCGCGCCTTCGAGAGCGAGGACTTTGCGGAGGGGGTTGCGGCCTTTCACGAGAAGCGTAAACCCCGCTGGCCATCAGCGAAATAATGCACCGCGCGATTTTCTTGGTGTTGGCGGCCCTAGCGGCCGATGCGGAGACCGTGAAGCTGGCTGGTTTAAAGCAGCCGGTGGAAATTCTTCGCGACCGCTGGGGCGTTCCGCACATCTACGCCAGGAACACGGACGACCTGTTCTTCGCCAACGGCTACATCAATGCGCGGGACCGCCTGTTCCAACTCGACACATGGCGGCGAATCGGAACCGGCAAGCTGGCCGAGGTGCTGGGGCCGCAGTCCATCCCGCGAGATAGAATGGCCCGGCTGTTCCGTTATCGCGGTGATTGGAACGCGGAGTGGCAGAGCTATGCGCCGGACACGCGGCAGATTGTCACCGCTTTCACCAAAGGCATCAATGCTTACATCCAATCGTTGAACGGAGTCCGCCCGGCCGAGTTCCGTCTGGCGGGGTACGATCCCGGTCTATGGAGTCCGGAAGATTGTGTGGCGCGCGTTGCAGCCCTCTCCATTAGCGGCAACGCCATCCGTGAAGTGGCGCGCGCGCAGCAGGTGGCGCAGAAGGGTTTGCATGCGGCTCTTGAGAATGACCTGCTGTTTCCCAAGCCGCAAGTTACCCTACCTCCGGGCGTGAATCTGGCGGAAATCAGCAATGAAGTGATCCGTGAGTTTAGTGGACTGATGACGGCGCCCATCTTCGGACAGGGCAGCAATAACTGGGCGGTAGACGGCACGCGGACCGCTTCGGGCAAACCTCTACTGGCGTCCGATCCGCATCGTACGCTCGAGATCCCCTCCATTCGAAAGACCGTCCACCTGGTGGCTCCCGGTTGGAATGTGATGGGCGCAGGCGAGCCTGCGCTGCCGGGCATTGCGCTCGGTCACAACGAACAGATCGCGTTCGGCTTCACCATCACCGGCACTGATCAGCAGGACCTCTACGTAGAAAAGTTGAATCCGAAGAACCGGGATCAGTATTGGTATCAAGGCTCCTGGAAACCGATGGAAATCGAGAAGGCCAAACTCGCCGTGAAGGGATCGAGCCCGCGCGAGGTGGAATTGCGCTTCACCATCCACGGTCCCATCCTGTATGAGGATCGCGTCAATCAGCGGGCCTACGCGCTGCGGTGGGTCGGACTCGAGCCGGGCGGCGCCGGATATCTGTCCATGCTGTCGGGCGCTCGCGCCAAGAACTGGACTGATTTCCGGTCAGCCCTGTCGCGCTTCAAGGTGCCTTCCGAAAACATGGTTTACGCCGACACGGCGGGCAACATCGGCTTCGTGGTGGCCGGCGCCGCCCCCGTGCGGAAGAACTGGACGGGTCTGCTGCCGGTGCCCGGCGGTGGGGAGTTTGAATGGAGCAGCTATATTCCGGAGAACCAGATGCCCGCCTCCTACAATCCGGCGAAGCACTTTCTGGCTACGGCGAATAATAATATCTTGCCGCCCGGCTACAGCCGAATCTTGTCGTACGAATGGGGCCAGCCATTCCGCGTGCAGCGGGTGGAGGAGTTGTTGCGCGAGCCGAAGAAATTCCGCGCCGCCGATTTCGAAGCGATGCAGCTGGACATTGTGTCCATTCCAGCACGGCGATTTCAAGCGATCCTGAAGCGCTGGAAGCCCGCGGCCGGAATGCAGACGGCGGCTGTTCAGCGGATCATGCAGTGGGATGCCCGCCTCACGATCGATTCGGTGCCTTCCCTCATTTTTGAGATCTGGCTGTCCAAGCTCGCGGCCGCGTTTAAACAGCCGACGAATCTGGAACTATTGCTGCAAATGATAGAAAGGCCCACCAGCGCCGCCACTCTCGGAAGCACACTGGATGAAGCGACGGCGGAGATGAGCCGGTTCCTCGGGACCAACATGGACACCTGGCAGTGGGCCCGGGCGAGCCAGATGCAGTTCCGCCATCCGCTCAGCAACCGGCAGTGGGACCGCGGTCCTCTGGCGCGCCCCGGCGACCCCAACACAATCAACGCCTCGGCAGGCGGGCGGGCGCAGCCCAGCGGCGCGTCCTACCGGCAAGTGATCGATCTAGCGGATTGGGACCGCTCGACGATGACGAACGCGCCTGGCGAATCGGGTGATCCGGCGAGCCCGCACTACAGCGATTTGTTGAACGACTGGGCCGCCGGCCGTTATCACCCCATGCCATTCACGCGCAAAGCAGTGGAAGCCGCCACTGCGGAACGGATCCTGTTGACGCCCTGAGTCCTCACCCTGGGGGCGTGGCACAATGGTGGTTTGAAGGCCCCATTCGATCCCACAGCGTATGGCAGCGGCGTAGCGTCCATACTGGCTCTAGAGCAGAACGGCGAACGGCTGGTTCCCCTGGCCGAGGGCACCTGTTCCAGTTCCGAGGCACGGCACAAGCTGGCCGCCGCCACGCAGCAGGAACTGTTTCCAGATGCCTGGAGTCCGGCGGGCGCCATGAGCGGACTCTGGCTCTACTTCTCCTGCTTTGAAGAGTGCCACGCGCTCTGTCAGGATTTGGAGACGCCGGAAGGCAGCTTCTGGCATGGAATTCTCCATCGCCAGGAACCGGACGCGGGCAATGCCGGATACTGGTTCCGCCGTGTCGGTACCCATGCGGTGTTTCCGCAAATTCATTCCGCTGCGGCAGAGATTCTATCCTGCTATTCCGTGCCGCTGAAACTGAAAGACCACTGGGACGCGCTGGCGTTCATCGATTTTTGTGAAGAGGCCCGCCGCCAACCCGGCTCCGAATCGGAAAAGGCGGCACTCGAAATCCAACGCGCCGAATGGCAGATTCTGTTCAATTACTGCGCGAGGCCACGCCAACAATGAGTAAAGTCCGTGCCGCGGTTCTCGCCGCGTTTGAGAAGCCGCTCGAAATTCGCGAATATGATTTGCCCGCCTCCCTGGGACACGGCGAAGCCCTGGTGCGCGTCGAAATGGCCGGTATCTGCGGTACCGACGTCCATCTCTGGCTGGGCCAGCTTCCCATTCCCATCCCCGTTATCATGGGCCACGAAACAGTGGGCCGCATTGAGGCGATGGGTGATTGCCTGGAAAAAGACTGGCGCGGCAACCCCCTGCAACTGGGCGACCGTGTTTGCTGGGCCAGTTCCATTGCCTGCGGTGAATGCTTCTACTGCCGCGTGAAGAATCAGCCGACGCGCTGTTTGACGCGGAAGGCTTACGGCATCTCCTACTGCGCTGACGATTCTCCGCATCTGCGCGGTGGCTACGCCGAGAAGATTCTGCTCCGCGGCGGCACCGCCATTTTTCGGATTCCCGATTTCATACCTACAGAAGCCGTAGTGGGTGCGGGCTGCGCGCTCACCACCGCGATTCACGGCGTGGAGAGAGGCCCTGTGACTTGGGGAGACGTTGTTGTCATTCAAGGAACCGGACCGGTCGGACTGGCCGCGCTGGCCGTGGCAATCCAAGCCGGAGCCGCGAAGACAATCGCCATCGGAGGGCCGCCGCACCGCCTGCAACTGGCGCGCGAATTCGGGGCGACGGTGGTAATTGAAGCCGATGCCGTACCCGATTTCGCGGAACGCCGCAAGCAAGTGCTGCACGCCACTGGCGGCTATGGCGCCGATGTGGTTATCGAATGCGTGGGCCATCCGGATGCCGTTAACGAAGGTATCGAATACTGCCGTGACGGCGCGAAGTTTCTGGTGTTGGGGCAGTACGCGAACGCGGGCAACATCTCCTTCAATCCGCACACCATCACGCGGAAACAGTTGCAGGTGATTGGCTCCTGGGGCTTCGAACCTCGTCACGTCGATCGTGCGCTGACGCTGCTGGAGCAGCCGAAATGGAGAGACCTGTTCGCCAGCCAGGTGACGCACAAGTTTCCCCTCGACCGCGCCGATGAAGCGTTGATGACGGCCCGGAGCTGGCGTTCCGGGAAAACGGTGATCGTGCCGTAGCCGGAGAATGAATTGCTGAAACGGTTTCTGCTGATCCTCATTCCTGTTGTGATTCTCGCCGCCTGGCTTCTTTCACGCCGCGGCGAAGTGCCGCAGGTGGCCTTCGCCCGCGTTGCGCGTGAGACGCTGGTCAGCACCTTGAACACCAACGGAAAGGTGGAACCGATCGAGTGGAGCGCCATTCGTTCGGAGACCTCGGGAGCAGTGGACAAGGTGAACGTAGTGAAAGGGCAGATGGTGGCCAAGGGGCAGCTGCTGGTGGAACTGGACGCAGGGCAGGCACGCGGGGAACTGGCCAGCGCACAGGCCAAGATTGCTCAGGCGAATGCCGAGCGCCAGGTATTGTCCAGCGGCGGAAGGTCCACCGAGATCGCGGAGATTGAAAGCGGCCTTGTTGCGGCTCGCGCCAGCCTGGCCAATGCGAAGCGCGAACTCGAAGCTACTGAGCGGCTTGTCGCGAAGCAGGCAGCCACCACCAGCGATCTCAACACCGCGCGCGAGGCCGTGCAGAGATTGGAATTGCAGATGCAGTCGTATGAGCGCCGCCGCAGTTCCCTTGTTGCGCCCACGGACCGTACTATTGCCGACGCGCGCGTTCGCGATATGCAGGCGCTCGCCGATGCCGCTACCCGCCGTATCGAATTAAGCCAGATCCGCAGCCCGCTGGCCGGAACTCTGTATCAGTTTGATATAAGACCGGGCTCCTATCTGAACCCTGGCGACCTGGTGGGAAGCGTCGGCCGGCTGGACAAAGTTCGGGTGATTGTCTACGTGGATGAGCCGGATTTGGGCCGTGTTGCAAAAGACATGGCCGTCACCATCTCCTGGGACGCGCTTCCCGGCCGCCACTGGAAAGGCGTAGTGGAGAAGACGCCCACGCAGATCGTGCCGTTAGGGACCAGGCAGGTGGGTGAGGTGAACTGCATCATCGACAATCCGGAAGGCACCTTGATCCCGGGAACGAACATCAACGCCGAGATCACTTCACAGGTTGTGGACAATGCGCTCACGATTCCCAAGGAAGCGATGCGCCGCGAAGGGCCTCAGACGGGTGTCTTCAAGCTGGACGGCGAACGGATCGTATGGCAGACCGTGAAGACCGGCGCTACCAGTGTGAACCGCATCCAGGTGGTGGAAGGGTTGACTGACAAGGATGCCGTGGCATTGCCGGTGGACCGGCCGCTGACAAGCAATATGGTTGTGAAGCCGCAGTTCCCGTAAGTTCACTGGGATATAATTGCCCACTTATGGGCACCCGCACTCTTAGCTTTCTGCTGTTCTCCGGTCTCTGTCTGCACGCACAGAACGCCACAAAGGCCGGCAAATTCGTCGTCGAGCATCCAACCCTGTTGAACCTCGGCTTCGAATGGGCCATTGAAGGCGACGCCAATCGCAACGCCACGGTCGATGTGAAATTCCGGGCCGCTGGGGAATCTGCCTGGAAGCCCGCGCTGCCCCTGGTCCGCATCGGTGGCGAAAACATCTACCGGCGGCGCGAAAATCTTGACTACACCGTGCCGGACGGTTTCGCGGGAAGCATTCTCAACCTGCAACCGGGCACCGAATATGAATGTCAGTTTCAGATGAACGATCCCGACGGCGCTACCGGCCAGACCAGCCAAACCGTCCGCGTCACCACGCGCACCGAACCGCAACCTTCCAAAGAAGGCCGCACTCTGCACGTCTACGCCCCCGATTATAAAGGTCCGCGCATCGAGCCAAGTTTCACTGGAATTCTGGAAGCCTATTACGGGGCTGGCCTTGGCGATTGGAACGTCGTGTGGGAGCGGCGCGCCAAGCCCGGCGACACACTGCTGGTTCACGCCGGACTCTACAAGCCGGAGCGGTTGAGCTATGTAGACCCCATGATGGCGCCCTTTGACGGCTCGCTCTCGCTGACGTTGAAGGGCACGCGCGAGAAACCTATCACCATCAAGTCCGCAGGTGACGGCGAAGTGGTCTTTGACGGAGCAGGGAATCACCGGTTCTTTGACGTGATGGCCTCGCAGTATCACATCTTCGATGGGCTCACGATCCGCAACACCGACGTTGCTATCTTTGCCGGGCAGAAGGAAGTTCTCGGCGCCGTTGGCCTCACCGTCAAGAACTGCCGCTTTGAAGACGTTGGCTTCGGCGTCTGGACTGAATATGCCGGTTCGAGCGACTTCTACATTGCCGATAATTTGTTCCTCGGACGCGAAGACCGCTTCCGTCTCATCGGCTGGACCGGCCCGCTGTGGGCCAGTGCCGGACCTTATGGTTCACACGGGCTGAAGAGCTATTACGCCGTCAAACTCTATGGGCCCGGCCACGTCATCGCCCACAATTCCATCGCCTATTTTCACGACGCTCTCGGCATCTCCACTTACGGCACGCCGGAGAAGGACCCGGAACGCCAGGCGTCCTCCATCGATATTTACAACAACGACATGCACATGTCGAACGACGACTTCATTGAGACCGATGGCGGAGTGCACAATGTGCGCGTCTTCAACAACCGCGGAGTCAATGCGGGACAGGGCGGCTACAGCTCTCAGCCCGTGTTCGGAGGGCCGGTCTACTTCATTCGCAATCTGCTCTATCACGTCTCCAGCGGAGTTGCCTTCAAGTTCTCAGCCAAGCCCGCCGGCCTGTTTGTGTACCACAACACCATCATTGGCGAACAGATCATCCGCGATCCCTCGTCCAACATGAACTTCCGCAACAACCTGTTTCTGGGCAGGGACACGAAGGATCGCGGCATCATGACCTGGGCTAATGCAACCGATGTTTACAGTTCGGATTACAACGGCTTTCGTCCAAACAAGAATGTTGCCGCGCAGTATGCCTGGCTGGGACCCAAAGCCGGCCAGCGCCTCTATGAGCCGAAGCCGGAAGACTGGAAAACCTTCGCCACTCTGGCGGAGTTCCGCGCCGCCACCGGACAGGAGGAGCACGGCATAGAGGTGGACTTCGATATTTTCGAGGAGATGGCGCCCGCCGACCCAACGAAGCGCCACGCCGTCTATCACGCCATGGATTTGAATTTTCGCCTCCGGGCTGGCAGCCGGGCGGTGGATGCGGCGGTGCCCCTACCCACCGTCAATGACGGCTTCACTGGCCGCGCTCCCGACCTGGGCGCGCTAGAACTCGGTATGCCCGAGCCGCACTACGGGCCGCGCTGGCTCACCTGGCAGCCGTTCTATCGTTGAGATTCTCAGGGCAGTTCGGCAACGAAAGCGGCTTCCACCAGCATATTCACTTGCAGGTCGACCCCGTAACAGCGGCGGTTCGGCGGATGCGTGCCAAAGTATTCCTTGTAGATCGCGTTCATCGCCGCCACATCGCGATTTACGTCCTGCAGGTAGATCCTGGCTGACACGATCGCTGTCTTGTCGACGCCGGCTTCGGCGAGAATCTCGTCCAGCTGTTTCAGGATCTCGCGCATCTCCGCCTCTAAGCCGCCGGCGACCGGGGTGGAAGTTCCCGGCGCTATTCCGGTCAGGACGGTCTCAAGAGTGCGCCCGGAATGAATCACCGCGGCGCTGAAGGGAAAAGTAGAACTCGTTCGAATGAATTGCATAAGTTTGGTTACGACAGTGGAGGCCAAAAAGCGGGCGTCAGCAGCTCAGCCGGAAGTATCGGCAGCGCTCGAATCTGGCTCAGCAGTTCGGACGAAAGCGGCCCACGCGACGTCCATCGAATTGCCTGCTCCAGTTCTCGAAGACTCGTGACTTCCGCCAGGGTACTCGCAATCACCGGCTCACTCAAGGCGTAGCGGTAAGCTAATTCGGGCAGGCATTCGACTTCCTCGGCGGCCAGCCGGTCCAGTTCCCGCGCGGCCATTTTCAGCGACGACAATTCCTGCGGCAGGCGTTCCACCCTCTCGGTCAGCGCCCCTTTCATTAGCACCGAACGCGCCAGAATTCCCATCTTCTCTTTGCCTGCCTCGGGAAGCAACGCCTTTTCCATCCGGCGGTCCAATACGTTGTACGCAATCAGCAGGCAATCAAACTGCATCGACTCCATGGCTGCAGTTGCTTGCGCCGTTCCGTAGACGCTAGCTCCTACATAGCGGATTTCGCCGCTGCGTTTCAACTCCAGCAGGACGTTCGTGGTGGAGGGATCCGGCATCACGTCGGTCACACTGCAATGCACTTGCACCAGGTCAAGCACGTCGGTGCGCAAGGTGCGCAGACTCTCTTCCACGCTCTCCCGAACCCGCTGCGGTTTGTCAGGGTACGGCATCACTTTCGAAGCAAGGACGTACTCCTGGCGCCGGTGCCCGATTGCTTTGCCGATCAGCGCTTCACTTTCTCCGTACGTCCGGGCGGTATCAATCAGCTTGATCCCCATATCCAGAGCCAATTGCAGGATCTGGGAGGAGTCCGAAGCCGATGGCATCGTCATGGACCCCTGGATAGGCACGCCAAAGTTGCGTCCGAACGCCAACGTGCCCAGGCCTAATCGGGACACGCGCAAATCCGTAGAGCCGAGTTGTACGTCAGGAAGCATGGCGGATTACTGAACAGCGCGCTTTACGGCGGCGAGTGTCGCGTCGATGTCCGCCTCCGTATGCGCGGTGGAGATGTACCAGCGCCCATCCGGCAGCGCCAGGACGCCTTCATCCAGAAGTGCCATGCCGAAAGCTGCGTAGGCTGTCATGTCGGCGGTCAGCGTTTCCCGATAGGTTCGCGCAGGCTTGTCCATGAACGAGAGATGGAAAACGGGTCCGCCTCCGGAAGTTACCACGCTATGACCGGCTTCCCGAAGTGTAGCTTGCATCCCGATTCGCAACCGTTCGCCCCGTTCCCACAATTGATCGTAGATGGCCCCTTCGTTGGCAGAGAGTGTGGTCAGGGTGGCCTGGGCGGCCGCCAGCGCCATGGGATTCCCGTTCAGCGTTCCGGCATGCACTACAGTTCCGTTCGCGATGGCATCCATTACATCGGCGGTTCCTGCAAGAATGCTCAATGGGAACCCTCCGCCCACCGCCTTCGCATACGTTGCGAGATCGGGCCGCACTCCGAAATATTCCTGTGCCCCGCCCAGCCGCAGCCTGTATCCCGTGATTACCTCATCGAAGATCAGAAGTGTGGCGTTCCGCCTGGTGATCTCTCGCAGGAACTGCAGGAAGCCCTC
Organism: Bryobacteraceae bacterium; assembly: GCA_040002435.1. GTDB lineage: Bacteria > Acidobacteriota > Terriglobia > Bryobacterales > Bryobacteraceae > JANXXV01. The sequence goes on from JBDUEM010000127.1 coordinate 18,006, forward strand.
ATCTGGCATCAGGCATCCGCTATTGCAGAGAACAGGCTCGCAGAGAAGAGCTGCTATTTCCCCCGCATGTTCTGTGAATGCACTCTCCACTCCAGCGCGGTCGTTCCACTCCACAACTACAACATCGTCATGCGCGCGCTGTCCCTGCCCCACCGGAATCGGTTGTCCCGCCGATGAGGAGATTGCCTCGCGCGTAGGCCGGTAGCTGACCAGCACGCTGTCATCCCAGCCATGGTAGTGGCCCTCGAACTTCAGGTGCTTCCGCCGGCCCGTAACTCCGCGCGCCAGCCGCAGCGCCACTTGCACAATCTCCGTTCCGCTATTTGCGAAGGCCACGCGCTCGGCGCAGGGAATCGTCCGCGTCAAAAGCTCCGCCACTTCAAATTCCAGGTCATGTTGTGCACCGAAGGTAAATCCCTTCTGTAGACGGTCGGCAACCGCGGCCGTGACTTCAGGCGGCGCGTGTCCCAGAATCAACGGACCCCAAGCCAGCGCGTAGTCCAGGTAGCGATTCCCGTCCACATCGATGATCGTGGATCCGGCTCCCCTGTCGAAATACAACGGATAAGGCTTCGCGGACCTCCGCAGGGCCGTTGACACGCCACCCGCAAGCGAGGACTGCGCCCGCTCGTAGCGCTGCAAAGATCCGGGGGTCTTGGCGCGTACATTCGCTTCACGGCTAACTAGCGGAAGGATATTCATGGAGAAGTGCTATTGTATTCCACTGAACTGCAATTACAGTGACATGATATCCAGTGATGCGTAAACTTCCAATCCTGTTCACTCTCGCGGCCCTGGTATCGGCGCAGCCGCAGGGCGGAATCCGCGGCACTGTCTACGACGGCTCGTCGATTCCATTCCCGAACGTGCAGGTGGCAGCTACGAATACAAAGACCCACAAGACCACCACGATCACTTCCGGGTACGACGGCCGCTACCAAATCTGCTGTCTCGATGACGGGACGTATCAGGTGAACGTTGTCTCCGTCGACGGCTTCCCGCCGGCAACTGTTGACTCGAAATCAGGTGAATTCGCCAGCGCCGACCTTCGTATCCAGCGGCTGGAAATATCTCCGGAGTTTGGCAAGCCGCGGTCCATGCGCATGGTGGATCTCAAGAATCGCAAGTCCGCCGATGTCTCCATCTCTGAGGTCTCCGATTACACCTTTGGCAACTACATGGGTGAATATCCAAGCCCGCCTTCGGCCGACCTGAATCCGCGCCGGGCGTTCATCATCACCTGGAAAAACTTCCCCTATCGCCTGGTCTTTTCGCATGAAGGCAGCTATTGCCCGTGGTTTGAACTGCCCTCGGGCGCGGGACTCTCCTACCAGTTCTTCGAAGGCAACGCCGGGTGGGCCGAACTGTTCAATAACTGGGGTCGCAAGGAACGCAACAGCTTCATCGACGTCGTGGAATCCGGACCCGGTCGCGTCTGGGTGCGCTGGACCTACCTCGGCGTCAACATGAAGGAAGGCGAGCCAGCCTATCGCGGCACGGAAGATTTCTGGGCATATCCCAACGGCCTGGTGGTCCGCCGCCAAACCTATGAAACGCTCCGCCCAGGGGATCCCCACGGCTACACGCGCGAACCAATCGAAATGATCGGCCTCAGCCCGGTTGGTAAGCTCTGGTCCGATATCCTGGCCAAGGATAACTCCAGCGGCGAAAGCCACGCCCTGGCGGTACTGGATACATTCAGCGAAAATCGCTATGACGTCTTCTGGAAGCCGAAGCCGGGGGAGGTCTGGGCCGCCACCGCGCGCCGTTCCGGTGCCGGCTGGAAACAACTGGACGACGCCCGCGGCGTGGCCCTCATCATCCCCATGAAAGACGGCTCGCCGTTCTGCATCTTCGGCGACGCCTCCGGTTTCCGGCATGACTTCACGCGCCTGAAGG
>JBDUEM010000128.1:0-19766 GCA_040002435.1 Bryobacteraceae bacterium
GTTGGGATTCCGATCGTCGAGTACAACTGGTATGCATTGCGCGCGATGGGCGGCTATTACAAAGAGCCTGGCCGGGGCGGCTCGCTATTGTCGGCGCATGACTACGAGAGGAGCCGGAACCTGCCTCCAGTGCCGGAGGTGGGCGAGCAGAGCGCCGCCGATTTATGGAAACGTTATGAACGCTTTCTGAAGGCCGTAGTTCCCGTGGCCGAGCGTGCCGGGGTGCGTCTGGCAGTTCATCCGAACGATCCGCCGCCGCCCAAGTACCGGGGCGTCGAGCAGATACTTGGTTCCGTCGACGGGTTACGGCGCGTATGTGAGATCGTCCCGAGACCAGCGAATGGGATCACTTTCGATACCGGCGTAACGCGAGAGATGGGTTACGATGTAATCGAAAACATCAAATGGTTTGGGAAGCGGGACCAGATCAACCACGTTCACTTCCGCAACGTGCTGATGAAAGTGCCCCGTCAGAAGTACACGGAAACCTTCATCGACGCCGGAGACAACGACATGATGGCTTGTCTTCGGGCGCTTCACTCCACCGGCTATCCCCGCCTACTGCATCCCGACCATGTTCCGGAATTCCCGGGCGATCCAACACAGCACGGCGGATGGGGTTACGCAGTGGGACAGATCAAGGCGATGCTGCGGCAGCTCTGATTCGGGAGGCGCTGACCAGTGACTTCTTTGGGCGGGACGTTACTCTCGAGGGCGTACAGGAAGCTCGCCACCTCGTTCAAGCTGTCTTAGAAGCGCGACCGCGCCAGTTTCACATCGGCCTGCTTCCAAGCCTTTTCGAACTCTGCGCGCGCTTTGCCCGCGTCCGCCGTCTTGCCTTGCTTGCGCAGACTATGCTCCAGTCCGTAGAGCGACCAGCCGTTGCCACGATGACGCTTCAAGTCTTCACGGTAGACCTTCTCCGCGTCGGACGCTCGGCCGGCTTCGAGCAATACATCGCCTAAGTACGGACGCGCCGGAAGAGCCCAATCCGGCGGTTCACTGTAGATCAAGGCATCATCAATCTGTGCGGCTTTCGTGAACGCAGCGGCACTGGGTCCGAAGGCCTTCCCCTTCTGAGCGATGTCACCTTCCAGCATGGCCACCGCGATTTCGGCGAGCTTCGAAAGAGGATTGGCCTCGTTCACCTTGAGATCCGCCAAGGTCTTGTCAGCGGCCAGTAGCTCCAGCGATGCGAGTTCCTGTTTTGCCTCTTTCGGCTTGCCCGTTGCAGAGAAGGCGAAGCCGCGTCCGAAGTGGCGGATGGCGCGGCCGTATACCTGATCTGCCGACGGTTCCGGTTCTTTCAGGAGTTCCTCCCACATGCCAAAGCGAACCATCGTCATTACAGGGACAGTTTTCATCACATGAACGAAAGCGAATCCCGGAATGCTCAGTGCCGCATGATCGTGTTTGGTTGACAGCTTTCGAGCAGATTCCAAGGCATCCTTGCTTCGGCCCTCCATGTACAGCGCGGCATTGAGGAAATGAATGTTGTGCGGATAGTAAGCCGCGGGATAGATCCCCTGCGCCTTGCACTGGGTGATGTAGTCCTCATCCGCGGCGATCGCCTTTTCGTTCACAGCGGCTGCGTCTTCATAGCGGCCTACGCGTATATACGTGTGGGCGGGCATATGAACCAGGTGCCCGGCGGCGGGAACCAGTCCACCCAGACGGTCGGCGCTGGGAACGGAGAGGTCCACTTCATCCGAGGCTTCCATCAGATGGATGTAAAGATGATTGGCGCCGGGATGATTGACGTCGCGGACGATCGTCTTTTCCAACGCAGCGCGCGACTCCGGAATGCCCGGATTCGGCTTGCCGTTCTTGGACCAATAGTTCCAGGGCATGGTGTTCATGACAGCATCCGCGTAGAGCGTAGCCACGTCCGAATCATCCGGGAAACTGGCGTTGGCCTTCGCCATGGCCGCCGCGTACGCATTATTGAGGGCTTGCCGGTCGCGGTCCTTTGCGCCGGAGAAACGTGCGGCTAACGCATCGATGAGTGACTTCTCTCTGGGCGTGACGGGCGATTCCCTCTTGACCGCCTCGGCAATGGCAGCGCTTCCCTGCTCTTCGCGATCCGGGCCGATGGCCGGGTCGTTGATGTTGGGCGCGAGCGCCAGGGCCTGGCCCCAATAAGCCATGGCGCAATCCGGATCGAGTCGGGCCGCCTCTTTGAAGGACCGCAAGGCCTCGGCATGATGGAAGGCGTATACCAGCGTGAGCCCTTGGTCAAAGTAGGCCTGGGCATCCTGCGATTTGGTTGTGACTTGAGCGTGGAGGTGCCCGATGTTTTTCAGGCGGGGCGCGAGATGGCCGTCGGCCGTTTTCTCTCCGGGCGTGGGATCTTTCCGGGAGCACGAGACGATGGTGATGCACAGTGCGGCGCCCAGCAAGAGCTTGCGGCCGGCAATGGCGAAGACAGACATAGTGGAGTTCCCTCCGTGACCGATTTTATCCGACTCACTATCTGCAGCAAATACCGCCGGTCCTTTACTTCGGACCGGACCGCTGCTGGAGGAGGGCGACGGTTTTTCCGGAGGCGCCTGGAAACAGAAGAGCGTATTCGAGCGGCGTGCATTCAACCACCTCGCCGGGCCGTTCATAATGACCGGGGAGTTTCACGCGGATAGACAGGTCCGCGCCACGGTCCAAGAGAAGTTTGGTAACGGCCAACCCCTTGTCGTCATACTGCGAAACGGCATGAAAGATCGGCGTCTGGCCGCCGACGCCGGCTTCATCCACGGCTGCGTGCGCGTTCACCGCGGCCCCGCGCTCGAGAAGGAGACTGACGGCCCGCGGACTGACATATTCCGCTGCGACATGAAGCAGCGTGGCTCCCTGCAGCAACAGGCGGCGCGATCCCGTGCTGCCGAACTCCAGTTCGGGGAAGCGCCGGTGCTTCAAGTCTGCATCCTCATCGAGGCGCCTGGCCAGTACGTCGAGCCGGCCAAGCAGAATGTCCAGCACACCAGGCAAATCAAAACGCGTCTGGCCGCCGGCCTTCAGAAGAATCTCGATGCAGTCCTTTAGCTCATCCGACCGGACGTAGGCACCGATCAGGTAGTCGAGTGCGGAATCGGAGCGTCCTGGCCTGGAGCAGTTCGGCTCCGCGCCGTGGTCCAGGAGCCACTGGAGTGCAACTGGGTCTATGGCCTCGCACGCGGCAAAGAGGATCGGGAAATCGCCATTCCATTCGTCATTGACATCCGCTCCATTCGCGACAAGCAGTTCCATCATCGTAATACGATCTCGATTGAGCGCCGCACGCATCAACGGTCCGTCGCCGCCCTGGTGTACGTCCGATCCATTTTCGATCATCCATTCGGCGATGGCCAATCGTTCCTGGCTTGGCGGCCGCCACGGCACGCGGCACTCTGCCACCCAGGTGAGCGGGCCGTTCTTTCCGTATCCCAACGGAGCACGATGGAGGGCGGGGTTTTCCGTCATGAGGGCTTTGATCCGGGCAGTGTCTTCCGTATCGATGGCTCGTTTGAGCTGGCCAATTTCTTCGAGCGAATCCAGGTGCGCTTTGAGCTTGGGCCAACTGGCGAACCCATACTGACGGGCGATTTCGAACTGTGCCTGGCTGATGGTTTTAGCCTTTCCAGTTTTCAGCAAATCCTTGGCCTGATCTTTCAGGTGGCGCAGATTGGGATGGGCAGGAAGCGGGAGCGGTGCTAACGGCGGAATGTCGGACATGGCGAATTCCTCTCATTGGATCGCCCTATGTCCGCAGATCGGGCAGTAAGAAGATTCGCAAAACATTCTGACGCGGGTGGGCTTCTACCCTTTCCGCGGACCGGATGCGTCCCCAACGCAGCCTGTATCTTATCAAAGCGGAGCCGGCCTCAAACGAGAACGGATGACGCACTGTTCATCGGCTTTCGAATCGTATATTATGCGGGGATGCCCATACATCCACGTTTGGCTTCCCGGATGCCAGCGATGCAGGTCTCGTCTAACTCCGCGGCGCCTTTGGCCGTCGTGTCCCTTCGAGCCTTTCCCGTTCGCGAGCCCGTCTCGCAGCGTGCCTATACAGTTCTTAAGCTCACCACTCGCAACGGCATCAGCGGATACGGGGAATGTGGTGCGGCGTCGCCGGCGGATCTCGCGAAGGCGACGTCAGTTGTGCAAGGCAAGCCGGCTACGGCTATCGAGGTTATCCGAACCCAACTGGCTCCGGTGGCCAACATGCAGGCCGCGGTGAACATGGCGCTGCTTGATATCGTGGGAAAGCATACCAAGGCTCCGATCTATCGCCTGCTGGGCGGACCTACGCGCAACAAGGCCCGTGTGCTCACGGCGCTTTCGGGCAACTCCGACGATGCCCTGGTGCAAGCACTGAAGGTCTCCGCCGCTCAAGGGCATCGTGCCTTCATGGTGCAGTTGCAGGAGGGGCAGGCCGCGCATCCAAACCGCATCCTGCAAACCTTCGACAAGCTGCGCGCCGCCGGCGGAGAGAACGTCGACTTTGCGCTGGACGGTGCGGCCTCGCTCTCGCCGGGAGTGGCCGGCACCATTTGCGACGCGATGGAACGTTTCCACCTGCTGTGGTTCGACGAACCGTGCCCCTCGCTGAATGTCGCCGCTCTCCAGAAACTCGCGCTCGAACGAGTCACACCGCTCGGCTTCGGACGAAGTATCCACAGCGGCGTCGGATTTCAGAATCTGCTCCGCGATGGCGCGCTTGACGTCCTACGCCCCGATATCGCCCGCAACGGCATCACGCAAATTCGCAGGATGGCCGCCATGGCCGAGACTTATTACACCGCTGTCGCGCCGTATCACGATGGAGGACCGATTGCCAGCGCGGCTGCCTTTCAATTGGCGGCAAGCCTGCCGAACTTCTTTATCCAACAGATACCGGCCCCACAAGCCGAAGAGGATATTCGTATGCGAGCTGCAATCACGGGAGCTTCTATTGAAGCCGTGAAAGATGGATACGCTGCCCTGCCCACCGGGCCGGGCCTGGGAATTACCGTAAGCGAAGAAGCGCTGGCGAAGTACGCGGAGCGTGCGGCATGAAACGCCGCGACCTTTTCACCACGGCCGCGGCGGGTTTGTTCGCCGCCAAGACAGCCGCAGGGGGCATCGACTGCGGGTGTGCTTTTTCACCGCCACAGAACGCTCTGGGCGGCGACGCGTTCCACTCGGTAGGTTCCAAGATCAAGATCACCAACGTAAAGGTGTTCGGCGTCTCTCTGACGCCCACGTCCGATCGGCCTTATGTCTTTGTGAAAATCGAAACCGATGCCGGCGTGATCGGCTGGGGCGAGGGCACGCTCGAAGGCAAAGCCGGCGCCGTGATGGCCTGCGTCAACGACTTCCGTGAATTCCTCATCGGTAGCGACCCCATGCAGGTGGAGCATCACTGGCAGTCGATGTACGTGCACAGTTTCTACCGCGCGGGTCCCGTGATCGGATCGGCGATCTCCGCCATCGACCAGGCGATGTGGGATATCCGCGGCAAGGTGCTCGGCCTGCCCGTTTATCAGTTACTGGGCGGCCCGGTGGATCCGAAAGGCGTCCGCGGCTACTATCACACCCGTGCCGGCTCGCCCGCTGAATTGCGGGAACTGCGGCAAACAGCGATCCAGCAGGGCGTTTCCTGCTTCAAGACCGGCATCCCGGACTATTACGAATTCATCGAGACGCACGCCAAGCTGAAGCGCGCCATCAAACAACTGGAGATGCTGCGCGAGAACCTCGGCCCCGATCTGGACATCGCCATCGATTTCCACGCCAAGACCAGCCCCAGCGTGGCCTCCATCATCGTCAAGGAAGTGGAACCGCTGCGCCTGCTGTTCATCGAAGAGCCCTGCCCGCCGGAGAACGTGAAGGCCATGGCGCGGATCGCCAAGCGCTCCACTACGCCAATCGCTACCGGAGAGCGGCTGATCGCCGCGTACGGATGCCGCGAGCTTATCGAAATGGGTGTCGTAGACATTCTGCAAACTGACATCAATCACGTGGGCGGCATCACCGCTCTTTGGAAAGTGGCGGCGATGGCGGAAGCCTCCGGCATCGTCATGGCGCCCCATGCCTGCGAAGGACCGATCGGGGCCATCTCCAGCGTTCACGTAGACGCGGCGATGCCCAACTTCCTCATCCAGGAAATATGCAGCGGTGTGGAACCCGGCCCCAATGAGAAGGTGTGGGAGGAATGGATGGGCTTTCCCATCATGCGCATGGTGGACGGCCGCTTCCCGCTCCCAACCAAGCCCGGCCTGGGCTTCGACCTGACGGAAGGGGCACTGAAGAAGTATCCGTTTGGGGGCACGCGGCCCATGGCCCGCGTATTCCACCACGACGGTTCCGTTGCCGAGTGGTAGGCCCGGGAACAACTCTTTCGCACTACCGCATCACCGCGAAACTGGGCGCGGGAGGAATGGGGCAGGTATTTCGCGCCTCCGATTCACGCCTCTCGCGCGACGTCGCCATCAAAATTCTGCCGCCCACCACGGACGATAGTCTGCACCAGCGCTTCACGTTGGAGGCTCGCGCCGCGAGCGCACTGAATCATCCCAACATCGTCGCGGTTTACGATGTTGGGACCTACGAGGAAACACCGTATATTGTGTCGGAACTGGTGGAGGGTGAGCCGCTGCGCGATCTGATAGACCGCGGTCCGGTGCCGGTGAGGAAGCTGCTCGAGCTCGCCGCCCAGATCTCCGACGGTATGGCCGCGGCGCACGCGGCCGGCATCGTGCATCGGGATCTGAAGCCCGAGAACATCATGATCACCCGCGAGGGCCGCGCCAAGATTCTCGATTTCGGACTCGCCAAGCAACAGACCAGCTCCAGCACCATCGCCGTCACGGACGAAACCCTGGCCATGTCCCACACGCAGCCGGGTCTCATCATGGGAACGGCGAACTACATGAGTCCGGAGCAGGCCCGGGGAGCGGCTTCCGACTATCGTTCCGATCAATTCTCGTTTGGTGTGATCCTCTATGAGATGGTCACCGGCAAGCAGCCGTTCGCCCGGGAAACAACCGTGCAGACCATGTCCGCCGTACTGGCTGACGACCCACCCCCCATTCCGCCCGATGCCAAAGTTCCGGCGCCGCTGCGCTGGATCATCGACCGCTGCATGGCGAAGGAACCGCAACAACGCTACGGATCGACCATCGACCTCTTTCATGACCTGCGCAACCTTCGCGACCATGCCTCTGAGATCAGTATTCAGGCCGCTCCGCCAAAGGTAAACAAACCGACCCCGACGTGGGTGATCCCGGCGCTTTTGGTGGCAGCAGCACTCGCCGCCGGATACACGTTCTCCAGAATCAGCATTCCCGATGCCACGGACATCTCGACTCACAAGTTCACCCCCATCGCTACCGAAGCCTACGAGAAAACGAACCCGATGTGGTCGCCCGATGGCAAGAGCATTCTGTATGCGGGCGCGTTACAGAACACGATTCAACTTTTCGTGCGCAATCTCGACAGCGCGATGGCCGTACAAATCACGCATGGCGACTCGGTCAACCGTATGCCGTTCTGGCACCCCACTGAGGCGCGGGTATACTTCCTTCGGAACGGAGATCTTTACGCGGTAGCTATTGCCGGAGGCGAGCCGGAGCTGGTACTTCCCCGGGTTACAGCGGCTTCGATCTCGCCGGACGGTAAAGCTCTGGTCGTCATGCGCAGGGATCCGGACAAGCTGCAGGCCGGCTTTGTTGAGATCTCCTCGCCGCCCGGTTCGCCGCCGAAGCGTTATATACCGCCGCCGTTCCCGGGAACCACCTATTTCGGTGGAACCATCTTGCGGTTCTCCCCGGACGGCACAAAAATCTTCTTCATGGTGAGACACGCCAAAGGCCCTCCGGAATACTGGCTGCTGCCCTGGCCAAACTCGGACGGGAAGGAGGCGCCGCAGAGGATATGGAAGTCCGTGGGCGGGCGCATCGGTTCGTTTTCCTGGTGGCCCGATTCCAAGCGAGCTGTCATTTCCCTTTCGCCAGGCTACGAAGACGGGCATCTGTGGCTGGCGGATACGCGGCGTGGTTTGGTTCACGCCATCACCACCGGCATCAGCGGCGAGACGCATGCCGATTTGTCGCCCGACGGATCGCGAATTGTCTACACCAATGTCCAGGAGGACTTCGATATCGTCGACGTCCCTTGGAACGGAGATCCGATCCGCAAGATACTGAACACCAATCGAAGGGAATCCTCCGCAATCTGGTCGCCCTCCGCGCAGCAGTTTGCCTACGTATCAGACCGCAGCGGACCTTTCGAGATCTGGCTGAAGAGTACGCAGGAAGGCTGGGAACGGCCGGTTGTACGAAACCGGGATTTTAGCGATGGAGTCAATGCCGTCGCCACCGGCCTCTCCTTTTCCCCGGATGGCCAGCGCCTTGCCTATACGCGCTACACCCTCGAGAAAAGTGCGATCTGGATTTCGCCGCTCTCGGGAGGTACCGCGGTTCCGCTGACGCAGGAGGATGGCACAGGGCAGTTTGCGCCATCATGGTCTCCGGACGGAAACTGGATCTCTTTCCTGCAAATCAGCGGTGCATCGGCGCGCGTGGTAAAGGCGAGCGTGGGAGGCCGCGGGGCACCGGTTCCGCTCGGCGATCAGATGGGAGACCTGGACATCTCCAATCCCCGCTGGTCTCCGAACGGGGAGTGGATCACGGTGAACACGAAGAAAGGCTTCAGCCTGATATCTCCTGACGGGAAAACAACTCGCCTGTTGAACAAGGAACACTATCAACGAAATGCCTGGGCGCCCGACAGTTCTCTGATCTACGGGATGCGCGTGGCTGGAAGCGAAACGCTGCTGTGTTCCATCGACGTAAAAACAGGCGCGGAGACGGTGCTGCGCAAGATCGGCGGCGAGACACACTTTCAGGACCTCATCGACATAGGGCAAACGTTCTCGGTTGATCCAAGCGGGAAGAGTGTGCTGATGACCGAGAGGCACAGCAGCGACGATATCTGGATGCTGGAAGGCTTCCACCACCCCATGCACGAAGGCGCGAAGTAATTTTTCCTCTTGACGCGGGCGATCAAGCGATACATAATCGAATGGTTATTTAACCACAACGTTATGTTAAACACTGGAACCCTAGAAGTAACTACTCCTACCAGCCGCGAGATCGTGCTCACGAGAGTTTTTGACGCGCCGCGACAAATGGTATTCGACGCTTTCACCAAGCCGGAATTGCTCAGGCGCTGGTTCGGACCTCGCGGCTGGTCGCTGGTGGTCTGCGAGGTGGATCTGACAGTAGGCGGCAACTGGCGCTTCGTGCTGCGCGGCCCGGACGGAAAAGAGATGGGCATGCGCGGCGTCTATCTGGAAATTACGCCGCCGGAGCGTTCGGTGCACAGGGAATCGTTCGACGATTATCCCGGTGAATCGCAGGTCACCGCCGTATTCGTTGAAAAGGCGGGCAAGACTACTCTCACCGCAACAGTGCTCTATCCCTCGGAGGCGGTCCGCGACATTGTCATCCAATCCGGAATGGAGCACGGCGCGGCCGAAAGCTATGACAAACTGGCCGAGCTTTTAGCAGAACACCCGAAGTAACCAGCACCCGGTAGCAGCGTATAGAGAAGTGCGGGGATCGGTTCGATCCGCTCCGTGACGCCCGGTGAGCTAACCAATGCCGGCGATAGGAGTCTGAACGTAGCATGAATACCCTTGTTCATGATTTGCGGTACGCAGTTCGCACTTTGAAAAAAAGCCCGGGATTCACCATAGTGGCGATTCTTACGCTTGCCTTGGGAATCGGCGCTAACACGGCGATCTTCAGTTTCGTGGATGGAGTGCTGCTGAAATCGCTGCCGTACGAGCGCCCGGAAGAGCTGGTGTTTCTCTGGGAGAAACCACCGGGCGGACGGCGCAACGGAATTTCGGCGATGAACTACCTGGACTGGAAGGCGAAGAGCCGGTCGTTTGAAAGCATGGCTGCGATGACCGGCGGATCCATCACCCTATCGGGAGTGAATGAGCCCCAGCAGTTCCGCGGAAGCCGGGTTTCGGCGGCATATTTCGATATTCTGCGGTCAAAGCCCGCTATCGGGCGCACGTTCACGGCGGATGAGGATCAACCGGGCAAGGATCAGGTAGCGGTTCTGAGCCACAAGGTTTGGGAAAGCCGCTTTGGCGCCGATAAAGAAATTATCGGACGGTCCATTCTCCTGAATGGAAAACCCTGCACCGTGGTCGGCGTGATGCCCGCTGGCAGCGCGTATGACCGTAGTTTCACCGAAATCTGGATGCCGCTAGCGTTTGAGCCCAAGAATCTGACGAGGGACTTCCATTGGCTGCGGGCGGTGGGGCGGCTGAAAAGCGGCGTGAGTATTGAGCAAGCGCGGGCGGAGATGGATACTCTCGGCGCGCAGATCGCGAAAGACTATCCGGATTCCAATAAGGGCTGGGGTGTGACGGTCGACCTGTTTCAGGAACAGGTGGTCAGTTCCGATTTACGCCAATCGCTCTACATTTTGCTCTCCGCTGTTGGCGCCATCCTGCTGATCGGCTGCGCCAACCTGGCGAACCTGACCCTGGCGCGCGGGGCGAGCCGGAATCGCGAAGTGGCGATTCGCGCATCCTTGGGTGCAGGCCGCTGGCGATTGGTGCGGCAGTTTCTTACCGAGAGTGTGCTGCTCTCCTGCTGCGGCGGTGCGCTTGGCCTTTTGCTTGGCTACGCGATGCTCGCCGGACTGCAATTGCTGCTGCCTCCTTTCTTCCTGCCGCGGGAGTCGCAGGTGGGATTCGACTGGCGGGTGATGCTCTTCACATTGGGGATCGCGCTCCTCACCGGCATCGTTTTCGGCGCCGCACCCGCATGGCAAGCGGCTAAGCCGGACCTGGCGGCTGCGATGAAAGATGGCGGACGCGGAGCCTCCAGCGGATCGGCCCGCAGGCGGCTGCGCAGCGCTCTTGTTGTTAGCGAAGTGGCACTGGCGTTCATCCTGCTGACAGGCGCCGGATTGCTGATTCGCAGCTTCATGAGACTGCAACAAGTAGAGACCGGCTTCGATTCGACAAACGTGATTACGATGGGCCTGCCGATGCCCGCGAACAAGTATACGGATGGCTCGCAGATGACAGCGTACGTGCGTCAGATTATCGATCGCCTGGAAAGCGTCCCCGGCGTTCGGGACGTTGCGGCCACATCCGTTCTGCCGCTGCAAGGCTGGAGCTACGGAATGCCGTTTCTGATTGCCGGGCAGCAGGTTGTCGATCGCGCGAACCGGCCTGCCTGCTTCTTCAAGATGATCACGCCGGGTTACTTTCAGGCGCTCGGCATCAAGTTCCGCAAAGGCCGCGGGCTGACGAATCAGGACGTGAAGGGCGCGCCTCCGGTGACGGTGATCAATGAGACGATGGCGAAACGGTATTTCAACGGGCAGGATCCGATCGGCAAGCGCATTCTGATTCAGGAGATCATTCCGGGTAAGCAGGAACTCGGACCGGAGGTGCCGTGGGAAGTGGTCGGCATGATCGCGGACGAAAAGATCTCCGGCTTGGACGATGACAAGAGCGGCGGCCTGTACGTAGCGTATGCGCAGAGTCCGACGCTGGGCGTGGACCTGGTGGTGCGCGGCGCCATGGATCCGGTGGGATTGCAAAAAGCCATTGAGGCCGAGGTTCACCAGATCAACAAAGACCAACCGCTCACGAATATAAAGACCATGGATGCCATCAAGTCGGAATCTGTAGGATCCAGTCGCTTGCGGACCATGCTGCTGGGCGTGTTCGCGGGGATTGCACTGCTGCTTGCGTCGATCGGCATCTATGGCGTGATCTCGTATTCGGTGGTGCAGCGGACTCACGAACTCGGAGTGCGCTCTGCCCTGGGTGCGAGCGGCGGCGAACTGCTGCGGCTGGTGATTGGCGGTGGAATGCTGCTGACGGGGGTCGGGGTGGTGGTCGGCCTTGCTGGCGCATTTGCGCTCACACGGCTGCTGTCGAGCTTCCTGTTTGGCGTGACGGCTACCGATCCGTTGACCATCGGTGCGGTGGCCGCCCTGCTGGGAAGCGTCGCACTACTCGCCTGCTTCGTACCCGCGCGGCGTGCGGCGAAAGTAGACCCGCTGATTGCGCTGCGGTACGAGTAGCTAATCGAGCAGCAGAACCAGCTTGCCGACGCCGTCCCGGTAGCTCTCCAGCATTTCAAACGCATCCTGGATGCAGTCGAGCGGTTTGGTGTGCGTTACCACCGGGGCGAACAGCTTCGGATGTTCGCTGAGCAGGCGCAGAGCTTCTTCCGTGGTGTGATTCGAACGGCGGACGGAGTAGAAATACAGCTCCTTGCGGCGGATGGTGCTGTAGTTCAAAGTCACCTCGGCCTCCGATGGGATGCCGGTGATTACGACGCGGCCTGCGCTTCGCGCCATGTCGAGGCTCTGATTCATGGTGCCTTCTTTGCTGGCGCAATCGAAGACCACATGGGCTCCACGCTTTGCCGTTTCGGACATCACGGCGGCGACGGGGTCTGTATGGGCAGGGTCGATCACGGCGTCGGCGCCCATGCTCTTCGCCATTTCGCGGCGCTCGGCGATTGGTTCGACGCAAAGGATCCGTCCGGCGCCCGCCAGTTTCAAACCGGCGATGGTCAGCAAGCCAATGGGACCCGCGCCGATCACGGCGACAGTTTCTCCGGGGCGAACAGACGCAAAGTTCATGGAGTGTAGAATCACGGCCAGCGGTTCAAAGAGCGTGGATTCCTTCAAGCCCAGCGGTTTTGGCAGAGGCAGCAGATTCTTCGCCGGCAGATTGACAAACTCGCGAAAGAAGCCCGGAATGCCGGCCGAGCTGAGAAATTGCAGATTCTCGCAAACGTTGTAGTGTCCCGTCGCGCAGAACTCGCAGTGATAGCAGTAGACGGCCGGCTCCAGCACGGCGAGATCTCCCGGCGACCATCCCGTAACACCGGTGCCGATTTTGGTTAGTTCTCCGGTTGGTTCATGCCCCAGGACCGAGGGATATATTGCCGGCGTACCGCCGATGGCGCCTTCGGAGAAGTAATGCAGATCGGAACCGCAGATTCCGACGGCGCGGACTCTCGCCTGAACCTCTCCAGGGCCCGGATCGGGAACAGGAGCTTCGGTGAGACGGAAACTGTGATGTTGGTAGAGCTCAGCGACTTTCATCATGACGGACAGTAAAACGATAACATGGAGAGTCGATGTCCCTCATCCAATTCACCCGGAATTACGACGATCTTTCTACAGATCGTGGATATCAGTTCAAGTTCTACTGCGACAAGTGCGGCAACGGGTATATGACGCACTTTGAGACCTCGGTATTGGGGATGGCGCAGAGCGTTCTGAATGCCGCCGGCAACATCTTCACGAGCATTGGGTATCGTGCCGGAAATGCCGCCATGGAAGTGCAGAGGGCCATCGGAGGAAAGGCGCACGACGCCGCGCTTGCCGAGGCTGTAGAGGAAGCCCGGCCGTCTTTCCGCCAGTGCACCAAGTGCGGCCGATGGGTTTGCAAGGAAGTCTGCTGGAACAATCCCGCAAACCTCTGCGAAGAGTGCGCTCCCGACTTTGCGGAAAGCCTGGCTGCCAGTCAGGCGCAGGCGAAGGTGGAGGCGGCGCGCCGCCAACTGGAAGAGAAAGCCGCGGAGCAGAAGTACGCGTCCGATGTGGACGTCAGTGCCGGCGCGGTGCTGGCGGCTCAAACCGCGGCTACGAATCTGCAAGCGGCAAAGCGGCTGTGCGGGAAGTGCGGCGCCGAGTTAGGAAACGCGAAGTTCTGCCCGGAATGTGGCAAGCAGGCTGTAGATACGCCTCGCTTTTGCACTCAGTGCGGTACAGCCGCGGGTCCGAAGGCGAAGTTCTGCCCGGAGTGCGGCGGCAAGTTCGGTTAAGCCCACCTCTTGACAGACAACAGCTCTAGCTGGACTCTCGATACACTCGGACCTCTTCACTCCTTCCTGGGGTGCGGCGCGAATGGATGCGGCGCGGTGCCTGCATTCGCTATAGAGCTTAGGCGACAATAGTCTAACCTCATGGCGAATCTGAGCGATTTTGAGATACTGCTGCCCACGTTGTCGCAGGGCGAGAGAGCACAGATCCTGAAGTGGGTGGTTCAGGATTTGGGTGATGCATTTCCCGGGATTGATTCCCGTCCCCAGGTGTGCGGAGGCGAGTCTTGCCTCGTGCGCACGCGAATACCGGTTTGGCTGCTGGAGCAGGCGCGAAGGCTGGGCTCGTCCGAGCAGACATTACTCGCGGCGTATCCATCCCTTCGAGCCGAGGATCTGGTGAACGCCTGGGCTTACGCGCGTTCCCATACGCCGGAGATCGAACTCCACATCCTTGAGAACGAGGCCACATAATGGCACTGTTTTATTCGAACGAGGATGTCGCACTGCAGGTTGTCCTGGAACTGCGCCGCCTGGGTCATGACGTTCTGACGACCCTGGATGCCGCGAAGGGACGATCCGCCCTGCCGGATGCCGAGATTCTGGCATTCGCGACCGCCGAAGGACGGATCCTGCTCTCGCACAATCGCCGCCAATTCCTGCATCTTCACCGCTACCGGACGGACGGGCACGCGGGCATTGTCCTTTGCACGTTCGACACGGACTTTGCCGGGTTGGCGCAGCGAGTCCACGCGTCGGTCGCAACCATGTCCGATATGAAGGACCGGTTGATCCGCCTGAACCGGCCCGTCCGATGACTCCTTTCGCCTGCTGCCGTCACCGAATCGCAATCCTGCGAGTTATGTGCCCGTTGCTTTCCCAGTAGGTTCTTCTGCTGGCCAGGAAAGGATCGTCGGGCCCCGGCTGTATGTTACCCTCCACGTCGATCGCGCGTGACCTGATTGCATGCTCGCCTGCGACGGGACTACCCCAATCGAACGTCCAGAATCTCCAAGAGTAACCGCGCGACCTGGGTGGCGCAGGGCCGTCCAGTTTCGCAGCCATCCATACTCCACCGTCGATTTGAACCTCCACACGTTCGATAGGGGCACCCCAAGCGGCTCCCATGATGGTATATCGGCCATTCCCACGCGTGACTTTTGCCGGCGCGGACTTGAGGCGGAAACGGCCCACATTGGTGAATGTCCAGGCTGTCTGACCGTCGCGCACCTCTTCCCGAATACTGACATAGTCGCGCGCCATAAACCTCCCAGCAAAGCGACGGTTGATCACCTCAATACGCGTCAGCCACTTGACGTTAGCAACTCCATACCAGCCCGGCGCGATCAAACGTAAGGGAAAACCGTGTTCAGGCGGCAGCGGTTCTCCGTTCATTTCGTAACACAACAGATTGTCGCGACTCATTGCTTCCCGGACGGACATACTTCGAGCGAACTGTTCCGTGATCGTCAGGTCCAGTCCCCCGTCGGTATCAGGTTGGACAGTTCCCGACTGGCCGGCGCTACCAATCCCCGGATTGTCGCGGATAGTCAACTTGCCGCTATCAGCGCCCCAAAAGATCACTTCACTGGCATCGTCCAGCAAACCCGCTTGCTCTAACAGCGGAGCCAGCCGTGTGCCTCCCCACCGCGCATTACCGATACCGCCGATGAAAAAAGCCAGGCCGATGCCGTGGTTACCAGAGCATTCCAAGGTAAATTCCACTTCGTGACGTTCCCGTGCTTTCAGGTCGGCAATGGTCAAAGACCTGGGGTGGGTAACCAGGCCCGCAAGCCCCACGCGCCACGTGGATTCCACCAACCCTGTTGGCTGTCCGTAGTGGTTTACGAAAAAGAAGTTCTGAGCCGGTGTCACTTTGGAATCCAGCGCTTCCCACTTCAGCAAATTTCCGAGGTTGGCCGGGATTGGGTTTGGCGCCGGCTGGTCGAGCCACGGAATCACGTCGTCTGTGCTCTGCGCAAAGGCTTGCCGCGGGCCAGCCACACGAAGCACAGTTAAACCTCCTAACCCCGCGGCAGCACCGGACAACCAATTGCGCCGCGACATGTCTTGATTCGCCGTCATAATCCTCCTTTGCCCTCCACATTCAAAAGAGATGCTAGACGATTCCGGCCGTAATCGTCCATCCTGTTCACGACATCTGAAGGGAAAACCGAGGTCACCAGCTAAACGCTGCCAAACAGAGACGATTCGCGACTGCATCACGCACAGGCCCCGAGGACATCCTGCTGTATAATGCGTGGGCGTGAATTGTGCAGGCCTCTAATCATTCCGGTGATGTGGTCCAGTTCGGACCATTCGAGGTAGATCTGGCGGAGCGGGTGATCCGCAGGCGAGGCATGAAGGTCCGGTTGCAGGCGCAGCCATTTCAGGTACTGGCGTCACTACTGGAGAAACCAGGAAGTGTCGTCACCCGTGAAGAACTCCGCCAGCGCCTCTGGACGGACGACACGTTTGTCGATTTCGAACATGGATTGAATGCGGCCGTCACGAGGCTCAGACAGGCCCTGGGTGACTCCGCTGAACGTCCACGATACATCGAGACCGTCTCCAAACGCGGTTACCGCTTTACCGGGAGCGTCAACCGCCGCGAGATCCCAATGGAGGTTGAGACAATTTGCCAGCCCCCTGCCGAGTCCAAAGGTAGACGCCTGTTATGGCTCCCGGCAATTTTCGCGGCAGGAGCTGTGAGCGTGTTTTTTCTGGTCCCTAAATTTATGGCGACCCGTGTGGAGTCCTTGGTGACACGCGCTGAACCGGAGATACCTCTCACGGCTTTTCGGGGAATCGAAGACCATCCAACGCTCAGCCCCGATGGCAATCAGGTTGCATTCATCTGGGACGGAGAAAAACAGAACAACGTCGACATCTACACTAAGCCTATCGGGTCGGATTTGCTGCTGCGGATCACTTCGGATCCGGCGGAGGATTTGTCACCTACGTGGTCGCCGGACGGACGCACCATCGCCTTCGTGCGCAAATCGGGTGATGACCGCGGGCAACTCCTGCTGATACCAGCAAGTGGCGGGCCTGAGCACAATCTTCACGAAATCCGGAACTCAGAGTTACGGACACGAATGGGAAGGTTATTGTCGCTGACATGGACTCCAGACGGCCGTTGGGTCGCCGCGTCACATCGTAATCCCGGGGATTCGACAGAACACATTTACCTGTTTTCGCTAACCGGGGAGATGAGGCAGTTCACTGTGGCGCCGGGGCGCTTCGGCGATCACACGCCGGCTTTCTCTCCGGACGGACGCACTCTCGCATTTAGCCGGCTCGGCGCCTTCAGCGCCAGCGAGATTTATTTCATGCAGCTTAATTCTCAGTTGCAGCCCACGGCCGAACCGACGCGTCTGACGTCGGCCAAGCGGTGGTCGATAAAACCGGTTTGGCTCCCTACGGGCGGCCGCATCCTGTATCTGACGGGAGACGAGCCGGACGCTCCACTCGAATTGCGAGTGGTCAGCTCGTTGGAGCGCGCGAAGTCAGGCAGTCTTGTACCGCTCAAAGATGACCCTTCAACAGTCAGCATCGGCAAGCACTTGGTTTATTCAAGAATCAAACGAGACACTAATATCTGGCGCGCGAGAATTGCCCCTGCGGGACGCGCACCATCGGACTCAGAACCCTTCATCTCATCGACGAGGAGAGATGAGAAGCCAAGGTACTCACCCGACGGGACGAAGATCGCCTTCATATCCTCACGGTCCGGGTCCCCGGAAGTCTGGGTGTCGAACGCTGATGGCACAAATCCCGCGCGGAAGACGGCATTTGGAGGAGCGCTGCTTGGTTATCCAAATTGGTCCACCGATGGACAGAGACTCGTCTTCCACGCGCGGCCTGAAGGGCAAGCGGACTTATTTGAAATGCCAGTCGCCAGCGGAACCACTATACGTCTGACTACAAATGTCACTGATAATACGATGCCGAACTACTCTCCCGATGGGCGATGGATTTACTTCGCGAGTTCGCACTCCGGGCGCTCAGAGATTTGGAAGATGCCTGCGACAGGCGGCAACGCCGCTCAGCTAACTACAACCGGCGGGCAAAGACCCTTGCCATCGGCGGACGGGAAAACCATCTTTTACCTCGCGCTTGACGGTCCAGAAATTCGGTGCGTTCCATCCGCTGGCGGCCCGCCGCGGAAAGTTGCCGCCCCCATCCACCGCTATCCATCCGGTTTCGACATCACGCGTCAAGGTGTGTACTATGAAACTCCAGAGCAATCCGGGGAGGAAAGCTTCGTACAATTCTTGAGTTTTGCAACTGCCTCGAGCCGCCCGGTGGCTGTCGTGCATCATCCGTACTACCTTGGGGTCAGCGTCTCTCCGGACGCCAAATACGTTCTTTTTGATCAAGTGGACGAACTCGATCGCGATCTTCTTTTGATCCCGAATTTTAAGCCTTAGCGGGTTCTTTATAGCTTTTTTCCAGGCGGGAGCATAATGCGCACGGACATTTTATCCTTGCGCTTGAAGTTCAAAGCAAGAATTCCACCGGCGTCGGTTTCCTCTTCCGTCAGTTCTTCGTCGTCGGCTTCGATCAGATAGTTTTGGTGCGGCTTCAGGCCAATGATGAAATACGAGGTCGGGCTCTCGGCATCAAGATCGAGTTTCATCTTGTTACTGCCCAGCAGAACGGCGTTATCGCCCACCATGGTGGGCTCTTTCTGAGTCTGCAGCGAGAGCGGCTGAATGCGGCCATCCTCGAACAACTGCACCTTGCCGTCAAAGTATCCCAGCCACGTGGCATCGTCATCCCAACTGGAACGAATGAAGAGGCGGCCGTTCCGGGTGTCGTGGAACTTCAGCGGCATGTGGAAATAGCTGAGACCCGGCTGATATGGATTTGCCCAGAGAAATTCGTAGCAGATGCCCTGCACGCCGCGCATCATGAACTTGTCGTGAATCAACCAGCCTTGCAGGAACTGGCTCTCCACAGCGTTCGGATCGTAGGAGACGATGCTCAATTCGGCTGCGCGTGAGAATGCAGCGGCTTTGAGATCGGGTTCAGTTGTGCCGGAATACACGGGCACCCGGTAGTCGTTTTCAGCCGCCGGATAGACAGCCGGATAATAACTGAGCAGCAGGTATGCGGGAAGTTCCTGGAAGTACTTCGCGGCATCCTCACGCATTTCTACATTCACGGTGTCGCGAATCGCATGCTGAATTTCGATCATGGGATACACTTCGGCGCGGGTCAGCGTGCGCGTTCCGCCTTTCAGCGCCGGGGCTACCTGTTTACGCCACCAAATGGTAACTACATTCTTCAGGGTCGCGTCGTCTTCCAGAGCGATCGCCGCGAAGACCCGGGAGCGTACGGCAGCAATATCGGAGGCCTTTGCGGTTTGCTCCATGCTCTTCTGCAATTTCGCGCGCAGCGTCTTCGCCTCGGTATCTTTCAATAGGGGCTGGCACCAGTCGTACACCAGGGCCAGCTGCCGCAGATCCGTCGCGGCTGGAGTCAGTGCCCAAGCGATGGCCTGCCTTCCTACGCCTTCTTCGAGGTTTACCTGATAGACGAGCGCGAAGGCGAAGCCTGGCTCTGGCATCTGCACCTTGCCCAACACCAGAGCTTCCAGCTGCTGCCAGCGTTGGGAACGCCGTTCACTCTCGCGGCGCAGCAGTTTCAGGCGTTGCGCTTTGAGAAGCAGACGGGGGTGTTCCGTATAAATCTTGAAGTCTTCGTCGGCCGTTTGGGCGAAAATCGCGCCGGCCGCCAGCAGGCCCAGCAAAAGTCGAACATGCATCCACCAACAGTGTGTCATAGCGACACACCGCTCGCATCCACATGCCTCAGCCAATGGGGCAAGTTTGGACCAAACATTTTTGTTTTCATGGGCTTAAAATTTGTTTGCACTCGGCGGATTGATTGCTAGAATAGAAGACGAATTGATGGAGTTAC
>JBDUEM010000129.1:0-19585 GCA_040002435.1 Bryobacteraceae bacterium
TCGGCTCGTCACTGAACGATGCCAGCTACATTTAGAACGGTCGACTCAACAGTCGGCCACCTCGCAAGTTGATCTAAGTCCTCTACTATTACTGCCTATTTCCATCAGACTGGATCACCTCCTTTTTCAGTGATGTCCATATCGTAAGATGGCACTCGGAGTTTGTCAATAGATTTGTAGGCAGCACGCCATATGTAGGGGTTTTGGCTCCGGCACTACAATTCAGAGCGTAGGAATCGGCACATCGCCAGCCCGTCTATCCAGTTAAATGGGAACTCCCCCGTCGTGTAGTGGGCACAGGGCAACTCCTTTACCCGATGGGGCAGCTGGAGGTCGCGGAAGGCCTGGAGAACCTGCGCGGAGAACTCGGGAAGAAACGTGGTGTCGTAGCGGGCCCAAACCAGCAAACTCTTCACTTTTCCGGTCGTCATACGAGGCAGATAGGAAGCCGGGCTGATGATCGACCAATACTCGCGTAGTTCATCCTGACTGAGCGACCCTTCGATTCCCCGGCGGACATGTTGGGTGGAAATGCCTGTCCAAACAACATCGGAAACGTAAGTGGAGATGTGATTAAAGACGCCGGCCTGGATGCGCGGCTCATGGGCGGCGGCGATGAAGGCGATGCAGGACCCGAGGCTGGAGCCGAGAATAGCAATCCGTTCATAGCCTTGCGATTCCAGCCAGTCGACGCACGACCGGACATCGATGATGGATTGTCGCGTGGCTGCTATCGTGCGGCCGATGTTGCTCGAGACGTGATAGTCGGCGCGGGTCATTTCGGGGGGCATGCGGACATCATGATAGGCCATGCTCATGCGCAGCGCTGAGAGCCCGAACTTATTCAGCAGCTTGCAGAGACCGATGTGGCCGCCGGCATCTGAATTCCATTGCGGGAGAACGATGACGGCGCGGCGGCGCGGATCGGGGACGGCGAACAGCCGCGCCAGCACGCGATCATTTTCGGGGTATGGACTTTTAACCGCGCTGGTAAAAGTGAGCCTGCCGTCAGCGAGCGCAAAGTCCTTCGGAGTTCGGTAGCTATAGAAGTCCGCGGAGCGGCGAGTGTTGTCGGAAAGATAGCCGGAAAGGGCGGTCACCGAGGCAGGAGGATCGGGCAGCCAGTCGAGCCCCCATTCAAATGGACGGACCAGCCGGTCAGTATCGCGGTTTGCCAGTTTGTTTTCCCAGCGGTCGATCCACCGGGCGTAGAGGCCACTCATTTTGGGGGAGAACTACAGGATACCAGACAAAAATAAGGCGTCCTGCGGAAGCAAGACGCCACTGAGAACAAAGGAGACAACGCCACCAAAGAAACCGAAAAATTGCCCTTTCAACAACCCCGCTTGTCTTTCTAATAGCAATTCGGTATCCAACCAGAAATTGTTGTAAACAAAAGATGCTGATTACCAAATCTCCCGTTTTCCGTAGAACTGGCAGGGTTCTGATCCCACTTTCTGAAGGAGTACAATAACTTTGGTGCATCCCAGACCCGATTCCCACACGCTCCAGGCAGCAGTTTCCAGACGGGCGATGGGCGGCTTCTTCGTCTCCGGGCTGTTGATGGCATTTCCGGGCGCTTTCTTTCCGGCATGGGGTTACCACCTCACCTCGAACTTTCAGGCGGTCGGGAATTACTTTCTCAGTATGAACCTGGGAATGCTGGCCTCTACTCGCCTTGCGCTCTGGCTGCTGCCGCGCAGGGGAATATCAAAGATCCTGGCACTGGCGTGCGTCCTGGCATTTGCCTCCCTCATCGGGTTGGGTCTGGCATCGCCCCCGGCTCCGCTGATCTATCGGGCGTTGGCTTTCTTCGGTATCGGCATGGGCGCCGGCCTGCTCAACACATCCGTTTTCCACGCGATCTCCCCTATGTTCCGGCACAACCCGGCGGCTACGGTGAATTTATCGGGCTCCTTCTTTGGATTGGGATGCCTGACTTCCACTTTACTGATCGCGGGCGCGTTCGGGATTTACACCGTCCCCAGCATGCTGATCCTCTTTGCGCTGATTCCCCTCTACTTCGGGATTGTTTTCTGGCGATCGGATTTTCCTGTTGACACGCTGACCCGGCCCAGGAGTGCGCGGCAGGTGTCGATGGATTTCCGAAGTGCCAGCGCGATCCTGTTCAGTTTGCTGCTGTTCTTCCAGTTTGGAAATGAATGGTCAATCGCCGGATGGCTGGTTCTGTTCCTCATCCAGCGGCTCGGGCTCAGTCCGACGACCTCACTCCTCGTGTTGTCGATGTACTGGCTGGCGCTGCTGCTGGGACGGATCATCGCCCAGACGCTGCTTCCAAGGGTGAGGCATACGCGACTGCTGACGGCAAACGTTCTGGCGGCGATGCTTGGGTGCATGCTGCTTGCCTTCACCAACAATCTGTTCGGCGCGTGCCTGGGAGTCTTGATGGTTGGCTTCGGATTTGCCAGTATTTATCCGTTGATCGTGGAGAAGATCGGCGCGCGCTTCCCCAGCTATCACCCTGGGTTCTTCAACGGTGTGTTTTCCTTCGCATTGAGCGGCGGGCTGCTGGCGCCGTGGCTGCTGAGCTTCCTGGCACATGCCTACGGAATACAGATTGTTATGGCGCTACCGATGTTGGGAACCATAGCGGTATTCCTGTGCCTGGTGGGAATCTGGGTGGAAGGCAAACTGAGCGGACGCGGCTTATCGCAGCCGGAGGGTGGTTGATTCCGCCTCGCTTGTGTAGATGAGCTCCAGCGAGCGTATCGATTTGATCTTTCCGTGGTACGGAAAGTAAAGATAGCCGCCGGTGGGGAATTTGTGCTCGCCTTCGACGAGCGCCACCTCTTTCAAAAGTACCGACGGGGCGATATGTTCCGGCGGAGTGAGGGTGGAATCCGCGGGAAGCTGCGGCGGTTGCGGCAGGCGGCCCCGCGAGGGCCCGTTATCACCGGGAAATCTCGGCCCGGACTGCGAGGGCGCATTGATGGTTCCCGGCCCATCCGCTCCGTCGCGCTGGGCGCGCCGTTCCCAATCGGCATATTGCAGCGACGATGCCACTTGCGACGCCCTTTCGGGATGGATCACGTCCTTCTTGCCGTTGATGCGCAGAGTGAACTGGCCGGCGGAAATCAAAACCGGCTTGCGCTTTACGGGATAGATGCCAACTTCAAACGTCAGATACTCCTCGTTGACGTAAGTCTCCGCATCGCGGCCGAAACTGTGAACCATGAACTCAGCGCCGATGGCCATGGTTGCGGTTTCCTGGTGGGCTGGAAAGTCTTCCGCTTTGGGCCTTGGCGTGATGCCCGGCTGGGCTGAAAGTAGGCCCGCCATCAGCAACATTTCCGGGAGCCAGCGCATGCTTGCAGTATAATCGAACTTCGTGAAGAGGCTTGCCTGCGTAGCGCTGTTGGCCACGGTTGCGTTCGCGGCGCGGCCGGTAGCCGAACGAATTGAGGCGCTGATCGATTCGTCCCGGTCGGCGGTGCAGGCCTTCTGGGGCATCCGTGTGGTGAACCTGGCGAACGGCTCGGTGATCTACTCAAAGAACGACGACCACTTCTTCGCACCAGCCTCTAACACCAAGCTCTTTTCCACGGCACTGGCATTGACGCGGCTCGGCCCGGACTTCCGGTTTCACACCTCCATTACAACCGGCTCCGAGCCGGATGCGAACGGCGTGATCCACGGCGACATGCGGCTGATCGGCGGCGGGGATCCGAATCTGTCGGCGCGCATTCTTCCGTACAAGCGGGATGAGTTCGGCGACAATCCGGTGCAGGCGCTGGACGAAATGGCGGCGCAGTTGGTGGCGCGCGGTGTGCGCCGTGTGGATGGGGACGTGATCGGCGACGACACACGGTATGTTTGGGAACCCTATCCGGATGGGTGGTCGGCGGACGATGCCATTTGGGAGTATGGCGCCGCAGTTAGCGCGCTGACGTTGAACGACAATGCGTTTGCGCTTCATGTCAGGCCCGGCGCGCGCGTGGGAGATCCAGCGATATTGACGTTGTCCCCGCGTGTGGAAGAGCTGACCATTCACAATCGCACCCGCACCACGGAGGGCGGCGAAAAGAAGTTGACTTACACGCGGATTCCAGGATCGAAAGAACTGGTGGTGGGCGGCGTGATTCCATTGGCTGGTCCGAATGAGAAGATGCTGCTGGCGGTGGACGACCCGGCCCTCTTTGCGGCGAATGCGCTGGTGGATGCGCTGGCGAAGCTGGGCGTCAGTGTGACCGGAAAGGCCGCGGCGCGGCACCGGAACCCGGAGGATGCGGCGCTGGCGGGAACAGGCGTGGAGCTGGCATGGCACGATTCCCTGCCCCTGGTTGAGGCCCTCCGCGTCGTGGACAAGGAGAGCCAGAATCTGCATGCCGAGATCATGCTGCGCGAGGTGTCGCGCAATGCCGGAGCCATCGGCAGCCGAACCTCCGGGCTGGAGGAATTGAAGCTGTTCCTGGCAGAAGCCGGAATTG
Organism: Bryobacteraceae bacterium; assembly: GCA_040002435.1. Classification (GTDB taxonomy): domain Bacteria; phylum Acidobacteriota; class Terriglobia; order Bryobacterales; family Bryobacteraceae; genus JANXXV01. Next base: position 4,449 of record JBDUEM010000129.1, read on the forward strand.
CGCCGAAGCAATATAATTTTGAAGACGCCTCCGGGCTGTCACGGTTGAACCTGGTGACGCCCGCGTCCGTTTCAAGGCTGCTGGTTTACATGTATGGCTCAAAATATCGCGACGCGTTTGTGAGTCTGTTGCCGGTGGCGGGGGAAGACGGCTCGCTGAATAAAAGGTTCAGGGACGCGGGGCGCGGAGCAATTCATGCAAAGACCGGTTCGCTGAGCCACGTCACAGCGCTATCGGGATACATGCTACCTGGAACCGGGAAAGCGTACGCGTTTTCCATCCTGGTGAACAACTACAACGGAAAAACTTCCGAAGTGCGCGCGGTTCTTGATAAAATTGCAGTGTTGCTGATGAGCGGGAGCTGAAGACTATGCCGATTTACGAATATAGCTGTGAAGATTGCGGGACGAAATTCGAGAAGCTGGTGCGAGGGAACACACAAGTGCTCTGCCCTTCCTGCGGAGAAAGCCACTTGAAGCAGGAGCATTCGACTTTCGCCGCGCATGCGGGCAGCAACGGAAGCCCGGCGCCTCGCGAGATGGGCGGTGGATGCCCCGCCGGAATGTGCGGCACGCCCGGTCTTTGCGGCCGTAACTGATTTTGTTGGCCGGTGGAGGAGGCTGGGCTTCCCGCGGACTGCAAACCCGTTGAGCAGACCAAAAAGTCTACTGCTGGGTTCGATTCCCAGGCCGGTCTCTATTTTTCAGTTAGCTAAAACTGTATCGTCGGCTATAATTGCCTTGACTTTCTCCTTTTGTTCGCCAACAATGGAGGGGTCATATGGCACTCACTCAAAGGCAAAAGCAGGTATTGGATTTCCTGGCTGATTTCGTTGAAACCAAGGGCTACAGCCCCAGCTACGAAGAGATTGCCACTGCGCTGGAGTTGGCTTCGCTGGCCACGGTACACAAGCACGTGTCCGCTTTGGAGGCTAAGCACTATGTAAAGCGGAGTTTCAATCAGAGCCGGTCTTTGGAAGTGGCTTCGAAATATCTACAGGAATTCCGGCGGCTGCGGCAGGAAGGCGCCTCCAGGCTGGAAGTACCGCTGCTGGGCCGCATCGCCGCTGGCATGCCCGTGGAATCTTTTGCCTCCCAGGAGAAGCTGAATTTCGCCGATTTTGTCGGTCACGCCGATACTTATGCGCTGGAGGTGCGGGGCGATTCGATGATCGACGACCACATCTGCAGCGGCGATTTTGTTCTGGTAGAGCGCACGGACCAGGTGCGGGACGGCGAGATCGTGGTGGCTCTGGTGGACGGGACCGAAACTACACTAAAGAGGATCTATCGGGAAACGAACGGCATGGTTCGGTTACAGCCGGCAAACGCTTCTATGCAGCCAATTATAATTGCGGCCGCTGGAGTGGAATTGCAGGGACGGGTTCTTGCTGTGTTGCGGAAGTACCACTAGACCTCGCTGAATACAACTCGCTCACGGCCGCGGCTCGAAAGCGTTACAGACCTTTCAGTTGCTGTTCGGCGCGCAACCAGTCCTCGTGCGCGGAACCACCCTGGAATCCACGAGACACCCAAAACGAATAGGCCAACTGCTGGATGTCTTCGTGGGCGACGGTGGTTACCGTCTTTGCTACGGCAACAGGCGCCGGAGCGTCAACCGTCTTCTTGCTGGTGTGCTTGTGATTCACGGCTGTTGTGGTTGTCTTAGGTGCTGCTGCTGGGGTCCGTCTTTTCGCCGGCTCAGCAGGAACAAGAGCTTCAGATTCAGTTTTCTTGGTTCTGGGCATACAGCATCATATCAAATTCTGAATCATCTTGCCTCGGAAATGTTCCGCTGCACCAGCTCTTCCAGGATATGCCGGGCCGCCGCCTGGGCTTCTCCGAAATTGTGGAGATAAGTTTGAAACCGGCGATTCAGATCGATGGCGCGCTCGGGACTCAGCTCGGCTCGCACGATCATGTCGCGAATGTGCACCGGGTGTGGCAGTGCGGCGTCTTCTGTCAATTCTTCCAGCGCTGTTTCAGGGTTGTAGTGGTACATAGTTTCATTATCCGCGTTTGATAGGATATTCACATATGCAAATCAATCGCGGCGGCCCCGTATACGACGTCGTTGTCATCGGATCTGGAGCAGGCGGAGGGACAACGGTCAAAGTGCTGACGGATCTCGGCGTCAGCGTGGCGCTCATCGAAGCCGGCCCGAGGTTGAATCCGGCCAAGGATTTCAAGGAGCACATGTGGCCTTCCCAGTTGAAGGAGCGCGGCGCGGGCGAAGGCGGCGCGACGTACTTCGGCAGAGGCCCGGCATTCGGTCCGTTTCTTGCACCTAACGGTTACTGGGATATTGAAGGTGAGCCGTACACAGTGGCTCCCGGCAACGATTTCCGCTGGTTCCGATCGCGAATTCTCGGCGGACGCACGAACCATTATGGCCGCATCTCGTTGCGGTTCGCGGATTACGATTTCCATCCATATTCACGCGACGGGTTGGGTACGGATTGGCCCATCACCTACGATGAAATCTCGCCGTATTACGACAAGGCCGAGGCGTTCATCGGCGTCACCGGAACCAAGGAAGGCATTCGCAGCGCGCCGGACGGAATTTTTCAAACACCGCCGCCGGCGCGCGTGCACGAAGTTCTGATAAAGAAGTCCTGTGACAAGCTGAAGATCCCGTGTATCCCGACGCGGCTGGCGATCATCACGAAGCCGCTGAACGGCCGCGCACCCTGCCACTATTGCGGGCAGTGTGGACGCGGATGCATTACAGCATCGAACTATTCGTCAAGCCAGGTGCAGATCTTCCCCGCAATGAAGAGCGGAAAGTTGAAGATTTTCCCCAATTCGATGGCGCGCGAGTTGATCACGGACGGCGCGGGCAAGGTGACGGCGGTTTCCTACATCGATAAGGAATCCCGCACCGAACGCCAGATCAAGTGCAGAACCGTTGTGCTGGCGGCCAGCGCCTGTGAATCGGCGCGGCTCCTGTTGAATTCCAAGGGACCGGGTTACAGCAATGGCTTGGCCAATTCCTCCGGCGCAGTAGGCCGCAATCTAACGGACAGCACCGGCTACGGCTTGTCTGGCTACATTCCTGCGCTGGAGGGACGCGGCCGTTATGATGACGACGGCTTCGGCGGAATGCACATGTACATTCCCTGGTGGGAATGGGATAAGAAGAACAAGACGTTTCCGCGCGGCTATCACGTGGAGATGGGCGGCGGCTATTCGATGCCCGGCGTGGGATCGTTCCATGGAACATGCCGATCGCATGAGGGCTATGGAAAGTCGCTGAAGGATGCCATCCGCAACGGGTACGGGAACACCATCGGCCTTTCGGGCCGCGGCGAAATGATTCCGAACGAAAAGACGTTCTGCGAAATCGACCCCACCGTGGTGGATAAATTTGGCATTCCGGTGCTGCGCTTCCACTTCCAGTGGACCGACTACGAAATCAAACAAGTCCGCCACATGCACGAGAACTTCACCAACATCATCGAGACGATGGGCGGGCGCGTGCTGGGCCTGCGCAATCCGGAGCGGGAGTCTTCCGGTATCTCTGTGGGCGGAACGATCATTCACGAGATCGGCACGGTGCGCATGGGGAACGATCCGAAGACGTCGGCCCTCAACAAGTACTGCCAGGCGCACGACGTGAAGAATTTATTTGTGGCGGACGCTGGGCCGTTCGTCAGCAATCCCGATAAGAATCCAACATTGACCATCTGCGCCATGGCTTGGCGCACTTCCGAATATCTGGCTGAGGAGTTGAGGAAAGGCAATGTCTAACGAAAATACTTCCCGGCGCGATCTGCTGCGCAACGTCGCGCTCGCCGCCGTTTTGGGCGGCCTGGATGTGGAGGCGGCGCAGCATGTCCATACCGCCGCGGCCGCGGAAAAAGCTACGACAGGCTCCTATAAGGCCAAGCTTCTGAACGCGCACGAATACCTGACCATGCAGAGGCTGGCGGATCTGATTCTGCCTGCCGACGAACATTCCAAGGGCGCGCTCGATGCCGGGGCGGTGGAGTTCATCGATCTGCTGTGCAGCCAGAATCCAGACCTCGCACAAATCTACACAGGCGGAATTGCCTGGACGGATCGCGAAATGGAGAAACGGAATGGGAAGGATTTTGTCAGCTCCACCCCGGACCAGCAGACCGCGTTTCTCGATTTGATTGCGTACCGGAAGAACGACTCCCCAGAGCTTGGGCCGGGGATCGTGTTCTTCGATTGGGCCCGAAAAATGGTAGTGGACGCTTTCTACACCAGCGCGATTGGCGTGAAAGACGTCGGCTACATGGGTAATAAAGGTGCGTCGGAATTTAAGGTCTCGCAGGAAGCGATTGACTACGTGATCAAACGTAGCGGCCTCTAATCCACAATTTCTTTTTCGAAGGGCGAAACACATCGCTCGTGGTGCCTCTCTAACGCCTAGACGACAACAGGCGTAACGAGGTATTTATGAGCGATGAATTCCCCTTGACCCGCCGCGCTTTTCTTGCTGCCCCCGCCCTTGCCAGCCAGATCAATCTCCAAGCCGAGCCGGAAACCAGCGCGTCGGCGGCAAAAATCAGCCTCACCCTCAAGGTGAACGGCGAATCTAAAACATTGACACTGGAATCCCGCGTCACTCTGCTGGATGCGCTGCGCGAACACCTGCACATGACAGGCACCAAGAAGGGCTGCGATCACGGGCAGTGCGGGGCGTGCACCGTATTGGTGAACGGAACGCGCATCAATTCCTGTCTGAATTTTGCTGCTATGCATGACCGGCATGAGATTACGACGATTGAAGGCCTGGCGCAGGGCGAGGCGCTACATCCGATGCAAGCGGCATTTCTGGAGCATGATGCATTCCAGTGCGGCTACTGCACGCCCGGACAAATTGTCTCAGCGGTGGGCCTGCTCAACGAGCCCATAACTTCGACCGACGATGCCGTACGCGAGGGAATGAGCGGCAACATCTGCCGGTGCGGCGCCTATCCGAACATTGTTGCCGCGGTCCGTTTTGTGCAAGGGAGGCGCGCATGAACCAGTTTCACTATGTCCGCGGGAAATCGGCCTCAGAGGCCCTTGCCGCGGTTTCCGCCAATCCTAATGCCGCCTTCCTGGCGGGCGGAACTACGCTGGTCGATCTGATGAAGCTGGGCGTGGAGCGTCCCGCGGAATTGATCGACATCAACCCACTGCCGCTGGCGCAGATCGAGGCACGGCCGGATGGTGGTGTCCGCATCGGCGCGCTCGCCCGGAACAGTGACGTAGCTCATCACGAACTGATCCGCACGCAGTTCCCCGTGCTTTCCGAAGCACTGCTTTCGGGGGCCTCCGCGCAATTGCGCAATATGGCAACCGTGGGCGGCAACATCATGCAGCGCACGCGGTGTTACTATTTCCGCGACTTGTCGTTTCCCTGTAACAAGCGGCAGCCTGGATCAGGTTGCCCGGCGATGGAAGGCTTCAATCGGATGCACGCGATTCTGGGCACGAGCGAGCAGTGCATCGCCACGAATCCGTCGGACATGAATGTGGCCATGATTGCGCTGGACGCCGTCGTCCGCGTGCAGAGTCCTGGCGGTGAACGCACCATTCCTTTTGGAGATTTTCATTTGGCGCCCGGCGACACGCCGCAACACGAAACCGCTCTAAAGCCGGGCGAGCTGATTACGGCGGTGGACATTCCCGGGTCCGCGATGGCCAGGCATAGCCACTATCTGAAGCTGCGGGACCGGGCGTCTTATGAGTTCGCACTCGCTTCGGTGGCGCTGGCCTTGGAGATGGCGGACTCGAAGATCGCGAATGCACGTGTGGCCTTCGGCGGAGTTGCGACGAAGCCCTGGCGGGCCCGCAATGTGGAACAAGTGCTGACAGGGCAATCCCCGTCCGAAGCCCTGTTTGCGCGTGCGGCGGAAGCCGCAGTGGAGGGTGCGAAACCCCGCGGCGCGAACGCTTACAAAGTGGAGCTTTTGAAACGGGCGGTTTCCAAATCGCTGAGGACTTCCCTGTTATGAACACCGTTATTGGCCAACCGATCGATCGCGTTGACGGACGCCTGAAGATTACGGGCGCTGCGAAATATGCGGCGGACTATCCTGCCAGGCAACTCGCATATGGGGTCCCTATCCAGAGCACGATTGGCAAAGGACGGGTGCTGAGGATTGACGCTTCCGTCGCCCTTAAGGCGCCGGGCGTGCTGGCCGTCATCACGAGGGAAAACGCGCCGAAGCTGCACAAGCCGGTGAATGATTTCGGCTCGGCCACAAAACTTGGCGAGGCGCGCGAGCTGTTTGAAGACGATCGCATCTATTACGCAGGCCAGTACCTGGGCTTGGTAGTGGCCGACTCCCTGGAACAGGCGATCGCGGCGGTTCCCCTGGTCAAAGTGGAGACGGAGGAAGAAGGGCCCCAGATGGAAATGTCTCCGGCCCGAAGCTTTGCTCCAAAAGACGACTTCGCCAAAACCGACGTCAAGCGCGGTGACGCGGCGGCGGCGTTGGCTTCCGCGCCCCAACAATTTCATCAGGTGTACACCACTCCCGTGGAGCATCACAATCCGATGGAACCCTCTGGCTCCACTGCCGTTTGGAATGGCAGCAAGCTGACCGTCTACGATGCTACGCAATGGGTGGTCGGCACGAGGAATGTAGTGGCCGATACCCTGGGAATTCCGCGTGCCGATGTCCATATCATCTCCAGCTTTGTTGGCGGCGGATTTGGCTGCAAAGGCTTTGTCTGGCCGCACTCCATCCTGGCGGCAATCGCCGCCAAGCAAATCGGCCGCCCGGTCAAGGTTGCGCTTTCACGCGAACAAATGTTTACGAGTGTAGGCCACCGCGGCGCAACCGATCAAAAGGTCGGACTCGGTGCAGATGCGTCAGGCGTACTGCTGGCAATCCAGCACGAGAACCTGACGGAGGCTTCGATGGTGGACGACTACATCGAACGCAGCGGAGTGGCCACCAGCTTTCTGTATGAATGCCCGAACGTAGCGGTGACCAATCGCGGATCACGAGTGAACATCGCCACGCCCACGCCGATGCGGGCTCCCGGGGAGTCGCCAGGACTGTTCGCGCTCGAAAGCGCGCTCGATGAGCTAGCCTGGCAACTGAAAATGGATCCGGTCGAGTTGCGGCTCAAGAACTATGCCGAGAAAGATCAGGACAAAAATCTGCCCTTTTCGGGCAAACATCTGCGGGAGTGCTACGAGTTAGGAATGGAGCGTTTTGGCTGGAAGCAGCGCGAGCGGTCGCCCCGCGCTCATCGCGACGGGCGCTTCCTGATCGGATGGGGAATGGCGACCGCCACCTATCCTGCGGGGCGTTCACCGGGCGCGGCACTGGTTCGAATTCTGGCGGACGGTACGGCCGTAGTAGCCAGCGCGACACAAGACTTGGGCACAGGTACTTATACGACCATGACACAGGTGGCGGCCGACACCTTGGGCATTCCCGCCTCCAAGATTCGCGCTGAGCTGGGCGATTCCACATTTCCTCCGGCACCCGTTTCTGGCGGATCGATGACCACGGCCAGCGTTACGCCAGCCGTGAAAGCCGCAGCCGAGGACGCCATTCTCAAATTGAAGCAGGCCGCCATTGCGGATGTGAATTCGCAATTTTACGGCATGAGCGCTGGTGATCTGGAGGCACAGGACGGCTATTTGCTGGCCAAGACCGGAGCTAAAGCTCCCTTTACTGAGGTTCTCCGTTCGCAAAAATTGCCGCATGTGCAGGGAGATGCCAAGGTTGCGCCCGGCCCTGAATTAAAGAAGTATTCCTTCCACTCCTTCGGCGCGCAGTTCAGCGAGGTGCGCGTGGACAGCGATACCGGCGAGGCGCGCGTCATGCGGCATCTCGCCGTGCTGGATATCGGACGCGTCATCAACCCTAAGACTGCGCGCAGCCAGGCGCTCAGCGGAATCACCTGGGGAATTGGAATGGCGTTAATGGAGCACACTGTTTACGACCAACGCCATGGGCGCGTCATCACGAATAACCTGGCTGACTACGCCGTGCCCGTGAATGCCGACATCCGTAATATTGATGCGCTTTTTGTCGATCACCCGGATCTGAACAGCAACTCAGTGGGTGGCCGCGGTTTAGGCGAAATCGGCATTACCGGCGTTGCCCCGGCTATTGCTAACGCGATCTATCACGCGACTGGTATTCGCGTACGCAGTCTGCCAATGACGCCTGACAAGCTCCTGGCGTAGGGGTTACTTCCTGGGCGGCTTCGGATCCTGATTCTGTGTAAGTTCTTCCGCCTTCAATTCGCCCTTCGCGCCTTTCTTCGGAACTTCGATCTTCGCGGTCCAGAGTATGGCGTTCAGCACGAGTGTGCGGAAGTCCGGATTGCCCCAGTTGGAGTGAAAATGAGCCCCGGTGAAGCCGAAGCCGCGGCCGCCGTCTTCGCGTTCGCGCACCCAGGCTACAGTCTCTTTCCGCGGCGCGTCCAACGGAAGCATGGCTGTGAGAATGGGTGTGACACGCGTATCGGACGGGTCAAAGCGGATCTTGTAATACCACTCGTCTCTTAACTCAAACCCCTTCCATCCGCGCGAAATCGGGTGCTTCGGAGAGGCCTGCGTCATCTTTGCCGTGTTGTGGGGATTGGTGGAATACGGGCGCTCGTAGTAACCGCCGATCCACTTCAGAAGCTCCGGGCCGCCGTTGTCCTTCGGAATCTCCACCGCATAATGGATGCAGGCCATGCCTACTCCCGCCGCCATCAGTTTGCCCAGCTTCGCCAAGTGGTCGTCCTGGATGAGTGGGCTCTTTTCACCGCCATCCATATAGAACACGATGGAGGCCGCGCCGTCGAAGACCGATTCCTCGGCGGGCCAGCCATTCTTTACGATTACGGTTTCGACGCCCTTGTTCTGCCGCAGGCATTTGTCCAGCAGAATGATGCCGGCGTTGAACTCGTGCTCGCCGGGTCCGTGGCTGGGACTTCCCGCCACCAGAACAATTTTCTTCGATTGGGCTTGCAGGCAGGCAAGCGACAGCAGCGCCAGGAGCGCGATCCTACGCATGAGCTCCCTTTTCGATGAGACATTTCTTCAAAAACTTGATGCCTTCGAATGCAATGGAATCGGGGGTGGGAGCGATGTCTCTCCAGATGGAAGCAGCGGCCGAAAGCTCACCCAACGCGAAGCCGAAGCTCTCGATGGTGAGCCAGCCGTCGTACTTGATCTCGGCCAGCGCTTCGAACACGCTCTTCCATTCCACGTGTCCGGTTCCCGGAATGCCGCGGTCATTCTCGCAGGTATGGACGTGCTTCAGATGCCTGGCAACGGTGCGATACCCGTCGGCGATGCTCTTCTCTTCAATGTTGGCGTGAAATGTATCGAACAGAATCCCAATGCTGGGATGATTCACCTGGTTGCAAAGTTCGGCGGCGTCGGCTGCGGTGTTCAGAAAGTATGTCTCGAAACGGTTCAATGGCTCAATCGCGAGATCTACGCCGTGAATGGCATATGTGTCCGCGATCGCCTGATAACCTTCGACCGCCCACTTCCATTCATTCGTCGTACGCCGGCGGCCCGGCAGGTAGCCAACGGGTGAGTACAGGGGGCCGGCAATCAGCTTGGCCCCCGCTTCCGCCGCGGCTTTGGCGCAATCTTTCAAGTGTGAAATCGTTTTGCGGCGTACATCGGCGTCTTCGCTAATCAAGCTCAAATCCCGTGTGACTACAGAGCAAATGGTGCACTCCAAGCCGTTCGCCTCGGTGCCCTTGCGGATGTCAGCCGCGGCGAAATCGTTCGGGTTGAACAGGGATACCTCTACACCATCGAAGCCGTTCTCCTTAATAGCAGGCAGGAGCGGAAGATTTTCTTTGGTGAAACTGACCGTCCAGATGAATGTGTTCACGCCAAACTTCATGGTTTGATTCCTCAGTAAGACAGTAATCGTTCAGCCTGCCGGACCAGGTCGTCCACCTGCGGGAGAATTTCATTTTCGAGTTGCGGATGGTAGCCCACCCAGGTATCGAGCGCCCCTACGCGGCCCACCGGCGCATCGAGTGAACTGAAGAGCTCGTCGGCGATACGCGCCGCAATCTCCGCGCCGAACCCCCAAGACAGACAGTCTTCATGAGCTACCAGCACCCGATTGGTCTTCTGGACAGAGTCGGAGATAGTGGCCCAATCGTAGGGCGAGAGCGAGCGCAGATCGATCACTTCAATGGTCCACTCGGGTTCCCGCTGTTCCAATTGCGTTGCCGCCAGCAGGGCCTTTTGCACCAGCGCACCGTAGGTAACGATGGTGAGCGAGTTTCCCGGTTTGATGATCTTTGCCTTCCCGAAAGGAACCAGATACTCCGGGCCGGGGTGTGGGAACCGGTTGTATGGTTCGCGATACAGCTTTTTGTGTTCCAGAAACAGCACCGGATCGTCACAGCGTATGGCGGTGCGCAGCAGGCCGCTCGCGTCCAGGGCATTCGACGGCATCACCACGCGCAGTCCCGGAATATGTGTGAAGACAACTTCCCCACACTGGCTGTGATAGATGGCGCCGCCGTTCAGATACCCTCCGATGGCCACACGGATCACAAGCGGAGAGCGGAAGCCGTTATTGGACCGCCAGCGGATGGTTGCCAGTTCATCCCGGATCTGCATCATGGCCGGCCAGATGTAGTCGAAGAACTGAATTTCCGGAACAGGCTTCAGGCCGCGCGTAGCCATACCGATGGCCCGGCCGACAATCGCCGCCTCTGCAATGGGCGTATTGAAACAGCGCCGGCTTCCGAACGCCGTCTGTAACCCGGCAGTCGCCTTGAAGACACCACCCTTGCCCTTCACTTCGCTGAGATTCTGTTCGCGGCTGCAATCGGCCACATCTTCGCCGAAGACGATGACACCCGGGTCACGGCGCATCTCTTCCTGCAGGGTGAGATTGATCTCGTCCACCATGGTGCGTGGATCGCCGCGGAAGTCGGGTTCGGTCTCGAAGTGGGAAGACGTCGGGTCAACCGTATCGGAATAGAGGAAATCCAGCGCGCGGCCGCGGGCGGGTGGCGCGGCGTGAAGGGCGGCTTCGGTAGCGGCTTGCACTTCCTGTTCCGCCTCGTGAGCCATCCGCTTTAGCGCGTGCCGGTCCAGGATGCCTTCGCTGATAAGCCATTCCGGGAACCTGACCACAGGGTCGCGCTCAGCCTCACGGGAACGTTCGGCCGCCGATTTGTAATTGCGCTCATCGTCGGAAAGCGAGTGGGAGTAAGGCCGGATGCAGTGCGCATGAACCAGTGCCGGACCCAGCCGGGCCTTGCAGTATTCGGCTGCCTGTTGCACCGCGTTGTAAGACGCTACGAAATCCGTTCCATCCACTTCGATCCGCAGGAGGCCGGGAAATCCCGTCAATAGTGCGGAAAGATTGCCGCCGGGAGTCTGCTTTTCCACCGGTGTCGAGATGGCGAACTGATTGTCCTGCACTAGAATGAGCAGCGGGAGTTTTTCAAGGCAGGCGGCGTTCAGGCACTCCCAGAACTCACCTTCGCTGGTCGCGCCTTCGCCGGTTGAAACCAGCGTAATCTCATCGCTTTCTGGATTCGTATAGGAAGCGGCGTGGGCGCATCCGGCCGCTTGCAGGAATTGGGTGCCCGTAGGTGACGACGCGGTGACTATGTGCCGCGCAGGGGAACTCCAGTGCGAGGGCATTTGCCGGCCGCCGGATGCCGTGTCACTGCCTGCTCCCACGGCCTGCAGCATCATGTCTTCCGGTGTGACGCCAAGCGCCAGCGCGAGCGCGCGGTCGCGGTAATAGGGATAACACCAGTCGATACCCGGCCGTAGAACAAGACCGGCCGCGGTCTGTATCGCCTCGTGACCCGCGCCGCTCACCTGGAAATAGATCCGGTTTTGGCGCTTGAGCAGGATCTCGCGATCGTCAATGCGCCGCGAAGTGTACATCACGCGGAAAGCGCGGAGCAACAGATCCCTGTTGGGAGCCGCCGGTTGAAGCGCAGGGTCTGCGCCGATTGCCTCGCTTGCGGGTGTTGCCATTCGGCGTGCGTTTTCCTCCGATTCAAGTGTAACCGAGGATTCCCCCGGGGGTGTATGGTGTTAGAAACGAGCGCTACAAGCGGACGTGCTGGGGAATGGAAGCATAACGTAAGTGAAGGTACGCGATATCATTAAGAAGATTGAAGCGGATGGGTGGCGGCTCCGGACTACTGCAGGGAGCCATCGGCAGTACACGCACCCAACCAAGCCGGGAAGGACCACGATAGCAGGTCACCCATCGACGGAGATTCCGCCAGGTACATTGCGAAATATCATGAAGCAGGCCGGGTTACAACAATGAAACGTTACGCAATCGTAATTGAACGCGGTCCCTCTAGCTACGGCGCTTATATCCCGGATCTCCCCGGGTGTGTTGCAGTGGGCGACACCGAAGACGAAGTTCGCCAACTGATTCGAGAGGCGATGGAAATGCACCTGCAGGGCATGAAGGAAGACGGCGAGCCGATTCCGGAGCCGGCATCCTCGGTTGAGTACATCGCCTTGGCATCGTAGAACGATCAAAGGCACCTACCAATATTTTCGAGCGCTTCAGAGAGCGGGAAAGCCGGGGTCCTTTGCCGTATCGGGGCGGAGGACCCCGTCCCCCTATCCACGCTCTTAGGGTAATAGGTAGAACATTGTGACGACACTCGGGGACAGATTCTCGCCAGGCTGTGATCCCGCTGTCTTATAATCAAACTGTCACGCCGAGTAAGCTTCATCCAAACGGGACTTGGCATACCAATCAGCTAGAGGAGAACCATGGCAGTTACAGGCGCAGGGCTTGAGGGCATTATTGCCGCGGAGTCGGAGATTTGTTTCATTGACGGCGATGCCGGAATTCTGAGTTACCAGGGTTTCGACATCCATACGCTGGCCGAGAACGCCACGTTTGAGGAAGTGATTTTCCTGTTATGGAACGGCCGGCTGCCCAACCAGACGGAACTGGATGGACTCAAGAAATCGCTAGTGGCCGAGCGTGCGATTCCGGATGAAGTGACGAAGTTCCTGGGTAGCGTGCCGAAGTCGGCGCCAATGGACGTGCTGCGCACTGCCGTCTCCATGCTCAGCTTGTACGACCCGCTGGCAAAAGACAGCACTGTGGAAGCAAACGTTCACAAAGCGGAAAAGCTGATGTCGCAGACCGCGACGATCGTGACCACTTTTGACCGCCTGCGCAAGAAAATGGAGGTGATTCCCGGCGATCCAAGCCTGAGCCTGGCTGGAAATTTTCTCTACACTCTGACGGGCAAGAAGCCGGATGAGGTGATGGAACGCACCTTCGATGTGGCGCTCACCCTGCATGCCGATCATGAATTGAACGCATCCACTTTTGCGGCGCGCGTCACGGCTGCCACGCTGTCTGATATCTATTCGTCCGTTACGTCCGCCATTGGCGCATTAAAAGGCCCCCTGCACGGCGGCGCCAATGAAGATGTCATCAAGCTGCTGCTGGAAGCCGGCGGCAAAGCCGATCAGGCAGTAGCCAGCGTGCAAGCGAAGTTAGATGCAAAGATCAAAATTCCCGGCTTCGGTCATCGCGTTTACCACACAGAGGATCCCCGTGCCACGCACCTGCGTGTGGCGTCTGAAGAGTTGGGGCGGCGCACCGGACATCTGGATCTGTACGAAGCATCTTCCGCGGTGGAAAAGCTGGTGAAGGGGTCCAAGGGGCTGAACGCCAATGTGGATTTCTATTCCGCCTCGACTTATTATTCGCTGGGAATTCCCATCGATCTGTTCACGCCGATTTTCGCCGTGAGCCGCATGTCCGGTTGGACGGCCCACGTGCTGGAGCAATACCGCAACAACCGCCTGATCCGGCCGCGTGCCGATTACAAGGGCAAGCCGGTAGGGCAGGCTTGGGTGCCCATCAGCGCCCGTTAGGCGTTACGTTCAAGATGCACGATCTTTCTTTTTTCAGAAACAACCTGGCGTCAATTGAAGAGCGGTTGGCCACTCGCGGTTTCAAGCTGCAGACTGAAGAATTTGTCGCACTGGACACCGAGCGCCGGCGTGCCGTTACCGAAACCGAGCAGCTAAAGGCGCTGCGTAACTCCGAGAGCACGGAGATCGCAAAGCTCCGCAAGGCGGGCGCAGATACGTCGGAACGTCAGCAAAAGGTGCGCGAGATTGGCGATACCATCAACTCGCTGGATGAAAAGCTCAAGACCGTGGATGAGCGGTTCCGGCAGATCCTGCTAAGCGTCCCGAATATCCCGCACGAATCTGTTCCCGTGGGCAAGAGCGCCGACGACAACGTGGAAGTACGGCGAGTGGGAAAGCCGCCGGAGTTCGACTTTACTCCCCAGCCGCACTGGGACCTGGGACCGGCGCTCAACATCCTGGACATGGAACGTGCGGCCAAGATCACCGGCGCGCGCTTCGCCTTGTACATCGGGTTGGGCGCGAAGTTGGAGCGGGCGCTCATCAACTTCATGCTGGAGGTACACACGCGGGAGCATGGCTACACCGAGGTGCTTCCTCCGTTTCTGGTCAATACCGCAAGTCTCGAAGGCACCGGGCAGTTGCCCAAGTTTGCTGAGGATCTGTTTCACTGCGAGAACACGGATTTCTGGTTGGCGCCAACAGCGGAGGTGCCGGTGACCAACATCTTCCGCGACGAAACGCTGGACGCCGATAAGCTTCCCATTCAATTCTGTGCATATACGCCGTGCTTCCGTAGTGAGGCCGGCTCTTATGGGCGGGATGTGCGCGGCATTATCCGGCAGCATCAGTTTCAGAAGGTGGAACTGGTGAAATTCACGCGGCCGGAGCAGAGCTACGAAGAGTTGGACAAGCTGACCGCCGATGCCGAGCGCATCCTCGAAAAGCTAGGGCTGCCTTTCCGGACGGTGGTGCTTTGTACGGGCGACATGGGTCCCAGTTCCGCCAAGACTTACGACATCGAGGTCTGGCTTCCGGGGCAAAGCAATTACAAGGAAATTTCGTCCTGTTCCAACTTTGAAGCCTATCAGGCGCGCCGGGCTTCCATCCGGCAGAAATCCGGGAAGGGCAAGTCCGACTTCGCACACACCCTCAATGGCAGCGGTCTGGCGGTGGGGCGGACGTGGGTGGCCATCATCGAGAACTATCAGCAGAAGGACGGCAGCGTCGTGGTGCCGGAAGTCCTGCGGCCTTTCCTGAACGCGGAAGTAATCACGAAACACGGCGCACTAAAT
>JBDUEM010000130.1:0-19555 GCA_040002435.1 Bryobacteraceae bacterium
TGAGCCCGGTGAAGATTGGGGCTGGTGCTTCATTGACGAGGTTGAGCTTGATTTCTCCAGTTGAATTCACCATGTTCGATTCCATAGTCTGCCAGGTTCCGGAATACGGTGCGGAAGTTCTGGAGCCTCTTATCGAGCTGGCCGTCCAGATCGCGCGTGAAGGCCGGGAGGGCAGACGCATCGGCACGCTCTTCATGCTGGGCGATCACGAAGCAGTTCTCGCCCGGTCGCGCGCTTTAATTCTCGATCCCTTGCACGGGCATCCCGAATCCGCGCGTCTTATCACCAACCCGGATCTCCGCGGGACCATCAAGGAACTGGCGCAGTTAGACGGTGGGTTCGTAGTCAGCGACAAAGGAGTTTTCGTGGCGGCCTGCCGTTACTTGGACGCGGCCGGTGCCAATGATATCGATGTCTACCTCGGGCTCGGTACCCGCCACCTGGCGGCTGCGAAGATGAGCGCGGTCACGCGGTCCTTGGGCATTGTAGTTTCGCAAAGCGCCACCGTGCGTATCTTTTGCCACGGCAAGCTGACGGCGGAAATCATCCCCGAACTCTGGCTCCTCGGCCGTCACGACCTGCAGATCAAAGGGCAGGTCACACAGGAAACCATCGGCGGCATCGCCATTATTACGCCAAAACGGGGAGCCGGCGCACAGAAAGTTCGGCCCGCCCTCCGCCCCCCGGTCGGCGTATAAGTTCTTACCGCTCCGGGATTGCTGGGCCTTCTCTAGAACGTAAACCGCGCGCCCAACCGGAACATCCGTCCCGCATAGTTTCCGTATTGCCCCGTATTGTTGGGGTCAATTCCCGTGGCCGCGCGATTCACCACAAAACTCCGCGTATTCGCCACATACTGGAACAACCCCGTCGCCCGGCTGTTCGGGTTCAGGAATAGCACCGGGTGGTTCAGAATATTGAAGGCGTCCGCACGAATCTGCATCCGCACGCGCGATTCCTTGCCGAACGAGAAGTTCTTCGCCATGGATGTATCCAGGGTAAAAGTAGATGGCGAGCGTCCATTGCCCAGAGTGCGCGGCAGGTTCCCAATCTGTGGATTGGTGGCGCTGCCCGGCACGGCAATCGCATCCGGATTGTAGTAATTCGTCGTGAACGGATTCGTCCGCCAGTTGGGGTTAATCAACGGCACGCCGGGAATCACGTTCGGCCGGATGGTATATCCATCGTTGCCCGCTCCCGCAACAGGCGATTGGAACCATCCGCTGCTTCCAAGGTAGATCACGCCCGGGTACCCGCTCTGCCAGGTAGTAGTGCCTGAGAGATTGTAGCCGCCAATCAAATGATTCATCCACGTCGATGCACTCGCACCGATCAGCTTCCCCTTGCCAAAGGGCAGATCGTAACTGAACGAGGATCGGAACTTGTGCGGTGTATCGAAGGCAGAGTACGATTTCTCGCGCAGGTTCGTCTGCAGAGACGTCACGCCATAGATGTCGTTCCCGCCCGGCGCGCCGTCGTCCAGCGACTTCGACCAGCTATACGATGCCAGGAACGTCAGCCCCGTGGCAAAGCGCTTCTGCATACCTACCGTCAGCGCGTGATACGAAGAGTTTCCCGATCGGTCATAATCGGCGTTGATCAGCCGGTTGAAGAAATTGGGAAACCGCCGCAGCGTCATGATCAAGGTCCCCGGAATCACACTGCCGTCCGAATTGCGAATCTGCAGCGGGTTATAGGCCGCGCTCTGATTCGTGAAGTCGGCTCCGGCCACCACCAGCGGCGCCGTCGCGGAGAACGGAGCGGCGTTGATCGGCGCAGGTTGCGCATAAAGATGAGTTCCCTTCGATCCGTCGTACCCCAGGTCCACCGATAGATTGTTACTCAACAGGAATTGCAGGCCGCCATTCCAACGATAGACGGTGGGCATCGCGTTGTTCTGTGGAATGTAGGAGAACGTGAAACTGTTGGTGTTGTTCATCGCGAAGATCGGCGTACGGTCCAGTGTGCCCGCACTGGGAAGAGGCCCGATGGGATTCGTAACCAAATTGATGGGACCCGGGCTCACACCGCCGATATTTTGCGCCGAACTGATAACTCCCGCGTTCACGTTCGCATCGGGATAAATCGCATTGCCATAGCCCGTCAGGGGCGCCCGGAGCATAGAGAATGACGACCGCCACACAATACTGGGACGGATCGCGTAAGCCAGTCCCAGCCGCGGCTGAAACCCCGTGAAGTTCGACGGCCACAGTCCGCGCTGATTCTTGCCCGTGTTAGCCCACGTGAATCCGCCTGTTACCGGCGTGCCGTTTACTGTTCCCTGCAGCGTTGGGTCAAACCATCCCTGGCGGTCGTACTTCTCGGTGCGCGGCGTTTCATAATCCCAGCGAAGCCCCAGGTTCAATGTCAGCTTCGAGGTCACCTTCCAATCGTCCTGCACGAATCCGGCGTAATAATGCCAGCGGTAGTACGCGTTCGATTGCAGCCGCTGGAAACTATAACTATTCAGTGAGCCGAGAATAAGCCCCGCAATCTGTGCCGAGAGATCGTTCATGCTGCCGGTCGGCGGCGTAACCTGGCCGGAGAAGTTGTAGGAACCGCCGGTCAGCCCCGAGTAAGAGATCCGGTTCATCTGGATCCTGCGATGCTCGATCCCCATCTTGAAGGAGTGTGCTCCGCGCACCAGCGAGAAGTCCGTGCCGATGCCCAGGTTCACGTCCAACGTGCGGCCTTCTCCGTTCGCGCCGCGTCCCAGAATCTGTGGAAAACCCGAACCAGCTACGGCGGACAGCAGCCCCAGCGTTGGTCCCCAATCCTGCGAAGAAGCGGCATCGTTCGGGCCTCGGAACGCGTCCCCACGCGAGTAGGTAATGCGCGTCTCGTTCGACAGCGAGGGCGTGAAAATTCTGTTGTAAATCAGGCCGGTGTTGTAGGACGTCACACGGTCCTGGATAATCGGCCCGCCAGGATCGCTGGGTCCGCCCCAGTCAAAGCGGGTTCCCTGCACGGGAGTGACGGAATACCGAAAAGCCAGGCGGTCCTGTGATCCCAGCAGCTGATCCACTTTGAAGCTATACCGGTTGTCGGTGGAACTCACGCCCCGCACAAAGATAGCGTTGTTTCCGTCAATATCGGGCAGTCCGTCGGGACGCAGCCAGGTAATGTCGCCCGTCGATTTGCCGGGTGTGAACGGGTACAGTCTCTTCAAGATGCTCTGCGCTTGCGGATTCGCGGCGAGCTTTCCGGAGAGGTCTCCATTCGGAATCGCGGTCCACTGTGCCGTTGGCAGAAGCAATCCATTCGGGAAGCCCTGGGCGTTTGTCGGATAGTGGTTATAGATCGTATTCGTGCGGATGGGCGAAGCAATTGCCGCGTTGATGTTCGTAGCCCGCAGCGTCGGATCCAGAAACTCATATTCGTTGTTGAACTTCCCCGCCAGTACATCCGCAGTTGGCAGGCGCACACGGGAAGCACCAATGCGCAGCTTCTGCCGCTGCGGCTCGCCGCTGGCCCAGAAGAAAGTTTTGTTTCTGCCGTTGTAGATCTTCGGGATCACCACCGGACCGCCAATCGCGCCCGTCACCGTGTCGTAGTGCGCAGTGGGGCCAAAGCTGGAACCGAGAAACCGCGTTTGCAGACCCGGATCGGTGTGAGACCACGTGAAGTTGCCGTGGAAATCGTTGCTGCCGGACTTCGTCGCCTGGTTGATAATGCCGCCGGTCGTACGTCCAAATTGCGCCGGAATCCCGTTTGCCTGCACGGCTACTTCCTGCACGGTGTCTGCCGAAAATGTGATCAGTGCCCGTGCGTTACCGGCCGACATCACGTCAGAGCCGTCCACCAGAATGGATCCGCCGCCGGGCCGGCCGCCGCCAACCGTAATCGACCCGCCAGGCGTCACAGCCTGCGTGAACACCGCAGGCATCTCGCTCTGGACGCCGCCATTGTATTGCGGATCTCCTTGAGCGCCTGGGGCCAGCAACGCCGCCGACAAAGCACTGCGATCGTTAAATGGCAGGTCCTGCAGCAGCTTGTTCTGAATGGTGGTGGTGACGGCCGAGGAGTTGGGATTGATCAGTGGTACCTCGCCGCTCACGGTGACACTGTCAGTGGTCTGCCCCAACTGCAGCGCGATGTTTTGTGTTGTCGTTTGGGCTACACGCACTTCCACGTTCTCGGCCTGCGACGCCTTGAATCCGGGAGCGGTAATCTTCACCGTATAAAGCCCAGGCGCCAAACCGGAAAGAGTATAGCTCCCCGTATCCGATGTCGCGGTCTTGACCACCCGGTTGCGGGCGATGTCGCGTGCCTCTATTTCGGCAGCTGCGATAGTGGCGCCACCGGGGTCCGTGACCGTTCCAGTAATCGACCCGCTCGTGCTCTGAGCGTGAGCCGGAAAGCAGGGCACTAGGATGGATAACAACGCGGCGAGCGCGAAACGTGGCGAGAGAAAACGACTGGACATCGGAAGAACTCCTTGGTTCCCTACTGACTTGACTGTACGTAATCGATGACTGCGAGAAGACTTACCGGGATTTAATCACTGATCTGAGATCTCCGCAAGGTGCTGATTCCTGCGAAGACCGTTAAGGTGGGCACTAAGCTTGTGAATCAGATACTTGCTGGGCTACTGATGCAATGATAAGGTGTGGCGTAACGGATGTAAAGGCTTGCTTATGGCCAGCGATTCTCAGGGCATCGCAACATTTTCCGGAAATTCCGGCGACCTTCGCGCACTCGTGCAGCGCGAACTCGAACGGCTTCTCGAAGCGGCGGAGTTCCGTCAGAGCGAACAATCCAAGCGGCTGCTCCAGTATCTGGTGGTGCACTCCTTGGACGGCAGCGCCGAGGGAGTCCGAGAGAGGGCTATCGGTGCCGCGCTGTTCGGGCTCGAATCGGGCTATGACACGAATCAGAATCCGATTGTTCGGGTTCGCGCGAACGAAGTCCGGAAGCGGTTGGCCAGATACTATGCCCGCGTAGGACCTCAGCCCCTTCAGGTGGAGATTCCCGCAGGCGGATACCGGGCGGAGTTCCGCCAGGAAGCTGCCGCGCCCGAAACGGCGTTGCCGGTGCCGGAGGCAGCGCTCGTCGAGGAACCAGCAGGGCGTCGCCATCCCTGGCCGGGTGGCAAGGCCCTCTACTTAGGTTTGCTGCTGGCTGCCGCCGCTGTCGCTGTTCTTGTGTTCAGTATCACCTCGGGTGCGCCCAGCGATTCGCTCGAAGCCTTTTGGCAGCCTGCCCTGGATGCGCCATCTCCCGTGATCATCTGCGCGGGTCATCCTGTGGTCTATCGCTTTTCCAGCCAGTTTCAAAAGGAAGTCACCGGCCGCGTGGCCTCTCACTACGAAGTTCTGACCCGTCCCTTGAATCTGGATCCGGATCAGGTCCTGCATGCCCGCGACATCGTGCCTGTGCCGAATCAGTACATCGGGTTAGGATCGGCGGAAGCCGTGGCGCAAATTCACGGATGGCTCGCCCGCCGCAAGAAGGACTCGACCATCCGCTTTGGGAACGACCTGACCTTCACTGATTTTCGAAATTCACCCGCAGTCGTCATCGGAGCATTTCAAAACAAGTGGATGATCGAGCTCACTAAGAACCTGCGGTTCATTTTTGACACCGCCGGGGGCAGGCCGGAAGTGCGGGATACGCAAACCGGCAAAACCTGGAGCCTGCCGGGCCTGAAGGAAGATGGACAGACCACCGAAGACTATGTGCTCATCTCGCGCTTGTTGAATTCGGCCAGCGGCGAATTCGTCGTGGCGGCCGCTGGAATCACGCAATACGGAGGGCACACCGTAGGAGAGGTCTTGAGCGACCCGCAGGTCCTGAACAAGGTCATGAAGACCGCGAAGAGCGGATGGAAAAAGCGCAGCCAGCAGTTGCTCTTTCACGTGCAGGTGATCGGCGCCACGGCGGGCCCGCCCCAACTCATCGCGTTTCATGAGTGGTAGCCCCGTCGTACAATAATCAGTCATGATCCGGATGCGGCACGTCCTCACTGCGCTAGTTCTGACTCTGCCTTCGTTGTTACCCGCGGAAGTACACGACGTTGTTCCCAAGGTGTACTACCGCAACTTCGGGCATGCGAACCCCGTGCTGCTTCGCATCAAACCGGGCGACACAGTGCGCACCAAAACCATCGATGCCGCAGGCTATGACGAGAAGGGTGTCAAGCGCCATCCCGAGTCCGGCAATCCGCTCACTGGTCCGTTCTACATCGAAGGCGCCGAACCGGGTGACGCGGTCGTCATCAAGCTCGGCAAGGTCCGCCTGAATCGCAACTGGGGCTATACGGCCTACCGGTTGGGCCTCTTCGCTCTGCAGCCGGATTACGTCGAAGGCGTCTACTCCAGCCGCTACAAGGACAACGTGGTGATTGAAGGGCGCTCGAATTCGGTTCCCTGGGATATCGACCTCGATAAGCAAACCGTACATCTTCGCGAACCGGCAAGCTCCCGCATCAAGCTGGAGTTTCCGGTTCATCCGATGCTGGGCTGCATTGGAGTGGCCGCTCCGAGCGAATTCGCCCCCATCAGCGGCATCTCCGGTTCCTACGGCGGCAACATGGATTACAACGAGGTGGCAGAAGGCGCCAGCGTCATCCTCCCCGTCTCACATCCCGGCGCATTTCTCTACATCGGTGACGGCCACGCCATCCAGGGCGACGGTGAGGCTACCGGAACCGGCGTAGAAACCAGCATGGACGTGGAGTTCACCGTTGAGCTACGCAAAAAGGCCAATCTCAACAATCCGCGCCTGGAGACGAACGACTATCTCATCAGCGTCGGCAGCCAGCCGGAGTTTGCCAGTTCGCTGGATCGCGCGCTACAGATCGCTACAACGGATATGGTCCGCTGGCTGGTGGCTGATTACGGCCTCGAGCCATGGGCCGCACATCTTCTCGTGGGATATCAGAGCCGTTACGACGTGGTCACCGTTGCCGGTTCCATGGCCCTGAAGATCCCCAGGAAATACCTGCCTCACTGAACGGCGATCGTCACCGTATTCGAAGTCTGCCCGTCAACAGACACCGTTACATCCACCGCGCCTGCGCCCCTCAGATTCAGGTTCAGTGGAACGTTGACCTGATCCAGGCCCGTGAAGCCTGGAGTCGGGCCGGCATAGGATGGCGCAGTGGCAACACCCTTGATATTCACCTTTACGTTGTCCAGTGAACTACGGTTGCGAATGCCGGTTCCGTACAACGTCAGATAGATCGGCGTATCGATGCCCAGTTGAATCGGCACTGGTGTGCATGTGTTATTCGCGCACTGAAAAACGGTCACTGGAGCTTGCAGTGCCGGATTGCCTATCTGCACGCGGATTGCTGTTGCGGCCGCCACTCCAGTGCCGCTCCCATTCGCGGAGAACAGTGTCGGTGCCACCGCCGTGACAGTCGCCGTCGCCGTACTGGACGCCGCCCCTGCGGTTGCCGCAATCGTGATCGGCCCGGGCGCGGTTCCCTCCGGCACTACGAAATTGATCTGGCTAGGCGAGACATAGACCAGCGGAGCATTGCGCTGAGTCCCCGCGGAATCCGTCACGGTGAGGGTAACGCCCCCAAGTGTAGTCGGCAGCGGCTGCGTGTTGGCACTCTCGGTTCGGAATACCGGATTAGTGAAGTAGAACGACGCCAGCGAATTCGGCGCGATGGTTGCACTAACCGCCGCGGCAGATTGCACGTCCCCTGGAATTACGCCGTAATAACGTGCCATCCAGTAAGGCAGAATGTAATCGACGCCCGGACTTTCAATCAGGCCCGATCCTCCTCCCTTCAATTGAAAGGGATCACGCTGCCACAGGAAATCCGTCGGAGGCCGCATCGCAACGGGAATCGGATCGCATGCTCTGCCATTGCACACCGTAACGCTTTTCGAGAGATCCACCGCCACATCGCGTTTCTGCCTCTGCAGCCATTGGTCCAACAGTCTGCGCGTCTCGGCATCGCGCGTAGCGTCCGGGCCTCGCAGTGCGCGGTCTACCAGATTGAAAAAGGGATTCTGATGAGACGCCGTGTAGTTACGGACAATTTGGTATGCGTCCCGGTTGTCGCCGTTGTCCTGAATCCGCACCAGGTTGTAGAAGGTCAGATAGTCCAGATTGAACTTGAAATAGGAGTCGAGGCTCTGTACATCAAACGTTACGCCGGTCCTCGTAGGAAGCACAATGAAAGGTCCGCTCACCGTGTTGCTCGGGTCCACATGCCGCGTCACCTGCAGCAGCATCTGCAGTTGCTCGGGACGGGTTTGAAACGTATTTCCGATATCGTCGTTCGGCGACCATTGATGGCGCGAAACGAAACCGGTCCAACGCGTCGCCAGATCCCCCGCCGCCTTCTTGACGTTTACGTCATCCACCATGTCGTAAGCTACAGCAACGCCGAAGTACGCACCCACCAGTTGATCCCGAGACGTGTCGTCAATCCAGATCCATGGCGGATTCTGGCCGATCGTGTGCGATGTTTCCTCGCCCGCAATCCCTCCGGCGAACGGTGAGTTGGCACGCACCATGCACCGCGCCAGCCGGTTGTTGCCCGTTACGTCTGTCAGCGCGGCCAATCCGGCCAGCGCCGCATTGACGTTGGCCAAAGCATCCGCGGACTGGGTCACCTTATAACGAAATGACTCGGCTGCCAGATAGGCGCCGGTCCACAGCGCGGAGTCCCCGCACCGTGTGTACCCAACGATCTCGGTACTAGTCGCCGATGCATAAATAGGGTCTAGTATCGTGCCAAACGGAAGATGCCGGGCCTTAATCGCGGCTTCGATCGCCAGTGCATCGGCTTCCGCGCCATACGCAGGGACTAGCAACGAGAAAGCCGCCAGCCCGATCCAGAGTCGTTTTAACATACCTGCCCCTCAAATAGAGACGCCCTACATCAGAAGAAGTTGCTATCGAAGTTCTCAGGAGTTCCCTAGACGCGGCCGTGCCTCTGACCCGCGCAAAAAAAGTTCAATGCCATGAGCCAATTGGGCGTCCCCGCTGCGCGTATTTCATCGTGCCCCAAACGGCAAACAAACTCATATGAAGACTTCGAACTTATTACTAACCCTGGCCCTTGCGGCCTTTACTTTCAATCACGCGCAGGCTGCTGTCAAACTGACAGCCCTGCAAATCACCTCCACCGATGCGAACGGCAAAATCCAGGGCGTCGGCGCGCATCGCTTTAAGACCACGATGCACGGCGGGCAGCCTTGCATATTTCTGGTCAAGGGGGACGATCCCAACGGAACCATCCTCAATGGACCTGGACCCGCGGAGAACGGAATCGAGCTTCCCTTGAGTGTAGGAACACACACCTATACTGTCTTTGCGGAAAAGGCCAACAGCTACACCTGGACGAATTACACCATGGATTTTTATTTCGATCTCTCCAACACGCCGCAGATCTCGGTACTTGCCCCGCTGAACACTACATCCACACAGTTCTTCCCGCCCTTTGCCGCCAACAAGGAATTCACCGACGACCTTGCAGGCCACTCCGTGCCTGCCGCTGGCACACTCAGCTATAAATCGGGCGCGACCGAGGTCACGCTCACCGGGTTTCACTTTTCCAGCCCCTCGCTGTTCAATCAGGATCGCGTCAGCCCATTCGAAGCCAAGAGCAACAAGACACTGGACTATGTAGGTGAATTTACGATCGAAGTAAAAGCCCCGCCCACCATCTCCGCCGGAGGCGTAGTCAACGCGGCCAGCTTTACTCCGAAAGTCGCGCCTGGATCGCTCTTCAGCATCTTCGGGTCCGACATGTCCACCGCCACCGAAAGCGCAGCCGCTCTTCCGCTCTCCACCTCCATGGCCGGAACCTCCGTCACAGTGGGCGGTAAAGCGGCCCCGTTGGTCTTCGTAAGCGCCGGACAGATCAACGCACAGGTGCCCTATGAAGTGTTCGAGGGACAAGCAGTGCCGGTCATCGTAACAACCAACGGCATTGCCAGTCCCGCCGGCAGCGTCACGGTCACCACCGCCGCCCCCGGAATTTTTCAATTCGGTCAAAAGCGCGCCGTGGTTCAGAATGCGGACTTCAGCGTCAATAACTCCGATAATCCAGCCGCTGTAGATAGCTACGTAGTGGCATACCTCACCGGCTCAGGCCAGCTTGATAATCCGGTGGCGAGTGGCGCGGCGGCCAAAGCCGATCCCATCTCGCGCCCGCGCGGACCCGTCACGGCAACCATCGGCGGCGTCAATGCGGAGGTTGCCTTCGGCGGTCTTACGCCGGCCTTCGTCGGCCTGATGCAGGTCAACATGAAAATCCCGAACCTCGCTCCCGGCACCTACCCGCTGGTAATCACAGTGAACAGCGAAAAGAGCAACGGAGCAATGGTAACGGTCAAGTAATCAGGGAAGCAGATTGCCCGGACTCTGGACATGCCTCACAAAGGCCTCCGCCTGAGCATGTCCGGATTCCACACCGCGAAACCGTGTAATCTGCGACTGCAGCGCATAGAACTTATCCGGGGCCTGTGACGCATGGGCGTAGCAGGCCGCCTTCTTCCGGGCCTCCGTCGTGGAGATGTCCACGTAGTCCGTCGGCGCGAACATCAAGGTATCTTCACCATCCGAAACCTCGTAGTAATAAAACCCGTACGATTTTCCCGACCTCAACCACGCATCATAGGCCAGCATGGAAATCGCCCGGTGATCCCTGTGCCCGTCCACCGGCCACTGCGCAAATACCACATCCGGTTTCTCGGCAGACAGTACTGTCCGGAACTCGTCGTATCGCTCCCGGTCCACCACAGCAAATCCGTCGCATTGCCCCGCAAACACCGCCCGCGCTTTCAGCAACTCGCAAGCCCGCCGCGCCTCCGCCACGCGCACCGCGCTTCCCTTGGAAGGGTCCGGCTCGGGACAGCCTTTCTCTCCCCGATTCAGGTACAGCAGTGTCACGTCGTGGCCCGCATCCACATAGCGGGCGACCGTTCCTCCACATCCATACTCCGGATCGCCGGGGTGCCCGCCTGTCACCACGACTCTCAGCTTTCGCTGCATTGCAAATAGCGCCGTGGAACCGATGAAATGCCGCCGGGAGATCCAAGCCATCCATCCATTTTAAGATCGGTATAGACCTGTCTATGGACATCTTCCTCCTCGCACTGGCCGCATGCACACTTGCATTCTGGCTGTATTCCGCCGCCGGAATGTTTGGCGGATCGCGAAGCATTGCCCGGTTGGAAGACATCCCGCCAATCACCGGCTCCGATCTCCCGAAAATATCGGTGGTAGTCGCCGCCTGCAATGAAGAATACGGCATTGAAGACGCACTCACCTCGGTGCTCCACCAGGACTATCCGGACTACGAGGTAATCGTAGTAAACGACCGCTCCAAAGATGGTACCGGCGAGATACTGCGGCGGATGGCGCAGCTCAATCTCCGTCTCCGCATCATTGATATTCGTGAACTGCCCCCGGGCTGGTTAGGCAAGAACAACGCACTGCAGCGCGGAGCGGATCAGGCCTCCGGCTCGTACCTGATCTTCACTGACGCGGACATCGTGATGCATCCCTCGGTGCTCGCGCGCGCCGTGCGTTACACGCTGGACCACAACCTGGACCACCTTGCCATTCCCCCGAGGGTCGATGTGGACGGAGTGTTGCTCAACTCCTTCATCGGAGCTTTCGCACTGGTGTTCAGCATGTACGTTCAACCCTGGAAAGCAAAGGATCCGAAAAGCAAACAGCACATCGGAATCGGCGCCTTCAACATGGTGCGCACCGCCGTTTACCGCGCCGCCGGCGGCCATCAGCCCATCGCCATGCGTCCGGATGACGACATGCGGCTCGGCCGGCTTCTCAAGCACGCGGGTTACCGCCAGGACGTGGTGATCGGCACGGCCCTGATGTCAGTCGAATGGTATGAATCCTTCCGGCAACTGGTACAAGGCCTGATGAAAAATATGTTCGCGGGCGTGGAATACAATCCTGCTCTGGCAATCGGCTCGTCCATTGGTCAATTCATCATCAGCGTCTGGCCGTTCGCCGCTCTGGTCTTGACCCATGGCTGGACCCAAATCCTAAACGCCGTGATCGTGGCCGTGATCTTCATCCTGTTTGCCGGAAGCGCTGGCCCGGCCGGCATTCGCCGCATCTACGCGCTCACATATCCGCTGGCAATCCTCGTCTTCTGCTACATTATTTTGCGCGCCATGACGGTCACTCTCTGGAATGGTGGAATCAATTGGCGCGGAACGCACTACTCCTTGTCTCAACTTCGCGCGAAGCCGCCCACGACGGGGTAGCCGGACGCCATAGAATGGTGCTGCATGAATCGTGTCCTCGTAATCGGAGCCACCGGCACAGTTGGCCGGCAGGTTCTTTCACAGTTGCCGCCGACGGGTGCCTATGTCCGCGCCATGGCGCGCAACCCGGACACCGCCGGATTGCCCCCGAAAATTGAAGTCGTACGCGGAGACCTGACTGTTCCCGAAACCCTGGACGCCTGCCTCGACGGAATGGATGTTGTCTTCCTCGTATGGACCGCCCCGCCGGCCACTGTCGAATCGGCTTTGGAGCGCATCGCGAAGCAGGCGCGGCGCATCGTGTTTCTCTCAGCGCCTCTGAAGACGCCGCATCCCTTGTTCCAGCAACCCAACCCCGGCCGGACGCTTGCCGAGCGCATCGAGCGGGTGATCGAGTCTTCAGGACTGCAGTGGACCTTCCTGCGTCCTGGGATGTTCGCGGCCAATGCAGTGCACTGGTGGGCGCCCCAGATTCGCTCCGGAGACGTTGTGCGCTGGCCGTACCCTGCCGTTCCCACAGCCCCAATTCATGAAGATGACATCGCCGCCGTCGCGGTCCGGGCCTTGTCAGACGAGAAACACGCCGGCGCGGAATACGTCCTCACTGGGCCGCAATCACTTACCCAGACGCAGCAAATCTCGACAATCGCTCGCGTCATCGGCCGGCCGCTGCGCGTCGAGGAAATCTCGCCCGACGAGGCAAGGCGCGAGTTGACGGATGTTCTACCGTTATTTATTTTGAACATCCTCCTCGATGCCTGGGCTGCCGCTGCGGGCCAGCCTGCGCTGGTCACGTCCACTGTTGCAGAGGTCACGGGAGCGCCTCCAAGAATGTTCCTCGATTGGGCCATCGATCACGCCGCCGAGTTTCGAGCCTGATCCTCGCTGAGCTGTTTCAGGCCCGCGGCCTCCAGCGGAGCCAAAGCGAATACTGACCACCTAAGATGAAGCAATGGCCACGTTGGAAAGATCACGAATGAAATGATCACCATCATCGTACCTACGCTGAATGAGGAGACTTGGATCGCCGGCACACTGCGCGCATTGCAGCGCCTGACTGGCGCGGCGGAGATCGTGGTCGCCGATGGCGGCAGTACGGACCGCACGAGAGAAATAGCGGCAGAACTGGGGGCGCGTGTGCTGGTTTGCCCACGCGGACGCGGCGCTCAGATCTGCTCCGCCGCGGCGCAGGCATCGGGAGATGCGCTCTGGATTGTCCATGCCGACACCCGTCCCGAAGCCGGCGCTATTGAGTCGATCGAACGCGCCCTCCAAGACCCGGCCGTGGTCGGCGGGAACTTCTCGCTTGTATTCGAAGGCAGTCATTATTCCGCACGGCAGATGACCTGGATCTATCCGCACCTCCGCTGGCTCGGCCTCAGCTACGGCGACGCCGGCATGTTCATCAGGCGATCCGTCTACGACACCATCGGCGGCTGCCGCCCTTATCCGCTGTTTGAAGATCTGGACCTGGTCCGGCGCATGAAACGTCATGGCCGGTTTGTTCATCTGCAAACGCAGATCGTGACTTCTTCCCGCCGTTTCAGCGGTAAGCAGTACGCCAGGGTCTGGATGATCTGGATCACACTGCAGGTCCTCTATTGGGCCGGAGTGTCCCCCCACACGCTCGCCCGTCTGTATCGTTAATGGAGTTGCGGCCAGCGCGGGTCTGCGTCACTGGGATTGCTGGCCTAAAGCTGCCCGCATCGCTACTCTTCGCGCAGGGCCACAGTGCAATCGACGCCCACGGCGCGGCGGAGCGGAACGAAGATCGCAACAGGCGCAAGCAGCAAGATCGCCCCCGCTGTAATCGCAAGCGTCAGTGGATCGCGCGCACTCACCTGGAACAGAAGCGATTCAATAAAACGGCTCACTGCCGCACTGCCTGCTAAACCGGCCACTAGTCCGATCGTTACCGGCACCATGCTTTGGCCCAGCACCAATCGCCCGATTCCACCCGGTGTTGCGCCCACCGCCATGCGGATCCCGATCTCCCGCGTGCGCGAGACGACGAGATTTGAGAGCACACTATAGACCCCAATAAGTGCGAGAACCAGCGCAAGACCGGCGAAAATCGCCATCAACAGAGTATTGAACTTCCGCTGCGATTGCCACTCGTCCAGACGGCTGGTCAGTGTTCTGGGCTGATCAACCGGGAGATCTTTATCAATGGACCAGACAGCTTCCCGAATCGCATTCGCCAACGTCTCCGGAGGGACACGCGCCCGCACCACCAACGACGCGTCGCTCAACTTTAGATACGTGGTAAACATCTGTGGCCGCGTTCCGTTCTCCACGCCGATGGGGCGATAATCAGCCACAACCCCGATGATTTGGTAGTAGCGCTTCTTGTCCGGGTTAGACAGTCGCTTTCCAATGGGAGAATCTCCATCGAAGAACTTTCGCACGAACGCTTCGTTCACGATCGTCAATGCGTCCTTGTCTTGTTCGTTATGCACCAGATCCGCCGCCGTAAAAAAGCGCCCCGCGCGAAGCGGGAGTCCAATCGTACGGAAATACTCCGGACTCACTTGCGCCCGATCCGACATGGAATGAGATGCCTTCGGCGGTTCCGGACGCCCTTCAATCAGGAAGTCCGACATGCCCACGCTGTGAAGAGGCAAGTGGTCAACCACGCTGACTGCGGCAACACCCGGAATCGATCCCGCCCGGTCCATCAAGGCGCGAAAGAACCTCGACCGGCTGCCACCATCTGGATAGCGCACCTCGGGCAAGACAATATCCGCGGCCGTCAATCGGGAGGTATCAAAGCCGACACCAGTTTCCACTAGTTCCAGGAAGCTTCGGATCATCAGGCCCGCACCCGACAGCAGGACGACCGCAAGGCAAACTTCGGCGGTAATGAGGAACTGGCGGCCGCGTACCCTTGCCGCGGAGGCTCCGCCACCGCCCTTCAGCGCCGAATTCAGGGTTGCTTGCGCGGCGGAAATGGCGGGAGCGAGCCCGAAAAGAAGTGCAGTGAGAAGACCTGCCGCGGCAGCGAACGCGAAAACGGGAAAGTTCAGCGAAATCAACTCTGGCCGCTGAAAGTCTGGCGGTTTCAGCGCCAGTATCGCTTGGACGCACCAGTGCGCCACCACCAACCCGAAAGCTGTTCCCAAAAGCGAAATGGCGATGGACTCTGCCATGAGGAGGCTGATGATCTGCCTGCTCGAAGCGCCCAGGGCAAGACGAATCGAGATCTCCCGGGACCGCAAACTTGCCCGTGCCAATGTCAAATTCGCCAGGTTTGCGCAGGCAATCAGCAGTAAGAAGACAGATGCCGCAAGCAGAACGGTGAGAATGACGTGCAGCTTGGGGTTGGTATCCTCCTCTGCGAATGGATACACATTGGTTGTCCATCTTGTGTTGAGTTCGGGATCAGCCTGGGCAAGCCGCTGCGCGATCCCTGCCATCTCGGTCCTCGCTTGTGTGATGGATACTCCCGGCTTCAGCCGCGCAGCAACCAGCAATTGACGAATCGCGTTGTCTTCGGGGCGATGCCACAAAGCGGAAAGCGGAATCCACACTTCCGGTTTCGCCTGCTCCGATCCCTCAAACGTCGAAGGAAGGTAGAATTTGGGCGGCAATACGCCGACGACTGCATATGTTGCCCCTCCGAGGGTAATTGTTTTCCCAAGAGTGTTAACATCGCGATGAAACCGGCTCTCGAAGTAGCTGTCGCTGAGCACCGCGACGCCATCAACCCCTTTTCGCTCCTCATCCGGAGTGAACAAACGGCCAAGGGAAGCTTGAACGCCCAGCATTGGCAGCAGGTTCACTGACACGAACCCGGTGGAAACGCGACGGGCATGATCCCCGGAGGTCTCGTTTAGCGGCTTTTCCAGAAACGCGGCCAGATCCGCGAATACCGTCGCCTGCCGCTTCCACTCCAGGTAGTTCTTTCTCGCAGCGGGCATACGCTCCATGAAAGCATCGGACGAGTTATTCAGCCGCTCCCATACAAAGACCAGACGAGCCGCGTCAGGGTAGGGCAGGGGTTTCAGGATTACGGCGTACACCACGCTGAATATCGCGGTGTTCGCTCCGATGCCAAGCGCCAGCACCGCCGTGCAGGTTAAGGCATAGCCCGGCCGTCGGGCAAAGCCGCGGAGTGCAGAGACAAAGTCGCGCAGGAACGCCATGTACTGCCATGTTACATTTTCGTGGTGAGGTGGCGTAATGCCGGATCCCCGAGTTGGCCCGGCTCCAAACCCATATTCCGGCAGCGCTGATACGATAGATTCTGAGAGACCTGGATGACCATCACCGTTCCGCTGACCCCGAGGAAGAGGCAAAGCTCATCGTCATCACCGGGGATCGTGGTTTGTCGCCGGAGTTGTTCGTTAAGGGCGTAGTGAAAGATCTTATCCAGCGCGGCCCAGTCTCCCAACGCGAGGCCGTCGAACTTCGCTCAGAGGACCGGGAGAAGCAACTCGAAGAACTTTTCCGTGAGTTTGACAGCGCCAATCCGGCGCCGGGCATTCCCGAGGAAGCATTTCACCGCGAAAACTGGTACCGATGAAGGTTCACCTCATCGATACAAATGTTCTTCTACGCGACATTCAACAACAGGACTTGAATCTTCGCTCTCTTGCCCGAGAAGCTATCAAGAAGCTTTTCCGGCAAGGAGATACCCTCTGCATTTGCCCGCAGAATCTCATCGAACTCTGGAACGTCTCCACCCGGCCCACGAACGTCAACGGTCTCGGGCTTGGAATTCCGGAGACGCAAAGAAACGTCAGCCGCTGCGAAGCATTCTTTAGATTACTCCCGGAAACTCCTGAACTCTTTCAGGAATGGAAGCAGCTAGTCTCGGTGCACCAGGTCTCTGGCCTCAAAGTCCACGACGCGCGTCTAGTCGCCGCGATGAATGTTCATCAGCTTTCCAGCCTGATCACCTTCGATATGGAGGACTTCAAGCGCTACCCGGGAATCACGATTCTTCACCCACAAGATGTCGTGCGATAGCCATTCCACATGATCAAGGTGCCCACCCTGAGCCGCCTTGCAAAACGCGTTCACAAGTTCTTCGATAAATCTTTTACCAGCAAGCAACAGAAACGAAAGCCAAACTAGAATCACCCCAAACCCAGGCAATCACCACCACCGCTAAGCTAATCCCAGAAAAAGGCGCGCCGCAGACCACAGTCGAAATTGGCTTCGTTTCGCAGAATGCCGCCCCGATCTTTGACAACCGAATACAACCGCACCGCCCGACAGGATCACCAACACGCGCTATTTCGCACAAACGAAGCCAATCTCTTTCCCATCCCAATTGGCTTCGTTTCGCAGATATCCCGCATCGCATAATCGCTCCGTGCAACTCACATCGCTCGATTGGCTCGCGGTCTTCTTTCGCGCCCGTCTCTAAAAAGCCTTCTTCGTCGCCCTTTGCTTCTTCCGACGCGTAAGTACATAATGTAAATACGGGCGATGACCTTCTCTTGGGATGGCCGAAAGAGCCGGGGAAATGTCGCGCGCCACGGCATCGCTTTCGAGGATGCCATCCGAATCTTCGAAGGCCCCACCTTAGAGAAGGTGGATGACCGATTCGACTACGGCGAAATTAGAGTCTATGCGATCGGCGTCGTCAAGGGTTTTGAGATTACGTTGATATACACGGATGCAGCGGAAACGGAGCGCCGGATCATTTCGGCATGGAGGTCAGAACGCCATGAAAGAACAGCCTACTGGCAAAGCCTCGGCTAAGGTTGGCGCCACGGATTGGAAACGTCTGAGCGCCTTGAGCGATAGAGGCATCAGGAGCGCTGTCAAAGCGGATACGGAGGCCCGTCCAACAGACGTAAACTTTTGGAAGCAGGCAAAGGTCGTTATGCCGCGGGCGAAGCAGGCAGTTACAATCCGGCTGGACGCGGACCTGCTCGAGTGGCTGCGGCGGCAGAAAGGCTATCAGACTCGGATCAATGCGGTCCTACGGTCCTACATGGACGCACAGAAGCCATAAGTATCAGACCTCCGATGGGTTTGTGAACCCTCTTCGCGGCTCGCTCATCCAGGCCCGTGCGAATTCGCCTCAGACCAACTCCAGCGGAGTTGCCGCCCTACCGCAACCGCCACGCGCTGCATCGTATGCAGAGTCACGCTATTATTCTTCGGATCGAGCGGGCGGTCAAGCGCCCGGCGACAGCGCCCGGCGGCTGGTCTGCATCCGTTCGGCCATGGTCGTTTTAGTAAGGTGATCATTTTTCCATGGCCGTCCTAATCTGATCAGCCCAAATGTTCTTCAGTTCGTGTTCTTCGCATTCTTCCAAAATGCCCTACTCCGCCAGGAAGCCGCACCGTTGCCGGTCTCGGCCAGCGTCTTGCATTGAGGAGATCGAGCGAATCGGTGCGCAGGTCGAAGCGCTCTTGCCGGCTGTGAAAGATTAAGCCGCCCATAACGGCCTTCACAAGTTTGTTGAAAAATCTTTTACCCGCAAACGATAGAAACTAGGGAAAAAACTATAAATCACTTCAACCCCCGCAATCGCCGTGGCAGCTAAACTGATGGCAGAAATAGGCACGCACGATGACGCGTTGAGAAATTGACAAGGGGGAGCACCTCACAAGAGGCTCTGCCACCATGATCTTAGTTAGGCAACCGGATATGACCCGAGGCTCACACAACTCCCGCAGCTTTTTACACAAACAGAGCCAATCCTCGGTCGTCAAGGATTGGCTTCGTTTCGCAAAATCCAATTCGCGAAACCGGCATCTTCGCAAGAGGCTCTGCCAACAGATCTTACACAACCAAATACCCGTTTTTGCACAAACAAAGCCAACCGGGGATTGGCTTCGTTTCGCAAAACCCCCGCATCGTATAATCGCTCCGTGCAACTCACATCGCTCGATTGGTTCGTGGTCGCGCTTTACTTCGCCTTCAACATCGGCATCGGTTTCTATTACAAAGCGCGCGCCGGATCCAGCGTCAGCGAGTTCTTCCTCTCCGGCCGCGACGTTCCCTGGTGGCTCGCCGGCACCTCCATGGTGGCTACGACCTTCGCCGCCGATACGCCCCTCGCCGTCACCGGGATGGTCGCCAAGGGCGGCATCGCCGGCAACTGGCTCTGGTGGAACTTCGTCGCCAGCGGCATGCTCACCGTCTTCTTCTACGCCCGCCTCTGGCGCCGCTCCGGCGTCATGACCGACATCGAATTCTCCGAAATCCGCTACTCCGGCCCGCCCGCGGCCTTTCTACGCGGCTTCCGCGCGCTCTACCTCGGCATCCCCATCAACTGCATTGTGCTCGGATGGGTCAACCTCGCCATGGTCAAAATCCTGATGCTCGTCCTCGGCGTCACCAAGGTGCAGGCGCTCTTCATCGTCATGGGCCTCATCGCCTT
>JBDUEM010000131.1:0-19533 GCA_040002435.1 Bryobacteraceae bacterium
GTGCCGCGGGCGCGATGTAAGCCAGCCATGCCAGCCACCCATGTCAGCCACATGAATCTCACAACAATATGAATCAGGGCCTGTTAGGAATTCAGGGACTCGAACGTCCGGAAATTGAAGCTATTCTCGATCGCGCAAAGTATTTTCAGCCTCTGCAGAAGGAATCTTTCAAGCGTCTCGATACGCTGCGGGGAAAGATGGTAGTCAACCTGTTTTTTGAAGCTTCCACGCGCACCCGGATCAGCTTTGAAATCGCCGCCAAGCGTCTGGGCGCCGATTCGGTCTCCATCACCGCTTCGGCCTCCAGCGTTTCCAAGGGGGAATCGCTGGTGGACACGCTCAATACCCTCGCCGCCATGCGGCCGGATGCCATCGTCATGCGACATGCGTCGTCCGGAGCCCCGCATTTTTTATCACGCTATCTGCCCACTCCCATCGTCAACGCGGGAGACGGCACGCACGAGCATCCCACGCAGGCGTTGCTCGACGCGCGCACGATCCTGGACCGCCGCGGGCGCCTCGACGGCCTGCGGGTCGCAATCATCGGCGACATCGCGCATAGCCGCGTCGCGCGGTCGAATGTCCTGCTGCTGTCAAAGTTCGGCGTAGACATCGTGCTGTGCGGTCCTGCCTCGCTGTTGCCCCGGGAACTGGCGCAAATCGCGCCGGGCGTCACGCTCGAACACAACATTGGGGAAGCCATCCGCGATGCCGACGTCATCATGATGCTTCGGGTCCAGTTGGAGCGCCAGCACGAGGCGTCCTATCCGGTCGGCGAATATTTCCGTTTTTACGGCCTGCGCCTGGAGCACATGGAATTGGCGCGGCCGAACGTCATTGTGATGCATCCCGGCCCTATCAATCGGGGCAGAGAGATTTCATCGGACGTAGCGGATTCGCAGCGCTCCGTGATACTCAATCAAGTGGAAAACGGTATTTCGGTGCGCATGGCCGTACTGGAAAAGATTCTGCAATAGTTCGTTCTGACTATCACCTCGCATGGAAAAACTTCTGATTAAAAATGGACGGGTAATGGATCCCTCCAGCGGCTTCGATGATACGGCCGATGTTCTGCTGATGGACGGCCGGGTGGCGGCGATCGGTAAAGATCTTTCCGCCACCGGAGCCACACTGTTTGACGCATCGGGGCTGATTGTCGCGCCGGGCTTTATCGATATGCACGTCCACTTGCGCGATCCGGGCTTTGAGCATGCGGAGACCATTGAGAGCGGATCTCGCGCAGCGGCGGCGGGCGGATTCACCAGCGTCTGCTGCATGCCGAATACGAATCCGGTGAACGACAGTGCGACCGTCACCAGCTACATTGTGGAGCGGGCCAGGTTGCGCGCGGTGGTGAACGTATTCCCGATCGGTGCGATCACTAAAGGCAGTGCCGGAGAGGAACTGGCGGCCATCGGCTCCATGAAAGCGGCGGGTGTGGTCGCCATTTCAGACGACGGACGACCTGTGATGAACGCCCGTGTCATGCGGCGCGCCATGGAGACGGCCAGCGCCTTCGACCTGCCGGTAATCGATCATTGTGAAGACCTGCATCTGAGCGCAGGCGGTGACATGCACGAGGGACTGGAATCGGTGAAGCTGGGGCTGCGCGGCATTCCCTCCTGCTCGGAAGACGTGATGGTGGCGCGCGACATTCTGTTGGCGGAGGTGACGGGTGCCCGCTATCACGTGGCGCACATCTCCGCGCGTAACTCGGTGGCCATGGTCGCCTTCGCCAAGGCACGCGGCCTGAAGGTAACCTGCGAATCCACTCCGCACCATTTCGCCATCGCCGATTGCGATATGCTGCCCTATGACAGCAACTACAAGATGAAGCCGCCGCTACGCTCGAAGGAAGACGTGAACGCGGTGGCGGACGGAATTGCATCCGGCGCTATCGATGTCCTGGCGACGGATCATGCTCCCCATCCCGGAAGCGAGAAAATGCAAGAGTTTGAGAAATGCCCGTTCGGTATCACCGGCCTGGAGACAGCCATCGGCCTGACCACCGTGGAATTGGTACACACAGGCCGCATCTCGCTGATGAAGATGATCGCGCTGTATACAACCGGGCCGGCGAATGTTCTGCAATGGAAAGACCGCGGCAGGCTGGCCGCCGGCGGCATTGCGGATGTCACCATTTTCGATCCGCAGCGACAA
This sequence comes from Bryobacteraceae bacterium, assembly GCA_040002435.1. GTDB lineage: Bacteria > Acidobacteriota > Terriglobia > Bryobacterales > Bryobacteraceae > JANXXV01. Next base: position 2,161 of record JBDUEM010000131.1, read on the forward strand.
TGGACGTATGATGTAAACCGGTCGTTTTCCAAGAGCAAGAATTCTCCTTTCGACGGACGCCAGTTCCGAGGGGGCCCTGTGGCCACCATCGTAAACGGTTCTATCGTCTGGCAGGCCGGGTAATTAACTGGAGTCTAAACCATGGTGTTGAGAGAGATCCCGCAGAGGCCGCGTCCGCAGCGGAGATTCTACCTCGTTGTCATTCTGTTCGCCCTGCTGATCGGTTCGCGAAGCATTGCTTCCTACACCATCGAGTACGAGTGGTGGAAGGAACTGGGCCAGGTCAGCACCTGGTTCAGCATGTTGATCTACGGCACCGGCCCGTTGATAGCGGCGACGCTTTTGACCTTCGCGGTGCTGTGGATTGGACACGCGCGCGGAATGAAGTTCGCTGGCGCGCGGCTCGGCGATTTCTCCATTTACGCCCGACTGGCCAGTGTTGGCCTCTTCATTCTCTCCCTCTTCATCGCCCTGAGCAGCATCGATTCCTGGACGGTGGTTCGCTATCTGGGCGGCCGTGGGGTTGCCGCGAACGCCACAGGCTGGCGGGATCCGGTATTCAATCGCCCTCTTCCCTTCTACCTGTTCGATCTTCCGTTTTATTCGGATCTACTGGGCCTCCTGGTTGGCATGGCTTTTTTCGGGCTGCTCGCTTACTGGTTGACGGCCCGGGGCTGGCAGCTTCGTCATGTCTTTCCGCAGGTGAGGGAGGAAGGGCTGGCGTTTGATTTACGCGACCTTCGGTTGCAAGGCGCCATGGAGTCGTATTATCTGCGCAGCGCAGCTTCGCTATTGCTGATCGCCATGGCCGGCCGGTTCTACCTCAGCATGTACAGCATGCTGCTGAACGATCATCGCTTCATGGTGGGAATCGACTACGTAAATCAGAATGTCGACCTGCCCCTACGCTGGGCTTCCATAGCGGCCTGCGGTATTGCCATCGTTTTGATCTGGATGGGCCGTCTCCGGTTCGCCGCCGCCCTGGTCATAGTTCCGGTGCTGCAATTCATCATCCCCGGCATCGTGTCCGCGGTTTACGTGCGCCCCAATGAGATCTCGATGCAGCGTCCCTATATCATGAGGCACATCGAAGCCACGCGCGCCGCGTTCGGAATTGAGGGGAAAGTCGTCGAGAAGCAGTACCCTGCGAAATTGGAATCGCGGATCGACGTAGAGAAGCACAAGCAGGCCCTGGACAACGTCCGTCTGTGGGACTGGCGCGCGTTTCACGATACCGTGACCCAGATTCAGGCTTTGCGCCAATACTACACGTTCAAGAGCACGGACGTGGACCGCTACCAGATTGACGGCCAGCTGCGCCAGGTAATGCTTGCCGCACGCGAACTCGACGTGGAGCAACTGGCAGACGCCCGCGCCAATTGGATCAACCCGCACTTCATCTATACGCACGGATACGGCCTGGTGATGGCGGAAGCGAACCGTATTACGCCCAGTGGACAGCCGCAGTTGATTATTCAGGATGCGCCGCCGAAGGTCAATACGGCGAGCCTGAAGCTGACACGTCCGGAACTGTACTATGGCGAGGAAACCCACGAGCCGGTCTTCGTTCGCACCAGCCAGCCGGAGTTCAATTACCCGGCCGGCGCCGATAACGTACACAACCAGTACGAAGGGAAAGGCGGCATCCCCATCTCTTCGTTTCCGATGCGTCTGGCCGCCGCCCTGGAATACGGCGACTGGAAGATTTTGCTGACCAGCTATTTCACCGGCGAGAGCCGGATGCTCATCCGCCGCGATGTGCGGCACCGGCTGGAGACCATCGCCAATTTCATTGAATGGGATGGCGATCCGTACCTTGTAATTTCCGATGAGGGCCGGATGATCTGGATGGTAGACGGATACACGACATCGAATAATCACCCGTATTCGCGCATGGTGCAACTGGGCGAAGCCGGCGCGGTCAACTACATCAGGAACTCCGTGAAAGCCACAGTGGACGCCTACGACGGCCGCGTGTCGCTCTTCGTTTTCGATAACTCCGACCCTATCATCGAGGCCTGGCAGGCTATCTTCCCGAAGCTATTCCACCCGGCATCGGAAATGGCTCCGGACTTGCGGAAACACGTCCGCTATCCCGAACTGTTGTTCCGCGCGCAGGCCGAGATCTACCGGACCTACCATATGCAGAACCCCGATTCGTTCTATAACAAGGAGGATCTGTGGGATATCGCCAAGAATCTATCCGGCCAAGGGAAGCAGACCGACAATGTTCAGCCCACGTACGTGATTGCTACGGTGCCCGGCGAGACGCAGTCCGAATTTCTGCTGCTGCAATCCTTCACGCCGCGGAGCAAGGATAATCTCATCGGCCTGATGATGGCCCGCTGTGATGGGGAGCACCTGGGCGAAATCGTGGTGCTGCTACTTTCCAAACAGAACCTCATGTATGGTCCGCTGCAGATTGAAGCGAAGATTGATTCCGACCAGAATATTTCCAAGGATCTGTCGCTCTGGAATCAGCAGGGGTCTTCGGTGCTGCGCGGTGAGATGCTGGTGCTGCCCATCGAAGACACGTTTATCTACGTTGAGCCGATTTACATCCAGAGTGCGCAGACTCGAATGCCCCAGTTGAAGAAGGTTGTCATTGCCATGGGGAACACGGTTATCTATCACGATACGTACGAGCAGGCGCTGGCGGAGTTGGCGGGCGGAAATGTGCCTCCTCCTCTGACGACGCAGGAAACTTCCTCGAAAGCTCCCGTGGTGGAGAGCAGATCCGCGGGAGATCCGCGCCTGGACTCCATCCGCAATCACCTCAAGCGCTACCGCGACCTGTCCGCCCAAGGAAAGTGGGCCGAGGCAGGAAAGGAACTGGAGGCAATCGAAGCCGCAGCCCGTTCCGACGCCCGCCCTTGATTTCTCTGCTAATTCCGCGGCTTGAATCCGCCTAACAGAATTAGAGGAGAAGTAAATCTATGGTGAAAGTGATTGTAAACCACAAGACGTGGGTCGAGAGCGGCAAGAAAGCAGCGGAATCAGGCAAGAACGGAACAGCGATCTACGCGCTCTGTGTCCTTCTGGACTTGTTCATTACTTACCTGAAGGCAATCATCGATAACCAGTTTGAGTTGCACGCGGCGATTGCGAAGTTGGAAGGGCCCGCAGTGAAGCGCTAGTCGTGCAGGTTGTATTCCGCTTTCATCGACTTCAGATTAGCCACGGCCTGCTGCTGGACGGCGCTGTTGATGGCAGTGCATTCCGTGGTGTACCGCACCGCGTCGTGAATCCGGATTCTTTCCCCAGCTTCGGCCAGGCGGAAGTTGACGTATCCCAAATGGTAGAGAGCACCTGCGACCATATCGCTGTTTTTCAGATCGGGGAGCGCGTCGCGGAGAGCCTTATCTGCCTGCGCGAACTTTTCCTGCGTGCTGTAGAGCAATCCCATCATCCAGTTTGCCGCGCCCATCATCTGATGCTTCTTGGCGTCCCAGTCGCTTTCGTTGAGTTCCTCCGGCTTGGCTGCCACGGCCAAGAGTTCCAGTGCCTTGCTTGAGTATGCGATCACCTTCTCCGGATCGCGCTGCTTCGAGATCAGGTGGTTCGCCACCATCATCAGCGAATCAACGTTGTACTGGCCCTTGGCAAAGGAGACTTCGGCCGCGGCCACAGCTTCTTCGATGTCCACCTGCCGTACCACCTGGGTCTGGGAGGTGCGCAATTGAGCCAGGTATTCGCTGTTAGGATTCTTCTGTTCGAGATTCTCAATCAATTTCGACTTCAGCTTGGTGTCTTTCGTCTGGAGGGCCGCAAAATAGATGGCATACTCGGCATACTGGTCGACCTGTTTTGCGTATTCCACCCTTTGCTTCCATTCTTCCTGCTCCTCACGCTCTTCCGGCTTCTTAGACTGCTTCACCTTGCGGGCGATCTGGGAGGTTAGATCGGACCATCGCCGCACCAACTCGATATCCTTTTTCCCCTCGGCTGCTTTCAGGCAATTGTGGGCAGCGGACACATCGTTGGGATCCAATCCCAGCAGCTTCGTGCCGATTTCAAGAACGCGATCAAACTTTCCATCCGCTACGTAAGACAATTGCAACTGGCCGAAAACCCACGTAATTGCTTCGTGATTCGGGAAAAGTTTGGCAAACTGCTCCAGCATTGCCTGTTTTTTCGGTGCCGAGGCTTCGGCGTCAATCTGTTGCAGAAGCTGCCCTTCCTGTGTATCGACCTCAATTACCAGCTTCTGCGAAAATGCTGCTGCGGCTATTACCACAAGCAGAAATACGCGGCGGATCACGCTGTTCATGTCAGCCTCCGACTTGCTTGAGTAATGCCGAATTTTTCAAGCCTTTTCATAACACCTTTCTCACGCCTAGAGTACTTTCGGCATTTTTAGGAGCATTGTTTAGAGCTCTCGGCCTATTCTGCACCAGAATTGGTTCCAGTACCAGGGATCTAATACCTTACAGTAAAAGGTACTAGAGCAATTGGTTGTGACACTTAAGCCCTGAGCTTCGAAGATGGCTAACGGCCGAATATAGGTTGACCAAAGGTACCAGTCCGGTGTAACCTCGCAGTTTCGTTAGAGTTTTCTATGATTCTGCCAACCACATACGCCACAGCAATGCTCCTGACCATTTTGTCAATGATTTGCTGGGGGTCGTGGGCCAACACCTTCAAATTGACCAAGAATTGGAGGTTTGAGCTTTTCTATTTCGACTTCTCCTTTGGTGTGCTGCTTACCGCGGTGATAGCGGCATTCACACTAGGGAGCCTTGGTGACGATCTATCCTTTACTGACAATCTGCTGATTGCGGGAAAACGCCAAATGGCTTATGCACTGGCGGCGGGTCTCATCTTTAACCTGGCAAACATGCTGCTGGTGGCCGCGATCTCCCTGGCCGGGTTGGCGGTGGCATTCCCTGTCGGGATCGGGCTCGCCCTGATTATCGGCGTGGTCTGGAACTACATCATCAATCCGCAAGGGAATCCCTTTCTGATTTTCTCGGGCGTCGCGCTGGTTCTGGCCGCAATCGTAGTGGACGCCTTCGCCTACCGTGCCCATGCTGAGGAAGACGGCGAGATCACGGAGAATTTCAGCGTCAAGGGCTTGATTATCGCCCTGGTCAGCGGCGTATTGATGGGATCGTTCTACCCGCTGGTGGAGATGAGCCGAGCCTCCGAGCAAGGGCTCGGTGCGTATTCGGTGGGTTTCTTCTTTGCGATCGGCGTGTTTTTCTCTACCTTTGTCTACAACCTGTACTTCATGAATCTGCCGGTGGAAGGAGAACCGGTCGGCTTTGGGCAATACTTCCGGGATGGCTCCATCGGAAGGCATTCTCTCGGCATATTTGGAGGTATTTTGTGGTGCACGGGAATGCTGACGAATGTCGTGGCAGCCAGCGGCACCGCGCAAGTGGGACCGGCTGTCAGTTACGCCATGGGCCAAGGCGCCACGTTGATCAGCGCGCTTTGGGGCCTGCTGGTTTGGAAGGAGTTCGCCGGGGCCGAAACGCGTGTGAAACTCCTGCTCACCATCATGATTGTCCTGTTCGCCGCGGGCTTAGGGCTGATTTCCATCGCTCCGCTTTACATGAAGTAGGCCGCCACGTTGACCGTACCGCTCAGGGCTGAGGAGACTTACACGGGTGGTAACTGCCCCCCGTGATCCCTGATATTCTGGCGTTGCTCGATCTCCTCGTCGGTTAGGCGTGCGTCGTAAATAGATCGGGGTTCGATTGAACGCGCCACCAGGGTCGCGGTGCCCACGGCGAGTAAGAGAGGAAGAATAAACGAGCGATCGCGCCCGGTAAGCTCCATCAGCAAAACGACTGTGGAGACCGGGCCCTGCGTGGTCGCCGCGAGAACCGCTCCCGCGCCAAGGAGAGCGAACAGTCCAGGCGGGACGCCAGGCCAAAGCCAGGACCATCCATATCCCAGAACAGCCCCCAACATTGCGCCGGCTGTTAGTGAAGGTGTGAACAGGCCGCCCGGAGCCCCGCTGCGAACGCACAATAGGATTGCGGCAGGCTTCAAGACGAGCAGGATCATGAGCAAGGCGGGCGGCACAAGGTGGGCGAAGGCAAGCTGCGAGACATCTTTTCCGTTGCCGAGGAGTTGAGGGAACCATACTGAGACCAGGCCTAAGACGCCGAGTCCCAAAACAGGCGTCACAATTCTGCTCCAGTTCTCGGGTTTATGGCGCTCGGCCCATGTAACGAGGCGGACATAGCCGACAGAGTAGAGGCCTGCCAAGGGGCCCGCCAAGAGTGCCCAAACCACGACCGAGGCAGAACTGGCATAGGCCGGAATCTGGTACGTGGGCGCGTCCGGGAGAACAGTCCAAGCCACGGCTGTCGCCACAATTGAGGCGAAGACGGCCGGCAGGACATAACGCAGCGCCAGCATTCCACGCATCACCTCCAAAGCGAAGAGAGCGCCGCCGAGCGGCACGCCGTAAGCCGCGGCCATGCCCGCCCCCGCGCCACAGGCGACCAAAAGCCGGCGCTGCTCGTCGGATAATCGCGAGAGCCCGGCAAAAAAGTTCGCGAAGACCGCACCCGCCTGCTTTGGCGCTCCCTCGCGACCGAGGGAGATCCCCATGCCCACGATCAGCACCGAGAGCACAGCGCTCCCTAATGTGCGTAACGCCGGCAAACGGCCGGCGTGGAACCAAATGGCTGCGATCGTATCGATGCCGTTGCCGTTGGACAGCTTTTTGAGGATGATCTGCCCAATGCCGGTTACAACCCCTGCTCCGAGGAGCACGAGGATATGCCGCATTGCCGGTGCGTTCCGGGCGGCGGCCAGGATGTCGGTTCCGGAGCCACCCCATGCCAGGCGCTGCGCGGCCTCGAGTATCCGGGTAAGCACAATAGCACTCAGTCCCGCCGCCGCCCCAGTCGCCAGGACGGCTAGCCAGAATGGCGCCGCCCGATGACTGTGGAGGCTGGAGGGAATTCCATCAAGGCGTGGCTCTGACTTTTGCATTTAACGGATCGAACCCCATTGTCGCTCTGATAAGAGGGCTGAGTACCGAGGAGATCCGCGAGGCAGTGGTGGGCTTATCGCCTATTTCGGCACCTTCGACGTGGACGAGTTCGCCAAGACCGTGATCCATCACGTGCAAGCCTGTCTGGTGCCGAGTTCGGTGGGCACGGACTTGAAGCGCACCTACCGGTTCGACGCTAACCGCCTGGTGCTCACGGCGACCGCTGCGACGAGCATGCTTGAAGTTGGTTTGGGAGCGAGAGGCGGACTGACGCCCACGTTGATGCACCGGGCCACAGACCCGTACTTGCGGTAGCGTGATACCCAATCAGTCAGAATTACTGCTTCTCAAGAACTGTCGTCCAGGTCTGGGGCTTGCCGCTCGCGTCGGTTGCTCGCCAGACCGAGGTCAGCGTCTTGCCGTCTTTCGAAACCCCCGTCTTGTTGGTAAAGGCTGGCTTGCCGCCCTTCTTGCCGGTTGATTCAAGGTGCTGAGGATCGACCCGCTTAAACGACACCATGTCGGTCAGCCGGCTGCCTTTGACTGGATACTCCTTGCCATCGAATTTAAAGGAGGCGATTTCAACCAAAGTCGGCTGTCCGTCGGCTCCTACACCCTGGGCCGTGTAATGGAATGTTCCACCTTCCTCCGCCCAGGTCACCGTGCCACTCTTCGGCACCGGACGGGAACCGTACTTGGATTTCTCCAGGTTCAGCTTCCAAGTTCCCACCAGCGGATCCGCTGCCAACAATCCGGCCGAAATCGCGAGTGTTCCGCAAATCAAGTGCAACCAACGTCTTTGCATTGAGTGTCTCCCTGTGAGCCAGGATGGAGTTGGGCCGATTCGGCCGCAGGCGCTGGGTCAACGGGCGATCGGCACTGCCAAATACATCCCGGGCGAACGTAGTATACAGGATTTACCTGACCTTAGGACAAGTTTCCATCGCGGGAATATGTCGCGTCGATTCCGCCGCAGAATTGTTCCTGCAGAGATTGCAGGTGAAGAAGGCCGACCCAATCCGGCAGCCAGAAATCGCGGGAGCAGCCGTTGTGCTCGTTCACCTTGCCGTAGCGTTCCCTCCAGCATTAGAACTTGCTGGCGGTGATGTCGAGCCGCACGCTCGGTGGAATGGCTGGGCTGCGCTTCGGCTGGAAGGCGGCCGCCACGTTCTCAAGGAACTCCTTCTGCCAGCGGCAGAATACCGTGAACTGCAGGCCCTGTTTGTCGCACGGCTATAAGTCGGCACCTTCGACGTGGATGTCGCCGCAGATGGCGACTTTCTCTTCCGGCGAGACGTTCGACTGCACAGGTTTCAGTTTTAAGTACTCTCGCTAGACTTTCGGTGAAACGAAGCCGAGGCCTTCGGCGATGGCGTTGAGCAGATCTGCGCCGGGCAGACTTCCTTGGGCCATTTTCGCGTTTCCTCCGCCCTTCCCGCCTGCCTGGGTCAGGCGGGGTTTCAGCCATTCACCCGCCGCTAGACCGGCACCCGGGGAGACGGCGAGCAGGACGGCGGCGGGATCCTCAGACGTAGCCAGGTAGATTGCTTTATCCTGCGCCGTAAAGCTTTGGGCCTCCCTGCGTATCTCCTCGGAGAAACTCCCGGACGCCTGCTGGTTCCAATACCGCCGCAGTCCGTCGGCCCCCGGCGACGTGTCTTGAAAGAGCTGACGCCCGCGAGCCTCAGCCACTTCCCCGGCCAGCTTCTGCCGGGCCTTTTCGCTGTCCTGCAAACGGCTGATGCTGGCGGCTGCCAGACCCGGGGCGTCATCCAGCGTCGAGGAAAATACCTGCGCTACCGCGTTCAACTGCTCATAATCGGCACGGGAGCGCTGTACTGCGCGTGAGCCGCAGAGGAACTCCAAGCGGGTGTTGCCGCGTAACTTTTCCGTTTTCCGGATCGCGATGGGTCCTATTTCCCCTGTATGGCGAACGTGGGTCCCACCGCAGGCGCTGCGGTCAAGTCCCGCAATTTCGACGATGCGCAACGTTCCCTCCCGTTCAGAGGGCTTACGCAGATCGCTCGCCTCGGAGGCATGGGAATAGGAGATCCTCACCGGGCGATTCTCAAATACAACTTCATTGGCCCGCTGCCCGGCCTCTCGAATTTGCGCCAGGTCGAAGGTGGGCGTCCCCAGTTCGATAGAGGAACTCTCCGCTCCCATGTGAAAGGCAACCGTGGAAATTCCGAACAACTCTACGATCACCGCCGACAACAAGTGCTGGCCGGTGTGCTGCTGCATATGATCGAACCGCCGCTGCCAATCGATCCGGCAATCGGCCGTCTCCCCGGCGAGAGGTGACGCGAGCAGGTGGACAACCTGATCGCCGATATCCTGTACCTCTGTGATGGGAATGCCATTGATGGAACCGAGGTCGAAAGGCTGGCCGCCTGACGAAGGGTAAAATGCACTCTCCTGAAGAACCACCCGGCGGCGGTCCTCGTTGGTATCGAGGACCGCCGCGCGGAATTCGGTCAGGTAGCTGTCGTCGTAGTAGAGCCGCCGGGTCATTGCACGGAGATGTAGGAAATCTGGCTCAGCGTTCCGTCGCTGCCCTGGAGGATCAGCCGCGTTTCCCCTGGAGGAAGCCCAGCGGGCACCGTGACGTTGACCTGGTAGAGTCCCGCATAACCGGGCGTCAAACCGGCGAACATGGGCGGGACCGCAATGGATTCGCCTGCAAATCCGCCGCCACCGAACAGCACGTTGGTAATGGTTGGAACCGTTGCCAGAGGACTGGTGGGTGCGCTCGCCCCTTCGACGACAGGCGGGCTGGTCTGCCCCAACCCTATGGCATAGATGACCAACACATCCCCGGCTTTGGCGGGGTGGCTGCTAATTCCCGGCGTGGTAGGAATGGGGAAGCTGCCGTCCTCATTCACAATGATGCCGTAACGGTCAATGCCCAGCTTCAGGATGCGGGGGGCTCTGGCGGCGATGGTAACCGAGATACTGTTGCCGCGCTGTCCGGGACGTTCCACGCGAATCAGTCCCGGGCCTGTCGCCGCGTTATACGGTACCTGAAAGTTAATCTGGTTGTAAGAAGAATAGAAAAGAGGCGCCGGCTGGTCGTTGACAAAAACCTTCGTTCCGGCCAGATCGGTAGTGAGTGGAAGCGTCCCCTGCTGCGGGGCACCGAGTGTGAACTGCTCGCCAAACAGAGCAACAATGGTTCCCTGTGCCAAGACATCTCCGGCTTCGGCCGCGGCGTTGTTCACAGCTCCTCCGTAATAGGATATGGGTGTGCCCGCGGCGAAGACCTCAAACTGAACCGGTACCGTGATCGGCCCATTGGCGGCATTGGTGGTAACGGCCACGCTCCCCTGGTAGGTTCCCGGAGCAGTGATGACCGACGGGTCGAAGTCCAGAGAAATACCGCTGAATCCGGCCGGGGTGGCCGCGCTGAGCCAGTTTCCCCCCGTGGTGGTTGTGGCGGTGGCCGCGGTAATGGAAAGTGTTCCCTGGCCGCCGTTTGCGATGCTCACATATTGCGTCGTTTTTGGCCCGCCCTGCGCGATCCGATACGAAACCAGACCGCTTGGCGTCAGTCTCGCGATCGGCTGAGAAGTGACATGCAGGGTTACCGGAGTGCTCTTGTTGTCCGGCGCGAAAGTGGAATTGGAAGTAACGATGGTTCCGGTATAATTCCCCTCCGCCATGCCGGGAAGATGTTTGCCCACAATCTGGTAGGGAACGTTGAAAGCAAAGCTTCCTGAGCCGGGAAGGGACAGAAACGCCAGATTGTTTTGCGTGGTGATGGCGGCGTTCAGTTTGCTGCCCGCCACAAAATCGATGGAATCGGAAGAGCCATTCGGGGCGACATATAGATCGACCTTATCCGGAATGGCGGTGCCCACTTGAATGGTGACGGAAATCGTCTGGGGCGCATCTACCGCGTTCGGATCGCTCACCGTCACCAGCCCTGTGTAGCTCCCCCGGGTGAGGGTTCCTGCCTGTACATTCAAATTGATCTTTCCACCGCTGACGATGGGATTGAGCCAGGTCACCGACGATTTTGCGGTCAGGTTCAGGCTGCCGTCTCCGGCATTGGTGTAATCGACTGCGGCTGCGCTGGTGGACCCCCCTGGCGCGACGACAACCGGACCCACCGCTGTAGTCGAAAGACGCAGTTTCGGCGCCGCGAAGGCACTTGCGGCAAACATCAGCAGGAAAACGCTCGAATAGCGGCTTACTTGTTTCAGATTCATTCCATTGCTCCTTTTTTGAAAGCTCACATGGTATCTAACAGAAGAAACGCAATGGAAACAGCAGCTTCAATGGGTCTCAACGAATCGAGTCGCTTGTAGCGGACGCTGCATCCAAACAGAAGCACTGCCAATCGAGAACGAGATGGCGATGGTATAGAATCGGGCCGTGTATAGCCCGTAGGAATTGGAAGCAGATGGAGTGCCAAACAATTCGACCGGCGGACAACCTGCTGCCATCGCCTCAATATAGCATGATGGCCGATGTACGAAGCCCGTTGGCGCGGGCTGAAGGAAACAGGTAGATTAGAGTATGTTCCGTTCCATTCGGGAGCAGTTGGACACGATATTCCGGGAGGATCCGGCAGCCAAAAGCGTACTGGAAATCGTCCTGTGTTATCCCGGATTCCACGCTATCCTTCTGCACCGACTGGCTCACCGGCTCTACAATGCCGGGATGCCGCTGCTGCCGCGGTTCATTTCGCAGGTCAGCCGGTTTCTGACCGGAATCGAAATTCACCCGGGAGCCACCATCGGCCGGCGTTTCTTTATCGATCACGGATCCGGCGTGGTGATCGGTGAGACCACGGAAATTGGGGATGACGTTCTCATTTATCAGGGTGTCACGCTGGGCGGGACCGGAAAGGAGAAGGGAAAACGCCACCCTACCTTGGGTAATCACGTCGTCGTCGGAACCGGCGCGAAAGTTTTAGGTGGTATTAACATTGGCGATTATGTCAAAATTGGGGCGGGCTCCGTAGTGATCCGCCCGGTTCCCGACCACTCAACGGTGGTTGGCATTCCGGGCCGCGTCGTCCGGACGCGGATGGAGAACGAGGAACAGTTGGCACACGGCAGTCTGCCCGATCCTGAGGGCCAGGCAATAGAGGACTTAAGCCGGCGGATAGAACAGTTGGAGCAATTGATGCACGACTTGAAGGAAGAAAAACTATCTACGAGGCAGGGCACGTGACCTTTTTGCTGTTCCTATTCCTGGCGGCCGGCACGCCGAAAGACGCTGCCGCCGAAACCTACACTTATTGGATTGAGCCGTGTAGCCGTCCTGACGCCGAGTGCGAGGCGAACGACGTGCAACTGGCCGAGTGGGCGCTGTCAGCCTGGCAGAAGGCATCCTCCGGAACCTTGAAATTCGAAAAGTCGCCGTTGAGCAAGGCACGCATCCGGCTCTATTGGGCCTCGTCCGGAAATCAGGGATTGTATGGCGAAGCCCGGCCCATTATGGTTGGGGGCAAGTCCGGCGCCGAAGTAAACGTCAGGCCCGGTCTTCATGCCCTGGGACACAACGTCGAGGGAGAGGGCACGAAAGACCCGCTTTTTCGCGACACCATTGTTTATTTGACCTGTCTTCACGAGTTGGGACACGCATTAGGGCTGTCGCACACGCATTCTTTCACCGATATTATGTACAGTTTCGAATACGGCGGGAATATTCTGGAATATTTCGGCCGCTACCGGCGCAAGTTGAAGACCGCGGGCGATATTCCCAGCAACTCGGGATTCTCCTCTGACGACCAAAAGCGGCTGCTGGCCCTCTATCAGGCTCCCGCCAAGGTCTCACCATAATCGTGCGCTGGAAATTCGTCGGCCTGTTTCCGGTTCTGGCTGTTCTGGCATCCTGCGGCAAGCAACCGGCTGCCGAAGCCCCGCAAACTGCGCATTCAAAACCCGCCAAAATTCTTCAATTCTATGCCGGCAGTCCTACGGTTGCTCGCGGCGAACAGGTTCTCATTTGCTACGGAGTGGAGGATGCAAAGACCGTCCGGCTGGATCCGCCCATCGAGCAAATCACGCCATCGTTCGTCCGCTGCTTCCAACATGCTCCGTCCGCCACTTCGCAGATCAAGCTGATCGCTACCGGCGCCGATGGCGCTGAGGTGTCCAAGTCGATTGAAATCACGGTGGCTGGAGTAGCTGCGCCTCCCAAGGGACAGTTGATTCTCTTTTTCGCGTCCAGCAGCAAGTCAGTGCCCGCAGGCCGGCAGGTGACGCTTTGCTACGAAACGCGGAATGCCAGTTCCGTGAAGATCGAGCCGTCCCCGACGGATCGGAAGCTATCCGGGAAGGATTGCGTCACCGCGGAGGTGAAGCAAAAGACCCGGTACACGCTGATTGCCAGCGGGCCGGGTGGAGTGCAGGATCGCGAGTCCGTTCAGGTTGACGTTACGCAGTAGGCCAGGAGCAGTGGAGATGATATGTTTTGGGCCACTCTGTCGAATTGCGTGTCCGATAAGGCCCCCCACTTCGACTTTGACTTTTTCCTCAGCCATAGTTCGCAAGCTAAAGAGGTAGTGCGGGCCATGGCCGAAAGACTTACGCAGTAGGTTCGGTAATCCTCCGTATAGACTGAGACAATCAAGAGACTGAATGCGGCCCCGTCTTGCGCTTCTCATCGCCGTCCTCGCCGTTGGCGTGTCCGCGCAGACCGCGCCGCTCACACTGGATGACTGTATTGCGCGCGCACTGGCCGCACCTTCCTTCGTGACGCTGGCGAAACAGGATCTGGAAATCGCGCGGCTCGGGATCACCGCGGCCCGCGCGGGCTTTCTGCCGCAAACGCAAATCAACAACGGATTCACCTACAACAGCCCATCCGGCAACCCGGACGCCGGCCGGTTCATCGCGTTGAACGGCGTGCGGGAATACAGCCACATGGCCTCATCGGCCATAGAACTCGACACCTCGGGCCGGTTGCGTGCGGCCTATGCGCGGGCGAAGGCTGATCAACAGATATCCGCCGCCTATGTCCAGCTCTCGCAGCGGGACCTGAAGCGACTGGTGACCATCGCATATTACCGGCTGCTGCTGGCGCGCCATCTTGTGACCGCGAACAGCGACATGCTGGCGCGTGCCACGTCATTCGAGGCGCTTACGCGAAAGCTCTTAAGCGGCGGCGAAGTAGCGCAGGCGGACGTGGTGAAGGCTTCGTCCCAGGTTGCGTTCCTCGGCCAGGCACTTAATGCGGCGCGGCTGGACGCAGCCGTCACCAATCAGGATCTGGCGTCTTTCTGGACGACCGATGTAGCGACGGACGTCGGCATCACGGATACGCTTACTCAACCCGCGCCGCCGGAGACAGCGGCTCAGCCGCAACCTTATCTCAAGCGAATCGAGTTCAATCTTCTCGATGCGCAGCGCGAGGGGTTCAAGGCGGATGAGCGCCGCTTTCGCGCCGAGCGGTATCCTCAGCTCACCTTCAACTATCAATACGGGATCGATTCGAACCGTCTTACCTGGCGGGACCGCGGCTCCGCGGCGTTCGTCACGTTCAATATTCCGGTCTTCGATTTCTTCCGCAATCGCAGCCTTGCACAGCAATTTCGCGTGCGTGCCGACCAGGTTGGGACCAACCGGGAAATATCTTCGCGTACCTTCTCACGGGACTACCAAACCGCTCTTGCCCGGGCGACTTTGATCTACGAGCAGATCAGCCTGGCCCGTCAGCAGGTGGATACTTCGGAAGAGAATCTGCGTCTCAGCAGCATCCGTTATGAGGGCGGGGAAGGTCCGGCATTGGATGTAGTAGCGGCGCAGACACAACTGACGCAGGCACAGTCTAACTACTTCACCGCTCTGTTTAACTACGCGAATGCGCGTGCCGATCTGGAGGTCGCCGCCGGGAGATGAAATACACCCCCCTCTTGCTCTGTGCGCTTTTCGCCTCTTGTGGCGGAAAGAAAGAAGAAGCTGAAGTGAAACCCGTGGTCACTGTGAAGACCGTGAAGGTGGAGCAGGCGGATATTCCGCTCAGCGTGGACGCGCCCGCGACGCTGTTCCCGCGGACACAGGCGAACATCGCCGCGCGCATCACCGCGCCCATCCGCGAACTCCGCGCGCGCAAAGGCGATTCGGTGCCAGCCGGACAAGTGCTGGCGCTGCTGGAGAATCGGGATCTCCTCGCGCAGCGGCGCGAAGCCGCCGGGTCCGTTGCAGACGCGCAGGCAACGCTGCAGAAGGCAGCCGGGGGGACGGTGCCATCCGAGGTGGAGCGCGGCCGAGGACAGCTTGAGACGGCCCAGGCGAGCCTGAATCAGGCGCAGAAAATTTACGACAAGCGGCAGGAATTGTTCAAACAAGGAGCGATCCCGGAGCGCGAACTGCTGGTTACCCAGACGGAACTGGCCAATGCCAAAACGAACGTGGAAGTCGCGCGAAAGTCCCTGGACCTTTTTAAGAACCAGTCCGCGGAGCGCGACATCAAGATTGCCGAGAGCCGCGTGGAACAGGCGCAGGCACGCAAGTCGCTGATCGATACTCAGTTGCAATACGCCGAGATCCGCGCGCCCTTCGCGGGCACCATTACCGACCAGTTCCAATACGCCGGAGACATGGCCAGCCCGGCCACGCCCATCTTCACATTGATGGACGTGGCCGTGCTGATCGCGCGGGCGCAGGTTCCCGAGAGCAGCGTCGGTCAAATCAAATTGGGACAGAAATGTTCTTTCAGCGCCGCCGGTGAAACAGCCGTGGGCCGCGTTTCGGTGATCAACCAGGCCGTTGATCCCGCGCGCCGCACCGTGGAAACCTGGTGCGAAATCCCAAAACCGCCGCCATCTCTGCGGGCCGGATTGTTCGGTCAGGTGAGCGTCGCCAGCGGAAGCGTGCAAAAGGCCGCCGTAGTTCCGGCCGCCGCCGTTCAATTCGACGAAGGAACACACAACGGCTTCGTCCTGGTGGTGGACAGGAAGAACATTGCGCATAAGAAGGAAGTAGAGGGCGGCGCGGTCTTCGACGGAAAAGTGGAAATCAGGAAGGGGCTGCAGCCTGGTGAAACGGTGGTCGTCGAGGGGGCCTTCGGTACGCCGGATGGAGCGCAGGTCCAATTGGCGGGCGGCAAGAAAGAAAACGAATGACGGCTCAACTCGCCAGATTCGTAGAGGCGCATGGACGCGCGCTGGTGCTGGTTGTTCTCAGCTTCGCGCTGGCCGGATTGCTGCTGATGTTCCAGGTTCCCATCTCCATCTTTCCGCAGACGGATTTTCCCCGGATCATCATTCTTGTAGATAACGGCATTGCGCCCATCGACGTTCAGACGCTCACGGTGACGCGGCCTATTGAAGAAGCCATTCGACTGGTGCCGGGCATCACCAACGTGCGGTCGATTACGGCGCGCGGATCCACGGAGATCAGCGTCTTCTTTCGCTGGGACATCGATATCAGGGACGCGCTGCACCTGGTGCAGGGCCGCATGTCGCAGATCACGGCCGCTCTGCCCGCCGGGACCCGGCTCTACATCAACCGGCTGACGTTCTCGGCCTTCCCCATGATCGGTTTCAGCGTCACGTCACCGAAGCGCAGCCTGGCCGAACTCTACGACCTGAGTTACTACGAATTCGCACCCCGCCTGTATCGCCTGCCAGGCGTTGCCGAAGCCCGCATCGTGGGCGGCCGCGCGCCGGAAGTCCACGTGATTGTGGATCCGGCGAAATTGAACGCCTACGGACTGCCGCTCACCAAGGTGGTGGACGCACTGCGAAACAATAACGTGATCTCTCCGTCGGGCATGGTGCAGGAAAACTACCATCTCTACCTGACCACCATAACGGGCCTGCTGCGCCGGACCGATCAGATTGAGAACACGGTTGTCGATGTGGTGAAAGGCACTCCGGTGCTCATCAAGAACCTCGCGACGGTGGGCCCCGGGGAGCGCCCCGCCTACAATATCGTGACCGCCAACGGACGGCCGGCGGTGCTGGTAAATATCACGCAACAGCCGGATGGCAACGCGGTGGAGATCGCCGACGCGGTGAATCTTGAACTGGAAGCGATCAGAAAGTCGCTGCCGCCAGATGTTGAGCTGAAGACCTTTTATGACCAGTCCATCCTGGTGCGCGATTCGATAGGAAGCGTGACCGAGAGCATCCTGATCGGATTGGTTCTCTCGGTAGTGGTGCTGCTACTTTTTTTGCGAAACTGGCGCACGACATTAGTGGCGGCGATCGTGATTCCGGTGGCCGCGGCCATCGCCATCGTGGCTATGTATCTGTTTCACATGAGCTTCAATCTGATGACGCTGGGCGGAATCGCAGCTTGCATCGGTGTCGTGATCGACGACGCCATCGTGATGGTGGAAAACATCACCGTACATCTCGGCATGGGCCAGTCGCCCGGTGAGGCCGCGTCGAGCGCGATTCGAGAGTGTCAACGCCAAATAGAAATGTCCTAATCTCTGCCAAATAGAAATGTCCTGTT
>JBDUEM010000132.1:0-19126 GCA_040002435.1 Bryobacteraceae bacterium
AGGTGTTTGCGGTAAAG
The DNA here is from genome assembly GCA_040002435.1 of Bryobacteraceae bacterium. GTDB lineage: Bacteria > Acidobacteriota > Terriglobia > Bryobacterales > Bryobacteraceae > JANXXV01. The sequence continues at coordinate 18 of JBDUEM010000132.1, forward strand.
TTCGTCGAACTCTCGTTCGTTGGCGGATTGGTGCTCGGGGCCATACCACCAGTTCCAGTCGCTGCCCTCGGCGATCATGATCTCTTCGAAGGCGAGTTCGCGCTGGGCCTCGGTGGCGTTTGCCTGATGTTCCTCGTAGAAATTGCGAGCGTGATAGAGGTAATCCCAGGCGCGGTTGTCTTCGTCCGATCCGATCCAGATGTCGAAATTGGCGTTGATCCAGGAGCCCGGAAAAATGTGATCGATGCGGTGCGGCTCTACCTTGGCCAGGGCTTCGGTCACCGTCAGCGCGGACATCCGGGGATCGTCGGCGATGCGCCGGTAGAGTTCCCGCAGAAACGGCCGCCCGCTCTGTTCGTAATACTCCCAGGCGTTCTCGCCGTCGAGAATGATGGGTACCAGCGCGTCCCGGCCGCTGGAGAGGATGCCCTGGCAATTCTCACGGATGCGGTCCAGGAAGTGGTTGGCTGCTTCCACGGCGCCCATTCTGGCGTAGACGAAGCCGATGAGATCGCTGAGATAGTGGTCCCGGAAGATGACGTGAAGTTCGTGCTCGCCCTGTGACCAGAGGTACGGGCGATAGGTCAGGCTGGCATCCGCGCCGTGATGCAGCGTGCGCGCCAGCACGCCGTTGTCGGTGGCCACCCAGCGGAAACCGCTTTCGGCGGCGAGGTGGAAGACCTCGTCTGAGACGGAGCCTTCCGAGGGCCAGAGCCCCACGGCGGGGTTGCCGAGCTTCTGCCGCATGTAGTCGCCCGCACGCTGTAATTGATCGCGGGCATCGTTCGGATAGCGGAAGCGGGAAGGGAGCGCAACATACGGATGAGAAACTTCCGCGATGTTGGAATCGCAGATCAGAGGGAGGATCGGATGATAGAACGGCGTGGTGGAGACTTCAATCTGCCCCTTGGCGGCGAACTCGGCATAGACCGGCAGCACCTTGCCCATCACCTCGACCTGCTTGCGGCCCAGCATCTGCTGGTCATCGAGCGAATAGTCGTGTCCCTTTTGCACCAGCTCGACAATAAACGGATCCTTGGCCAGGAACTCCTCATCGAACCACGCCAGTTGCGAAAGCACCTGCAGATCACGGAACGCCTGGACGCTGAATCCCTGCCGGGCCCGGGCCACGTTCCGGCCGCTGGCCTGCCAAAGGTTGTACAGCTCGCCATAGCGCGGATAGCGGTAAATCATGCGCGCCGGGTTCGCTTGAAAGAAGTACTGCAGGATGAACGACTGTTCGCCCTCGGTGAGATGCTCGGCCGGTTTCAGCGCCGCCCGCAGAAACGCATCGTGCGCCGTTCCCGATGCGTATTCCTCAATCTGCACCATCATCGATGGCACCAGGTTGAAAGTCTGGTGAACGCTTGGAAAATCTTCCAGCACCTTCACCATCCCGTAGTAATCCTTCAGGCCGTGCATGCGTGTCCAGGGCAGCTTGTACTCCCCGGAAACCAGGTCTTTGTAGAACGGCTGATGCATGTGCCAGACGAAGCATAGGTAGATATGCTGCATGAATGCCTTTCAGCGATCGGCCGTGTACTGCGTAGTGTTGGGCGTCTTGGCGAAGGCAGCCGACATAGGCCGCGCCCCCGCATCGAAGTGGGTCATGGGCCGCAGTCCCAGAATCAGCTCCATGGTGCGCAGCATGGACGCTGTGTTGTACAGATTGCTATCCACGCTACCGCGGTGCGTGTAGGGAGAAATCACCAGGGCGGGTGATCGGTAGTCGTCCGCCTTCGAGTAGCTGTCCAGCACGAAGATCGCGGTGTCGGCCCAGAACTTGGACTTCGAAACCGCTTCCACGATGCTGCCCAGCGCCTGGTCGCTGTCAGCCGCCTGGCTGTTATCCAGCAGCAGGAAAATCAGTTTCGGCATCTTGTTCTGTGCCTCAAACTCTCCCAGGTCCTTGAGGAAGACTTTGGCGCGCTCGGTGTCGGGGTAGGCGGGATCCGCGCCTCGATAGGCCGTGTTGGTCGCTTGGGCCAGCGTGTTGTCGCCTGCCGGAATGGGCCAGCCGTAGTTGCGTATCGGGATGCCGGCTGCTGCGGCATTCGTCCAGAGGTAGCCGGCCGGAGGCCGCGTGGCAGGATCCTTGAACCCGTTGCCATTCGGGCGAGCCTTCCGCACATAGTCGTTGGCGATCGCCCCGGTGGACCAGCTCTGGCCGTCGTAGCTGCCGTCTCCGTTCACGTAGAAGTTGTCGAACTGTACAAACTCGCGCGCCAGCTTGGTCTGATTCGGCCCGCTGGAAGGACCCGTCGTGGCAGTGGCTCTCATCACGTAAATCACATGCTCGATCGGCGTGGCATCGCCGGGATGGGAAGGGACTGGATTGCCCGGACCTGTGTTTACGCCATCCATGAATTCGTCGCGATAAGGAGAATTCAGCAGAACAACTTTGGTGTAGCGTTGCAGTTGTTCGTCAGTAAAGGAATCAACGATGGAGGCAGTGCCCGTATTACGGTCACCTGGTTCCCGGCTGTTCACCATGACAAGCCGTCCGCCGGCGAGGGAGCGCACGGCCGTGGGATACCAACCCGTGGGCACGAAGCCCAGCACCCGGCTGCGCGGTTCGGAAACGTCCGCGACGGCAACGGCGTTCGCGTCCGAACAGGCCACGTAAAGCCGGCTCTGATCGGCGTTCAGCGCAAGCGCGCTGGGCGTCATTCCCAATGGGTGCCTCGGTGTCATGGCGACATTGATGGTCTCAATCACGCGCAGTTCTTTCGATTCCGAAACGCCGACGACGTATACGTTATTCGTGTTCGCGGCCGCCACGAAGATACGGCCCGCCCATTGGACCTGGTCTTCACCCTGCTCTTCTTTCTTGCGCTCACGCCAGACCATGTCCGTGGGATGCTGACCAATGCGGACGGCGTCCAGCTTCTCGCCGGTATCCGCGCGGTGATGATAGACCGAGCCATCGATCCAGCTCGAAACGAAATAGGTCTTGCCGTCGGGATGGAACAGAATGCGGTAAGGCCGGCGGCCCGTGGGGAACTTCTCGATGACGCGGCCGGATTGCGGATTGATGACGTGGATCACATCCTGGAAAAGGCTGGCAACATAGATCAGCCGTCCATCGGGACTGATGGCGACGTCGCCGGCGAAATCCGAAGGCTTGCGGCTCGCCTCCGGCACGATGGCGAACGTTCGCGTGAGCGCCATCTTGCCGTCAGCCGCGAAGGAGAACTCATATACGCAGGCGTGCGACCCGCCGCTCGCGTAAACGAACTTACCGTTCGGCGAGAACGTGAGGCCCAGCCAGCCGTCCGGCAACGGGGTGCGGCCTACTTCCTGCAGTGTCGACGCATCCAGCACGCTGATGCTGGCCGCCCCTGCGCCGCCATTCAGGACCAGGAGGTGCTTGCGGTCCGGCGATAGAGCGGTAGACATCGGGAAGTTCCCGAGGGCCACCTGCCGGCCCGCCGGTTGCACGCGCCAGCCGGTGTTCAACAGGATGCTCGGCTCTTTCGGCGGAGTTTGAGACAACAGGCTTGCCGCCATCGTCAATACCGGCAGCAGTGCCAGGGTTCTCATTCAGAGAACCTTTGTGCGATGGGGAAACGCCGCCCCATTCCGAATGCTTTGGTGGTCACCTTTAACCCCGGCGCGGCCTGCTGCCGCTTGTACTCGTTGCGATCCACCTTGTTGATGATCTCGCGCACCAGATCGACGTCCACGTTCATCTCCTGCGCGATCTGTTGGGGCGATTGCGTGTCTTCGACATAGCCCTTCAGGATGCGGTCCAGTACGTCGTACTCGGGCAGGGAATCGGTGTCCTTCTGGTCAGCCCGCAACTCGGCCGATGGAGGTTTGGTAAAAACACTTTCGGGGATGGCATCGTGGTGCCGCTTGTTGGCCACGCGCGACAGTTCGTAGACCAGTGTCTTCGGCACGTCGCTGATCACCGCCAGCCCTCCGCACATGTCGCCATACAGTGTGCAGTATCCCACCGCGAGCTCACTCTTGTTGCCTGTAGTGAGCACCAGGGCGCCAGTCTTATTGGATAGCGCCATCAACGTCACGCCGCGCAGTCGTGACTGCAGGTTCTCCTCGGTCACATCGGCGGCCGCGCCCTGGAACAGAGGATTCAGGGTTTCCAGAAAACGGTCATACACTCCGGTGATGGTCGCCATCTCAAACCGAATGCCGAGCCTTTCGGCCATACTCCGGGCATCCGTCACGCTGCCTTCCGACGAATAGGGTCCGGGCATTCCCACGCCAGTGACATTCTCCTTGCCCACGGCGTCCACGGCGATGGCGGCGGTCAGCGATGAGTCGATGCCCCCGCTGAGCCCGATCAGGACCTTGCGGAACCCACACTTGCGAATGTAATCGCGCGTGCCGAGGACAAGCGCCTCATACACGGCCTCGCATTCCTGTTGTAGGTTCTGATGCTGATCGCCTTGTCCCGTTTCGGTGTCCACCAGGACCAGGTCCTCGGCAAACGACGCGGCCGAGGCAATCACGTTGCCCTCGGCGTCCATGGCAAAGCTGCTGCCGTCGAAGACCAGATGGTCGTTCCCGCCCACCTGGTTCACATAGGCGACCGGGATCTTGTAGCGTTTGGCGGTGGCGCGAAACAACTCGCGCCGCAGCTCGCGCTTGCCCATGTGATACGGAGAAGCATTGATGCTGATGAGAATCTGGGCGCCCGACTCGGCAAGCTCCTGCACAGGGTCGCGCTGATAGAGCGGCCGCTCCCAGAACTGCTTGTCGTTCCAGGCGTCTTCGCAGATGGTGACGGCGATGCGGGAGCCGTCAAGCACGCAGATGGACTGATGGTCTGCAGGAAGGAAGTAGCGCCCTTCATCGAAGACGTCGTAGGTGGGCAGCAGCATCTTGTCCTGCTGGAAGATGATCTTCCCACGGTGGATCACTGCCGCGCTGTTGACCGCCTGCTTACCTGTAGTGAGCCGCGACCGGCTGACGTATCCGGTAATGATGGCAAGGTCCAGGTTCGCGGTGGCGTCGGCGAGTTCATTCAGGCTCTCTGCCGTCCGCAGCAGGAAGCTTTCCTTCTCCACAAGGTCGCGCGGAGGGTATCCGGTAAGCGAGAGTTCGGGGAACGCAATGACGCTGGCCTGGCGCTCGGCCGCCCGGCCGGCGGCGTCCACCATCAGGCGGACATTCCCCGGCAGGTCTCCCACGGTGCTGTTGATCTGCCCGAGAACGATTCTCATCTGAAATTCTATTGTACCGATGGGATAATAAATAAGTGAACCCAATCAAATTTGTTGCTCTATGTGTGTCTGCCGGAATCCTATCCGCCCAGACACCGCCCGCGGCCGCCCCGAAGCCGAAAGCGCCTGCTGCCGCGGTGAAACCGGCGGGAACCACTCCCAAGGCGGCCGCCACAACCACCCCCAAGCCCACAGCCGCCAAGCCTGCGACAGCGGCCAAGCCGCCCGCCAAACCAGCCCCGGCGCCCGACGGCAAGGTCGTACTGACCATTGGAGCTGACAAGATTACGGACAAGCAGTTCGACGCTTTCGTGGATGCTTTGCCCGACCAGATCAAAGCACAGGCGAAAGGTCCCATGAAGCGCCAGATCGCCGAGCAAATGGTGCGTGTCCGCCTGCTCGCCGACGAAGCGAAGAGGCGGGGCATTGACAAGGAGCCGGGATTTGCGGCCAAGGCGGCGTTCCAGTATGACAATCTGCTCGCCGGCGCGCTTTTCCAGGACATGCAGAAGGACGTGAAGAGCGATGACGCCTCGCTGAGGAAGTATTTCGACGATCACAAGCAGGAACTGGAATCGGTTCAGGCCCGCCACATTCTCATCCGCTACAAGGGATCACCCGTACCGCTGAGGGAAGGGAAGCAGGAACTCACCGAAGAAGAATCCCTCGCGAAGGCGACGGAATTGCGGAAGAAGATCATAGCCGGCGAGGACTTCGCAACACTTGCCAAGGCGGAATCTGACGATGTAGGGTCAGGCAATGTCGGCGGCGACCTGGGCAATTTCAAGCGCGGTCAAATGGTTCCCGCCTTTGAACAGGCCGCATTCTCGGCCAAGCTGAACGAAGTCACAGAGCCCGTGAAGACGCAGTTCGGCTATCACATCATCAAGGTGGAAAAGCGCTCAGGATTCGAAGAGTTGAAGCCCGAGTTGGAGAAGCGGGTGAAGCCGGATGCGGCGCGCGAAGAAGTGGAAAGCTTCCGCAAGAAAGCGGCTGTTACCTTTGACGACGCCTTTTTCGGCCCTGAAGCACCAAAACAGTAGCGGGTCCCTAGCCGGCCGACGTGAAGTGAAAGTGATAATTCTCGAAGAACCGGAATTCCTCATCGGAAATCCGGTTCAGGTCGACCTCTAAGCTGGTAAGCTCACCGTCGGCGACGGCGTTCCAGGAATTGAGGCAATCCACTTTGTGCCCTGCGCTCAGTAGATTTCTGACCACCATCACAAACGCTCGCGTTGCTTCCAGGTTTTCCGGTTCTTCCGGGAACCACGGTTCTGGCTTGCCAAAACCCATCTCGGACGATAGTAGATGCCGGAAAGAACAGCTGCAGCCGGAACTGGAACCGACGTACCACTTGTAAGGGTGATGGAGGCTCTGCGTGAGGGACTCGTGCCGTCGCGGGTTCTCGAAACGAACCAGCGCGTTGGAATCAGCCGAAAGGTCAGCTGGAGAGGACGTACTCAGCAGCACAACGTAGCACATTGCTACCCGCCGATGGCGTACATGGGCCGGGGCGGCGGAACGAATTTCACGGTGTTGTTGATCTCGTGCCCGATCCACTTCGCCTTCACATTGGCGCGGATGGTTTCGGCAATCTCATTGTCCGTACCGCCGTTGCGCAAGATGCCTTTCACATCGGTCTCGTCGATGGCGAACAGGCAGTAACGCAGTTTGCCGTCGGCAGTCAACCGCAGCCGGTTGCAATTCATACAGAAGGGCCGGCTCACAGATGCGACAAAGCCCACGGTCCCGATCCCGTCAGCGAACCGGTAGTCGGTTGCAGGGGCGCGGGGATCATTGTCGGGAATCTCGATCAGCGGCGAGATCTCTCTCGAGAGCGTCTCGATCATGTCGTCCGCCAGCAGTACTTTGCTCTTGTCCCAGAGCCCCTGCGCGTCGAGCGGCATAAACTCGATGAACCGGACTTCGATGTTATTCGCGCGCCCGTACCGCACCAGCGGAACCACATCCGCGTCGGTAACGCCCTTGAGCGCCACCGCGTTGATCTTGATGGGACCGAAGCCTGTCTTCTGGGCGACTTCGATTCCGTTCAGCACTTTTTCCAGATCATCGCGCCGTGTAATCTGTTTGAACCTGGCGCGGTCCAGCGTGTCGATGTGAATGTTTAACCGGCGCAGTCCCGCTTTGTACAAAGCGTCTGCCTGTTGCGCCAGCAGAACCCCGTTCGTGGTGAGGGCGATGTCCTCCACACCGGGTATCGCGCACAAGCTCTTCACCAGTGCCGCGAGGTTTTTTCGCACCAGCGGCTCGCCGCCGGTCAGCCGAAGTTTCCTCACTCCTAAGCTCACCGCCACACGAACGACGCGCTCGATCTCTTCAAAGGAGAGCACTTCTTCCTTGGGACCAAACACGACATTCTGTTCCGGCATGCAATAGAAGCACCGGATGTTGCAACGATCGGTGACACTGATTCGGAGGTTGTCGTGCAGACGTCCGAATGTGTCGACCAGGGGCATGCGACTACTTTACCGCCAGCATGCGCTCGATGGGTACAAGCGCCCGCTGCAGGATGTCGGGAGCGATCTCGACGCGCGGCTGTAAATCCCGCAGGCAATCCCGAACCTTCTCCAGAGTATTCAGCCGCATGTAAGGGCACTCGCTGCAATTGCAGTTTTCATTGGCCACGAAGTAATACTTCTTCTGCGGCGCGTATTTCAGCAGCGAATGGGACACACCGCTCTCGGTCATGACGATAAACTCATCCGCGTCTGAGTTGATGCAGTATTTGATCAGTGCCGAGGTAGAGCCGATATAATCTGCCATCGCGAGCACGTCAGGCGGGCATTCGGGATGCGCCACCACCAGAGCCTCGGGGTGCTCCATGCGAGCCTTAGTCAGCCGGCGGGCGGGGAAAGTAGCGTGCACAATACAAGCGCCCTGCCAGATCTTCATGTTCTCCCGGCCAGTCTGCTTCTTTACGTAGTTGCCGAGATTGATATCGGGAAGAAACAGCACAGGCTGATCGGCCGGAATGGAGTTCACGATCGCGACGGCATTGCTGGATGTGCAGAGAATGTCGCTCTCGGCCTTCACATCCACCGAAGTATTGATGTAGCTGACAACTACATGATCGGGGTGCAGCTTCTTGTACGCGCGGACCTGCTCCACCGGGCAGCCTTCCACCAGACTGCAACTCGCGTTCCTGTCCGGAACCACGACAATGCGGTTGGGGTTCAACACCTTTGCGGTTTCGGCCATAAACCAAACGCCGCAAAAGGCAATCACATCGCCATCAAAATCACGGGCCTTTCGCGAGAGTTCCAGGCTATCGCCAATGACATCCGCGATCTCCTGAATCTCGGTATCCTGATAGTGATGGGCCAATAGGACGGCCCGCCGATCTCTCTTGAGATCTTGTATTTCTTCGACGATGGTGGAAGTGGCTATCACGTTACTGATTTGATTGTATCAACCAGCTGTTGGATTCCAGTATCAGGCGTGGTAAATATGTTATGTACCCGACGTTTTACGTCCCTGCGTCCATGTTAATTAGGAGTCTTGCAACATGGGAAAGCTTCGCCTTGTCCTGTCCATTCTCATCACAACCTCTTTTGCAAACGCAAATGTATTAACCTGCACGCCTTCCGCCGTTACGCCCTCGCTTCATGCGGAGGGCCTGGCCGAGCGGCTTGGCGACATCGTACTTTCTTGTGTCGACGGGACCCCGGGGCCTGTCGTCGGCAATCTTAATGTCTTTCTGAATGTCAACGTCACCAACAAGCTGACGGCGCAAGGCAACGCGGACGCGGTGCTCACGGTGGATGCCGGAGCCGGGCCGGTTTCCGCGGGCGTGCCGCCGACGCTCCTTTCCGCCAACCAGATCGCATTCAACGGTTTGAATCTCACCGTTCCCGCGTCAGGGAAGCTAGACCTGCGAATCACGAATCTCCGCGGCGCGGTGGCTCAATTGCCCTCCGCGGCATTCGGGCAGGCGGTTCACGCGCAGATCTCATTCAATGGCGCTGGGCTTGGTCTCACCTCCAACGACCTGATCGTGGGCTTCCCGCAGCGTTCTATTCTGGCGAGTGTATTGACGAATGTCGTGGCTACCCAACAAGGCTCGCCACTGCCGGACAATCCAACCTTCTCAAGCCTGCTTGCCGCCGGAACGCGGTTCGCTTCGGCGCGCATCACGGAGGACGGAGTGTCAGCCCTGCAACCGCGCGGCCCGCTGGCTGACAACGGGGTTCGCATCATCTCGCGCTACTCCAATCTTCCGGCAGGCGCGCGGTTGTTTGTCCCCGATGCTATTGCCGGCTCGAATGCGGTGAAACCAACCGCCGGCGGCGACTTCGGCGTTGCCGCTTCCGGTGGTCAATATGCTGCCGGGGGAAACGGATCCTTGTTGCTGATTCGCGTGAATGGCGCGGACGCCAATGGTGCTGGCGGAAATCTTGTATTTACCCCTGCGCCTGGCACGAACAGTTTCGATACCGTTGGCGAACTCGCCATTTCGAATGGTACGGCACAGGCCGTCTATGAAGTAATGGACGCCAATTCAAATCTACGCGAAAGCGCGCAATTCCCGACATTTCTCGGTGTCGCGCCCATCACTGACGCCAGGATCAGCGCGATCAGCCAGCAGATCTTCCTCGGCCCGGTTTCTACCGTTGTTACGGCTTCAGCAAGTGCGCCAGTGCCCCGGTTTACACTGACCACTCCCGCCTCAGACTGCACCTTGCAGGGCGATTGCAACGGATCATTTTTGCCGAAACTCGGCGTCGACCCTGAGCCGCTGACTTTCACCGTTACCGCCGGCGGGGGCTTCCAGATTCGTTATGTCCGGATTTTCAACAGCGGCGGCAATCTGCTGGTCTGGAATGCCGTGGTTGCCTATAAGAACGGCGCCGACTGGCTGCGTGTTTCTCCGTCTTCCGGGATTGATGACGCGCGAATCCGCGTTGACGTACTTCCGAACAATCTTGCGCCCGGAGCCTATGACGCTACGCTCACCATCGACGCGGGCCCGCAATCGGGCAGCATCGCATTGCCGATTCATGTCCAGGTGAATGCCGCGCCTCCGTCAACGGCCCCGGCTCCAGTCATCACCAGTGTGATCAATGCGGCGACGTTCGCCGCCGGGCCGCTCGTGCGCGGATCATTCGGTACGATCAAGGGCTCGAATCTGGCGGGCAAAGCGACTACAGTGACGTTCGATAACGTATCTGCGAATATCGTCTACACCAGCGCCAGCCAACTCAATGTTCTGGTGCCGTCCCAACTCAGTTCCAGGAACTCGACTCAATTGGTAGTCACGGTGGACGGCGTCGCCAGTGCGCCGCAGACAGTCGCACTAGCTGATGTCTCGCCGGGCATTTTCAATCCCGGCATTCTGAATCAGGACAACACCATCAATAGTCCCTCGAACCCAGCCCTGGTTGGTTCGGTCATCCAGATTTTCGCCACCGGAGTCTTGCCACCGGAAGGTGGAATAGTGGATGTCAAAATCCACGATCAGGCAAATCTGCAGCCAAGCTTCGCGGCGACGGCCCCTGGAGTTCCCGGGCTGCAACAGATCAACGTGCGCGTTCCTGCTGGATTGCCGGGCATCACGACTGAGGTTGTGGTCTGCGGTACCAGTACTGGAACACGTGTCTGCAGCCCGCCGGCGGCGATCACGCTTCGGCAGTAGCAATCCGATTTGTCAGCGGCGAACGTATACCAGTTAATTATTCCTTGTGACGCGCGCTGTCTATCTTACGGGAGGCACCGGTTATGTCGGTGCCTCTCTGCTTTCAAAGCTGCTTGGCCGTGGGCACAAGGTGAAGGCACTGGCCAGGGCCGGCTCGGAACGGAAGCTTCCGGCCGCGTGCGAGCCCGTAACCGGCGATGCTTTATCGGCTCCCACATTTGTTGCCACCGTTCCGCCGCGCTGCACGTTTGTGCACATGGTAGGTACGCCGCATCCGGCTCCATGGAAAGGCCGCCAGTTTCGCGAGGTGGACCTGGTGGCGCTGCGAGCTTCTGTGATGGCCGCCCGGGCAGCCGGTGTGGAACATTTCGTTTACGTGAGCGTGGCTCACCCAGCCCCGCTGATGAAATCCTACATTGAAGTCCGGAGGGAATGTGAAACGGAAATTGAGCGCGCCGGACTCATTGCTACAATTGTCCGGCCGTGGTATGTCTTGGGTCCAGGGCACTGGTGGCCGGTTGCACTGAAGCCTTTTTATTCGCTGCTCGAAGCCATTCCATCCACCCGCGAGGGTGCGCGGCGGTTAGGTCTGGTTACGCTCGATCAAATGACCGAGACCATGCTGCGGGCGATTGAGAATCCGCCGGACTCCACGCGGGTTCTCACTGTGCCGGAGATCCGCCGGATGCCGACCTGTTAGCCTGCGCTATTCGGCTGGCGGTGGAGGGCCGGGCCGGCCCTGGTCTCTTCGCGGATGGTCACCCTGCATTCCAGGCCCCGGTCTACCTGGGCCGGGTCTCCCTTGCCCCGGGGGATTCATCGCGGGCGCGGGGCCCTTGGGCATCCGCTTCTGCAACTCATGCCATTGCTCGGTGGTCAAAATGGTTCGAAGCTTCAGACTCATCTGGGAGACGGTGCGGCTCATATCCGCGCGTGCTGTCGCCAGCCGCTCCACCGCATCGTTCGCCTTGCGCTGATCTAGCTTCTCGTCATTGAAGACATCCTCGAAATCGCCTTCCGCCTTGTCCATCGCGGACCGCTCATCAATCAGCTTGTTGCGGTAGCTGCGCACGACTTCGCGAATCTGCTGGTTCTGCTCTTCCTTCAGATTCAGGTCGCGCGCAATCGGGGAATCCCACCACGCAAAAAAGCCGCCGCGTCCCGCCGGTGGTTGGGCCAGACAGAATGCAGCGGTCAGTGGGATCAATATCGCCAGCTTCTTCATGGATGCTCCTGAAACAGACGGCGCATTGGCTTTACGGCGCGCGGTTCAGTCTGCTGCACTTCAGAATAAATTTCGGAAAAGAACTGCGTATCGGAACTCGCCGTCTCTACCGCTGCCGCTTTCGGGTGCTGATGCTGATAGAAGGCAAACCCTACAATCATCGCCGCGGCGCAGGCAAAAGCCACAGTCTCCCGCCAAAAACCGAACGAACTGCCACATTGCTCGATGCGGTCCATCACCGCCGTTCTCTGCCGTATCAAGAGGTTCAAATCTACCGCCGCAGCATCGCCGGTTGCGATCATGGCGCGTCGACGGGCCGCCAATGTCTGCCAGCGTTCGGCGCACTCGGCGCAACTGTTCAGGTGATTGTCAGCCGGAGCCACTCCATACAAGCCATCCAGCAGTTCGTCATCACTCCAGTGTTTGCCTGTCATAATCGGTTCCCGTATAAATCCTTTAGTTCACAGCGCATCTTTACCAGCGCCCGGGACAGGTGGGACTTGACACTGCCTACATCCAGGTCCAGCGTCCGGGCAATGTCTTCCAGGCTCTTGTCTTCGTAGTGGCGAAGGGTGAAAACCGCGCGCTGCCGCAGCGATAGCTTCTCCACCGCAACCGCTAACCGGCGCTCAATCTCCCGCCCGCAAATCCGATCCAGGGCGCCAGGATCGGTCGATGCCGCGAGGTGCAGAATCGTCTCCTCGGTTTCCTGCGGAGGCCGCTTCCGCCAGAATTGCCAGCGCTTCGAACGCAGCCGGTCGAGGCAAGTATTTACCGCGATGCGGGTGATCCAGCGGGTTGCGTCCTCAACGGCTTCAAATTCCGTTTTGCCAAGGGCCTTGTACGCTTTGAAAAAGGAGTCCTGTGTTGCGGAGTTGGCTTCGTCCTCATCCCGCAGCAACCGAAAGCACAACAGGTAGACCCGCCGCTGTTCGGATTGCATCCAGGAGGCGAATTCGTTCAGGGTCGAGACCCCTGCGCCTTCGTCAACAATCGGGTCGACCATCGCTGCCATCAACTAACAAAGACGAGGATTCTCACTGCCGGTTTACAATCAGCCGATCTATTGAGGAAGAAATTTTGGAGCGTGTTTGGACTGATCAGACAACGCACGTGCGCTGAACACGGAGGCTTCGGCTGAGTTCAATTTAAGATCGCTACCTTCTTCCAGCGGCATTTCGTGCTCGACCCAGTTGGAAAGCGGTATGTTGCGGAAGTACAGGCGTTCCTGCATTACCATAGACTTACGGTTCAGGAAATGGGATTTGCTCTCGCGCATATAGTGCCGTTCCTCTACCCGGAAGTCCATGAGAAACTGATCGAATGCCTTGCGATGCGCGGTCTCCTCGGCAGCCTTGATCTTGTCTTCGAGGCCTGTCTCATGTGCCGCCAGCAGCGCCTTCGCCGCCGCCAGGTTTTCCCGTTCCTTGGCAATCGAGACTTCGGCACGAGCTTCCATCAAGAAGTAGACTAAGATCGCTGTGCCGGCCGCGACCAGCACAGGTAGCAAAATCCACAGAAACTGATCCATATGGTCTTATCCTAAGGCTACATCGGCGTGAAACATAGTTCTATGTAGGGCTATCGGCAAAAAAGTTGCCGGGGCCTTCAGGTTTATACCTTAAATATGATTTCCATCGATCTTTTGTCCACTCACCAGCGCCATTAGACGGTTAAAATCATAGCCCGCCCTGCGGAACGTCAGAGTCTGCCCTACAAGGTAGAAGATCGCTGAAAGGCGGAATCCAAGGGCCGCCCCAAATCCCGCTCGCTTTCCGAGGTAAACGGCTCCGCCGAGCGCGCGGTCCGCTGATTCGAGCGGACCTTCTTCGCGCGGGACCCGGGCTGCGCGAGTGACTTGCGCGGCCGGGATGACCAGGATCTTCTTGCCACCGTTTCGCACCCGGGAACAAAGTTCGAGGTCCGGGCCGAACTCGCCGAATTGGGCGTCAAAGTAGTTCATTCCGATCAGCAGAGAACGCCGCACCAGCATGGGAGCGTCCATCACATAATCCACGGCGACTGCCTCCGCCGAAGGGTCCACAGGTTTTGATCCGGGAAACTCACCGGACTTCCAATAAGCCGCCAGCGAATCCTTCCCCGGCAGGTCGTAAGACCTGTCAATGTAGGCGCAGACAGCCCCCACGTCCGGCTGCGATTCCAGCCGCTGTATCAGAATGTCGAGGGTATCGGGCTTCACTTCGGTGTCGGATGGCAGAAAAAAGACATACTCTCCGCGAGCCGTACGGATTCCTGCATTTAACGCTTTGGTCATCCCAAAATTCTTCGGCAGGCGCATCATATGGATCTCTGGAAATTCGGAGTCGATGGACTGGCTCCCGTCCTGCGAGCCATTATCCACGACGACGATTTCGAGTGTTTCCCGAGCCGTTACAGTCTGAAGCGCAGCCAGGCACCGCCGAAGGGCATCGGCAGAATTGCGGGACACAATCAAGGCGGTCACACGGGGGCTAGCTGGAGTATCTTCCATTGCTTTCAATCGCGGTCTTTTCCGTCACGGTAAACCAGTCTAACAGTTCAGCAAACTTCTCACTTCCTGTTTGGATATAGAATCGATAACCATGGCCCGGCTAACAGCATTTCTTTTTCTCGCGGCAATATTTCCTGCAGCAGCCCAGACACCCATTTACCTTGTTCTGCAAAAGGGAGCAAGCAACCTGGCCTATTACTCTCCCGATGGAAAGTTGCAGTCCACCGTTTCCACGGGTGAACATCCTCACGAAATGATGCTGTCGCGCGATAGCCGCTATTTGTATACCACCGACAACGGAACCATGCGTGTCGAGAACCCCGGCGCGGGCGGCAACTCGCTGTCTATCATTGACGTGCCGGCCCGCCGCCGGTTCGCCGTCATCAGCCTGGGCGAATACCGCCGGCCCCATGGCATCGACATGGACCCAGCCACGGGTAATCTGGCCGTCACCACGGAATTGCCAGACCAGCTTGTGCTGATCGACCCTGCCAGAAGGACCATCTTGAAGCACTTCCCCACCAAAGGAAAGACCTCTCACATGGTTCGTTTCGGGCCCGGCGCGAAATGGGCTTATGTCAGCAACGGTGGATCGTCAAATGTTTCGGCCATCAATCTCGCGACAGGCGACGTGAAACTCATCCAAACCGGAGAGCGGCCCGAAGGTAGTGTGCTATCGAAGGACGGCAGAGAGCTCTATGTATGCAACCGCGAGTCGGCTTCTCTTACCGTGATCGATACCACACGCAATGCGCCGGTGGCCAATATACCGACAGGGAAAGGACCTGTGCGAATCGCCTTGACGCCCGATGGCAACACACTGGTCTATGCCTTGATGCACGACAAAAAGATTGGCTTCGCGGATCCGAAGGCGCGACGCCAGACGGATTATCTGATCCTTCCGCAGCAGCCTGTGTCGCTCGAACTATCGCCCGACGGGGCGCATGCCTTTGCCTCCGCCGAGGAGTCTGACGCGGTGTATGTGATTTCAGTCGGTCAGAAACGGATCATCGAAGAAATCCACACAGCACCCGGCTCAGGCCCCGATCCGGTGTTTCAGATTACTCTCAAGTAGCGCGAAAGCCCCCGTTTACTTCCATTTTTGTGCGATCTATAATGTTGGAATTTCGAGGGGGACTTGCGAAATGATCAACGTTGATCGAGCTGCGCTCCTGTGCGCACTCTGTTTCGGCATGGGAGTTTCAGCCTATGCCCAATCCGTCGCCATTGCAGAAGTCAGCGGCACTGTCACCGATCCGGGCGGCGGCCGCATTGTGGGCGCTCAAGTGACGATGACCGAAACCGGCAAGCAAACCAGCCGCACCACACCCTCAGACGAGTCAGGCCGCTATACGTTGGCAAACCTTCCCGTGGGTCCGTATCGTCTCGATGTGAGTGCGCCGGGTTTCAAGAGTTATACCCGAAGCGGCCTAGTTTTACAGGTAAATAATAATATTCAGTTGGACGTCGTCATGCAGATCGGCGCCGTATCGGAAAAGGTGGAAGTGACCGCTGCGGCCAGCCTGGTGGAAACCAAAGAAAATTCCATATCCAACGTAGTAGACCAGCAGCGCATCAGCGAACTGCCCTTGAACGGTCGTCAAGTAACGCAATTGATCCTCACGCTGGGCGCGGCTGTCTACGGTGATAGCGGCGATACAGGCAGCAAGACTTTTTACAGTTCTACCCGCATTTCCGTAGCCGGGGGACAGGGTAACGGCACCGCTTACCTTTTGGATGGCGGGGACAATACGGACGCCATGTCCAACGTGAATCTGCCGTTTCCGTTTCCGGATGCTCTGCAGGAATTCAGCGTGGAGACCAGCGCCGTATCCTCCCGCTTCGGTATTCATCCGGGCGCTACGGTCAACGTTGTGACGAAGTCCGGGTCGAATGCGCTTCACGGGAACCTGTTTGAGTATTTGCGGAACGGAGACTTGAATGCCCGCAACTTCTTTTCCCCCGTACGCGACAGTTTGAAACGCAACCAGTTCGGCGGAACGATTGGCGGCAAGGTGATCCGGGACAAGCTCTTTTTCTTCGGCGGCTATCAGGGCACCATTAACCGCTCGAATCCCGTAGCCAATACCACTTTCATACCAACAGCCGCCACCCTGCAGGGAGATTTCAGCGCCATCGCCTCTGCCGGCTGCCAGTCCAGCGGGGTAGCGTTGCAGTTAAAGAATCCGTTGAATGGCAACACGCCGTTCCCGAATAACCAGATACCGGCGTCGATGTTGAATCCGGTGGCGTTGAAAGTGGCAGGAAATTATTTGCCGATCAGCACCGCCGACCAGTGCGGCAAGGTGACCTATGGCATCCCCGTTACCGGCGACGAAAATCAATATATCGGCCGCGTCGACTACGTGAAGAACGACAAGCACAGCCTTTTCGGCAGATATTTCGCGGATGCGTTTAAGAACCCTCCAACTTACGACGGCAAGAACCTGCTGACCACCACTCAGGCGGGTAACCTGGAACTGGCACAGTCGCTGACGGTTGGCGATACATATACATTCGGGCCGAGCACATTGAACACGTTTCACGTCGGGTTCAACCGGCGGCGCGACGACCGTGGACCGACGCCCATCCCCATCAACCCGACATTGCTCGGCGTGGATATGTACAGCGCTGTGCCGAATTTTCTGCTGCTGTCGGTGACCGGGGGCTTCAGCACGTTTTGCGGAACCTGCGCCCCAGGACACTTTAACGTGACCAGCTATCAACTGGCGGACGATGTGGATGTGATTCGCGGCCGGCACGGGATGGCTTTCGGAGCCAACCTGGTCCGCGTGCAGAACAACACCGTATCCGGGTTCCAGGAAAATGGAAACTTCACCTTCAACGGGTCGCGCACCGGCCTGGGGCTGGCCGACTTCGTGACCGGCTTACCGAACGCGTTCAATCAGACCAACGCCACGCCGGACGATTTGCGCCAATGGATCATGAGTTTCTACGCGCAGGACACCTTCAAAATGTCTTCCAAGTTCACGTTGAACTTCGGCATTCGCTGGGAGCCAACCTTCGCCGACGACGACAAGTATGGCCGCGGCAGCTCGTTTAGTCTGCCTGGTTTCCTGGCCGGCAAGCGAAGCTCGGTATACCCGAATGCGCCTGCGGGGCTGTTCTTCTATGGCGACCAGGGCATTCCCAAGGCCACGTGGAACGGGCATCTGGCGAACTTTGCACCGCGCGTTGGATTGGTTTGGAATCCGCATGGCGACGGCCGCGACACGCTTCGCGTGGGCGGGTCCATTCTTTATGATGTGACCGAGACGTGGTTCGACGAGCGCAAGACCACGAATGCGCCGATCGGGACTAATCTCGCCACACCGAATCCGATTGGCGGGCTCTCAAACCCCTGGCTCGGTTATCCGGGCGGAAATCCATTTCCGCAAAATGGGAAAGCGTTCTTTCCAACGGCGGGTGTTTACGTGAATTTCCCCATCGATCCGAAGCCCACCTACGTGGCGAACTGGAACATCACCTACCAGCGGCAGTTGCCCGGAGACTGGATGGCTTCCATCAGCTACTTGGGAAACAAGACGACTCACCTGTGGAGCAACAACGGTGAGGTGAACCCCTCGGTTTACATTCCGGGCAACTGTGTCGCCGGCCAGTATGGCTTAACGGCTCCAGGCGCCTGTTCCACCACGTCCAACATTAACAATCGCCGTGTTCTTTCACTGATTGACCCCGTGCTGGGGAAAGACTACGCGAGCCTGAACACGATGGATGACGGCGCCGTGGCTCACTATAACGGCCTGCTGCTCTCGATACAGCACCGCTTCTCGCATAATTTCACGTTCAACGCGAATTACACGGATTCGAACTGCGTCTCCGACACCGATTTCGGCGCCGCCCTTGCGACTCCCGGAAACTCCCAGCCGTTTAATCGCCATGCCGACTGGGGGGCATGTGTGTTCGATACGCGCCACAATTTCAATACGACGCTGGTGGCCACCAGCGCCTATAAAGGACCCAATGCCTGGACGACCAGGTTGTTGAGCGGTTGGCAAATTGCGCCACTGATTCACGCCTCGAGCGGCCAGCCGCTGAATATTACGGTGGGTAAGGACTTGTCGCTGAACGGCACGAATAACGACCGGCCAAATCAAGTGCTTCCGAACGTTAAAGCAGTCAACCTGGTCTGCAATAACGGCAGCACCCCCTGTGTCCAGTTTTTGAATCCCGCCGCGTTTCAAAATAATGCTACCGGCACATTCGGCAACCTGGGACGAAATGCCCTGCGCGGGCCGCACACCATTAACTTCGATGTTGCTCTCAGCCGGATGTTCAAGCTGACCGAGCGCTACAGTTTGCAAGTGCGCGCCGATTCGTTCAACGTCGCCAATCACGCCAATTTCGCCGGAGCCATTTCACCGGCGGGAACGGTGACCGGGTACTCGACGCTGTCTACCAACATGAGCGCGTCGACTTTTGGCCGAGTGCAGAGCGCATTCGATCCGCGTATCCTGCAGTTTGCCTTGAAGCTGTATTTCTGAGTGTGCCATGAGCAAAAGAGTCGGCGACAGACGGCTCTTTTGCGTA
>JBDUEM010000133.1:0-19000 GCA_040002435.1 Bryobacteraceae bacterium
ACTCAGTTATGCCATGATGGACGGCCTTTTGCCAATACTTGGTGAGAAATGCGGGCTAAATCCGGTCGTCTTCTCCAGGCAGCGCCCCACCAACCCTCGTCCCCCTCGCTTCTCCTGCTTGCATTTTCACTATCGATGCCCAACGTTGCCGACTGTTCCTCCTCCAGGCTTCGTGTATAGACAAGACGCTGATTCCCGCAATCCGATTAGTTTGCTATACTTGTAGTTCGACGCCCGACTGCAGTAGTGGCTTGAGGTGTGTGTGTTTCTCAGCGTAAAGGATTTGGAAGTTCGGAAAGTTCGTTTCTCGAAGGACTTTCTCCCGGGCGAGATTAATTTTCTTGAAGATACGATTCGGCAGGTGACTCCGCTTCATGTGGAGGGCGAAGCTGAATTGGCCACCGCAGTTCTGGCTGAGATCCACATTCAGGGGAAGCTTACGGTGGAGATGGAGTGCGATTGCGACCGGTGCCTGGAACCTACCAGGTATCCGGCAAATTCAAAGTTTGATCTGTACTATCGTCCTATGACGGATGAATTCGTGCCCGGCGAAGTTCGCCTCGACGCGGGTGACACCGAAGTAAGTTTTTACGACGATGGGGGGATTGAGCTGGAAGAAGTGCTGCGGGAGCATATCCTGTTGACGCTTCCGATGCAGAAGCTTTGCCATGAAGACTGCAAAGGCATCTGTCCGCGATGCGGGCAGAATCGCAACGCTGAATTATGCGGCTGTGATGCTAAGCCGGTCGACGACCGCTGGCAGGCCTTGAGCCAGGTGAAATTGAATTTAGAAAAACAGTAAAGGAAAAGTAAATGCCTAATCCGAAACGAAGACATTCCCAGCAGCGCACCTCGACGCGCCGGGCGCACGACCATCTCAAACTGCCTGGCATCGGAGAATGCCCGAACTGCCACGAACCGAAAATTCCCCATCGCGCCTGCGCGAAATGCGGCTACTACAAGGGCCGTGAGGTCATCGAAGTCGCCGAACAGTAGGTTTCCCCAGTTTGTGACCGACCCCTATCCATGTTGACGATCGCCGTCGATGCAATGGGCGGTGACCACGCCCCGAAATCGGAAGTAACCGGCGCAATTCAGGCAATCAAACTGTTGGGCGTCAAGGTGATCCTCGTCGGCCGCCGCGAAGTGGTGGAGGCCGAACTGAGCTGCCATGCTCCCGGATGGGACGAATCGCTGCTGGAGATTCATCATGCCAGCGAGCAGGTCACCATGCAGGAGAGCGCCGCCAAGGCGGTGCGCAATAAACGTGACAGCTCGATGCGCGTTGCCGCCCGGCTGGTCCGCGAAGGTGTGGCTCAGGGGATGGTTTCGGCCGGAAATACCGGCGCAGTGATGGCCACGGCCAAGCTGATGCAGGGCATGGTGAAGGGCGTGGACCGTCCGGCGCTGGCCTCTGTATTCCCTACCCTTTCCGGCAGCCCGACCGTCTTAATGGATGTGGGCGCCAACGTGGATTGCGATGCGAAGATGCTGGCGCAGTTCGCGGTGATGGGCGATATCTACTCGAAAACCATTTTTCGTACCATCAAACCCAAAGTCGGCTTGCTTTCCATTGGCGAGGAAGAGCAGAAAGGCAACGATTTAACGCGCGCCGCCACTCCGCTGCTCAAGACCCTGCCGTTGAACTTTATCGGCAATGTCGAGGGCCGCGATCTGTTTACCGGTGCTGCTGATGTCATTGTGTGCGACGGGTTTATCGGCAATGTGGCGCTGAAGGTCAGCGAGGGCCTGGTGGACGTCATCAAGCACATGCTTCATGAGTCCCTCGAAGCCACCATTACGCGTAAGATTGGTTATGTGCTATCCAAGCAGGCATATAGCGACTTCAAGAAACGTGTGGATTATTCTGAATTCGGCGGCGCGCCACTGTTGGGAGTGAAGGGTGTTTGCATCATCTGCCATGGCAGGTCCAACGCGAACGCCATCAAGAACGCCATCCGCGTGGCTACCGAGTTTGCGAGCAACGATGTGAACCGGCAAATCGAAGACGGGTTACGGCGCTGGTCTTCTCCTGCCGGGACGGCGGCGGACTGACGTGAGACTGCTAACCACGATCTTCGGCCTAGGGTTGGCGCTGGGATCGTTGTGGACGGCACAAGCACAGAAGAAGCTCCCGGTTCAATGGACGTTTGAAGCGCAAGCGGCTCCGGTCGCTCCCGGCGGGAAGCTGAACGGGAAGCTGACCGCAAAGATCGACGCCGGCTGGCACATGTACTCGGTGACTACGCCGAAGGGCGGAGGGTTGCCGACGATCATCAGGGTAGACGATCCGTCGCTTGCCGGAGTCAAGATTTACCAGCCGAAGCCGGAGAGGAAGTTCGATCCGAATTTCAATGTCGACACGGAACGGTATGAAGGCGAAGTGGCCTTTCTGGCCGAGGTGGAACTGGCAAAGACTGCGGCGCCCGGGTCGCTTTCGGTTCCGCTGCTGATTCGCTATTCCGCCTGTACTGACAAAGAGTGCCTGCCGCCGCGCAAAGTGACGGCTGCGGCGCCCGTCACCGTGGACCCTAAGGCGAGCGAAACTGCGGCGCTGGTGCTGCCCGCCGGCTACATGGAGGCGAAAGCTCCCACCGCTTCAGCGGCCTCTGCATCGGGCCCCGTCGCGGCTCCGGCCACATCCCAGGAGTTGGGCCCGTTCCTGTTGGTAGCATTCGGTGCGGGATTGGCGGCTATCTTCACGCCTTGCGTCTTCCCGATGATCCCGATTACGCTCTCCTTCTTCCTGAATCGTCCGGGAGTCACGCGTGGCGCCAGCATCCGTCAGGCCGGCGTATTTTGCCTTGGAATCATTCTCATGTTTACGCGGCTGGGCCTGGGAATCGCGGCGGCCGTGGGACCGTTCGGCGTTGTGCAACTGGCCGCGAATCCCTGGGTGAATGGATTTATCTGCCTGGTATTTCTGGCGTTTGGACTCAGCCTGCTGGGTGCTTTCGAAATTACGCTTCCTGCGGCCCTGGTGAACAAGATGGACCGGGCTTCGCAGTCCGGCGGTATTTTCGGAACGCTCCTGATGGGCTTGACGTTTTCGCTCACCTCGTTCGCCTGCGTGGGTCCATTTGTTGGATCTCTCCTGGCAGCTTCGGTGCAGCAAGGCGGAGCCCA
Organism: Bryobacteraceae bacterium; assembly: GCA_040002435.1. Lineage (GTDB taxonomy): Bacteria > Acidobacteriota > Terriglobia > Bryobacterales > Bryobacteraceae > JANXXV01. Next base: position 3,127 of record JBDUEM010000133.1, read on the forward strand.
GCCTGCCTTGGGCATGATGACGTTTGCCGCGGGACTATCCTCCCCGTTCTTTCTGCTGGCCATGTTTCCGTCGTATTTGCAGAGCATGCCCCGCAGCGGTGGCTGGCTGGTGCGGGTGAAAATTGTTGCCGGATTTATTGTGTTGGCGCTGATGCTGAAGTATTTGAGCAGCATCGACCAGGTGCTGCAATGGAACGTCCTGACGCGGGAACGTTTCCTGGCTGCCTGGTTTGTTCTGTTCCTGCTTCCTGGACTTTACCTGTTGGGCTTTTTACGCATGGAGGGGATTGACCCTAAGGAAGACGTCGGCGTCAAGCGAATGCTGGTTGGCGCTTTCTTCGTCATCTTCTCCGTGAGCCTGCTTCCCGGTATGTTCAGCCGGCCGCTGGGGGAACTCGACTCCTACATTCCCTTGATCACAGGGCCTGACGGTGCTGGTTCGCCCAGCGCGGCGGGTGTGGTCTGGATGAAGAATCAATACGCGGAGGCACTGGCCAAAGCGAAGGCCGAGAACAAGCTGGTGTTCATCAACTTCACCGGCTACGCGTGCACCAACTGCCACTGGATGAAGGCGAATATGTTTACGCGGCCTGAGATTGCCGGGGCTTTTAAGGATTTTGTGTTGCTGGAACTGTACACAGACGGGACGGATGCGGAGTCGGAGAAGAACCAGAAATTGCAGGAATCGAAATTCGCCACCATCGCGATTCCGTTCTACGCCATTGTGGACCCCGACGAAAAAATCATCGCGACCTGGGGCGGCATCCAGCGCGATGCCGGCAAGTACCTCGCCTTTCTTCAAACCAGATAAATGAAACTTGCAGCCTTGTTGCTTGCCTGCCTTGCCGCCGCCCGGGCGCAGACGGAAATGCGGGGCTTTTCGGCGGAGCAGGCGAAGGCGCAGCGCAGCCGCGAGGACGAGGCGCGGCGTTTGCCTGAGCCGGGCCGCATCCGGTCGTACATGGAGCGGATGTCAAAGGAGCCTCATGCTGCCGGCTCGCCTGCTTCCAAAAGAGTGGCGGAATATGCGGCGGAGCTGCTGCGCGGTTGGGGGCTGGACACCACGATCGAGGAATTTGAAGCGCTGCTTCCCTACCCGACAGTACGTGTGCTCGAAATGGAAGGTCCGGTCAAATTCCGAGCGAAGCTCCGTGAGCCTGCCATCAGCGACGACAAGGATTCGTCCGATAAGGGCCAGCTTCCCACCTACAATGCGTACTCGGCGAGTGGTGATGTGAGGGCGCCGCTGGTCTATGTAAACTACGGAGTCCCGGAAGACTACGACGAGCTGCGGAGGCTCGGGATCGACGTCAAGGGGAAGATCGTGATCGCGCGCTACGGGAAGAGCTGGCGCGGAACCAAGCCGAAGGTTGCTTATGAGCACGGCGCAGTGGGCTGCCTGATCTACTCCGATCCCCGGGATGACGGCTACTTTCAAGGAGACGTCTACCCGCAGGGCCCGTTTCGCCCGATGGCAGGCGTGCAGCGGGGCAGTGTGATGGACATGCCGGTGCATGTTGGAGATCCTCTGTCACCGGGCTGGGCATCGGAAAAAGGCGGGAAGAAGCTGGAAATTTCCCAAGCGGTGGGCATCATGAAGATCCCTGTGCTTCCGATTTCCTATCAGGATGCGGAACCGCTGCTGGCGAACCTGGAGGGTCCGGTAGCGCCCGAGAGTTGGCGCGGCGCCTTGCCGATTACCTACCATGTCGGCAGCGGGCCTGCGACCGTCCATCTGAAGCTGGATTTCGATTGGACGACGAAGCCGGTGTACAACGTGATTGCGACAATTCCGGGCGCAGTCTATCCGGATGAATGGGTCATTTACGGCAACCACCATGACGCGTGGGTGAATGGCGCACAGGACCCTTCGAGCGGCGCCTCGGCATTGCTCGAAACCGCGCGGACACTAGGCGCATTCAGGAAAAAGGGCTGGAAGCCCCAACGCAGCATCCGGTTTGCTTTGTGGGATGCCGAGGAGTTTGGACTGATCGGTTCCACTGAATGGGTAGAGAAGCATCAGGAGGAGATCAGCGCCAAAACCGTAGTGTATTTCAACTCCGACTCCAACGGAAAGGGAACCCTGGGTGTGGGCGGCTCTCCTTCATTGCAGACGTTTATCACGCAGGTGATGCGGGATGTAGACGATCCCGTCACTGGGGAAAGTCTTCTTGCGGGGAGCCGTTCGAAAGGTGGCAGTAAGCCTTCGGGATATGTTGGCATGGCGCCGCTGGGCGCCGGGTCCGACTACGTCGCCTTTGTCCACCATATAGGCGTTGGGAGCCTCAATCTGGGTTTTTCCGGAGCCGATCCGGGGGGCGTTTATCATTCGATTTACGACTCCTTCCATTGGTTCACGAGGTTTTCCGATGGCGAGTTTATTTACGGAAAGGCCATGGCGCAAGTGATGACGACGGCGATAATGCGAATGGCCGATGCGCCGCTGCTTCCGTTTGAGTTTGGCACGCTGGTCAAGACGGTCCGCGGCTATGTCGACGAGATCGAGCGCGAGAAGGATGCAGGCAAAGTCGATCTCACTGAAGTTAAGGGCGAGCTGGGCAGGCTGCAGACGGCAGTGGAAGATTTTGAGCAGCAGGTTCAGGCTGGCAAGTGGATTGCTGCCGCGCCGTCCCGGATGGCCCGGCTGAATGGTTTGCTTTACCAATCCGAGCGCTCGCTGACGCAGGCGCAAGGCTTGCCGGGGCGCAGCTGGTACCGCTATCAGCTCTCCGCGCCGGGGATGTACACCGGTTACGGCGCAAAAACGCTTCCAGGAATCCGTGAGGCGGTTGAGCTCGGCCGCTGGGACGAAGCTCAGCGGGAATCGGCCTCTGTGGCGGGCGCGCTGCGCACCCTTCGCGGGCGTGTGGAAGACGCGACGCGCCTGCTCAAGGAGCTTTAGGAACACAAGCGCTCCCATTTGGCGAGAAAGACCTCGCTGGCCAGGTCGTCCTGCTCTTTGTTAAACGCAGACTTCCACCCTTCGCGCTGCTCCGACTTCAACTTTTCTAGCAGTTCGAAATCGCGCTTAGCAGTGATCAGCCGCGCCTGCTGCACGGCGATCTGCCGGGCCAACTCCGCGCGCCGGCTTTCCATCAGCTCCTTTCTGGTGGACATGTGCCGCGTGAACCGGTCGAGCGCAAACAGTTGATGGGCTCGGATACTATCCTGATTCTTGACCAGTTGGTGCGCGGTGGACACTTCTTCGTCCATCAGCAACTGCTGTCCTTCCAGGTTGCGGAGGTCCGCATAAAGCGATTCGAGCTTCGCCCCTTCCATGTCGGCGCGTAACCGGCGCCAATGCATCGCATGCTCAAGTGAAAATTGAAATTGCTTCATAGGATCGTTCCCGACACCGACTTCATCAGTTCCATGGTCTCCGCGTTGCTGGATCTTACGTTCGAGTCCTGGCGGAGAAACTTCATTAAGCCGTCTCTGGCATGAATGGCTGAATCCAGAGCGGGATTCGAGCCCGAGGCGTACGCACCGAGGTTGATAAGATCCTCGGCGCGATGATAGGCGGCAAGGGCGCCGCGGATTTTTTGAGCCGCCCGCGTCTGATCGGGAGATGAGATCTGACTAGCCAGGCGGCTGACGGATTGGAGAACATCGATAGCGGGATAATGCCCGCCCGCACCAAGTTCCCGGGAGAGAATGATGTGGCCATCCAGAATGCCACGGACCGCATCGCAGATTGGCTCGTTGAAATCGTCGCCCTCGACAAGTACCGTGAAAAATCCAGTGATGGAACCCTGCGCGAAGTTCCCTGCCCTTTCGAACACCTTCGGTAACAGGTTGAAGACTGAAGGAGTGTAGCCTTTCTGGCTGGGTGGTTCACCAGCGGCAAGACCGATTTCGCGCTGCGCCATGGCCAGGCGAGTGACCGAATCCATTACAACGAGAACGCTCTTCTGTTGATCGCGGAAGTACTCGGCGATGGCCATGGCGAGAAAACATGCCCGGATACGCAAGGGAGCCGGGCGGTCCGAGGTGGCGACGATTACGACGGACCGGGCCAGGCCATCGGGGCCGAGTTCATGGTCAATGAAAGCGCGGACCTCGCGGTTGCGCTCGCCGATGAGCGCGATCACGCTGACATCGGCCGCATTGTGGCGTGCCATGGCGCCGAGTAGCGTGCTTTTGCCTACGCCACTGCCGCCGAAAATCCCGATGCGCTGCCCTTTTCCGCAGGTGAGCAGACTGTCGATCGCACGAATACCTGTAATCAGAGGTTCCGTGATGTGCTCGCGCTCCATCGGTCCAGGCGGAGGCTTGAACAACTCATAGGTCAAATCCGTAGCAATCGGTCCCTTTCCATCCAAGGGCATGCCAAAACCGTCGATCACCCGGCCGAGCAGCGCCGGACCGACTGCGACACGCGCCGCTTCGCTCCGCGCAACGATAGTATCGCCGAGTTGCAGTCCATCGGTTTCTTCGAGAGGCATGGAGAGAACGCGGCCGTTCCGGAATCCGATTACCTGCGTACGGATGGGGCGTCCGCCGGATGTGCGGATTTCGCAGAAATCGCCCATGGCGGACGCCGGGCCTTGCGACTCGACCAGAAGGCCGACCAGTTGCGTTACGGCGCCGGACCAGACGAAGGAGTCTGCCGTGGCCAACAGTTCCAGGTACGGCCGGAGAGTTTCCTGACTCATCGTCTTGCCCTTACCAGGTCGAGGAATCCGCGTTCGATTTCCTTGATCTGGGTGTCGATGGAAGCATCGAGGTTGCCGCGAACCGTCTCAAAAATGGCCGCTCCGCGCTCCAAGCCGGAATCCACGGAGATTTCGATGCGGCGATGCGTTCCGGCGGCGTTTAGCGCATTTTCGAGAGCGACGGAATCCTCGGGATGGACGCGGATCCGATGCAACTCGCGGCTGTCGATCTTTTGCAGGGCGGCCTTCACCAACCCAAGCAGAGAGTCCGGGTCAACCGCGATTTCCCGGTGAAGCAGCTTGCGCGCGATAGCAACTGCCAGCGTCACAACGTCCTCTTCGGCTTCGCGGCGGGCACGCGGCCTGATGATGGCGAGTTCATGCGCAGCCGCGGCGTAGCGCTGGATAGCCGGCTCGAGACGCGCTTCCGCCTGTTGCGCTGCCTCGCGGCTCCCTCGTGCATAAGCCTCTTTCGCACGCGCTTCGATCAGGCTTTCCAACTCGTGCACCCGCGCCTGAGAGACTTGCAGGGCCTGCTGCGCGTCCGGAGTCTGGACTTGCGCGGCGCGTGCCTGTTGCGACCCCGCTGTTTGGGGCGTACGCCACTCGAAGCCCTGCGCCTGATCGGCGGCCTTACCGGACACGATTCTAGACGACATACTGTTCGCCTACGGTTCCTTTGAGGCTGATAGTCCCGTCACTTTCCAGTTGCCGCACGACCGCAATAATCTGCTGCTGCGCTCCTTCCACTTCTTTGATCTTGATGGGGCCAAGGGCGTCCATATCTTCTTTGAGCATCTCTGATCCACGTTGCGACATAGCCGTCATGAAATGGTCGCGGAGCTTGTCACTGGTGCCTTTGAGCGCGACGGTCAAAATTTTGCGATCAATCTTCGCCAGCACCTCTTTGACACCACCCTGGTCGAGGAGGAGGAGATCTTCAAAGACAAACATCAGGTGCCGGATTGTCTCCACCAGGAAGGAGTCGCTTTGTTCGATGACTTCGAGAATATCCTTGCTGCTGTTACTGTCGAGGCGGTTGAACATTTCCGCCACGGCATGAACGCCTCCGTAAGATTCGCGGCTCACCTCACCCAGCGACTTCAGCTTCTGGCCGATGATATGTGCAATTTTGGAGATAATTTCCGGAGAAATCTGGTCGAGATTTGCCATTCGCAGGGAAACGTCGGCGCGCAGCTCGGTAGGGAGAGAAAACAGAAGTCCGGCCGCCTGCGATGGATTGAGATGCGAGAGGACGAGAGCAATGGTCTGCGGATGTTCATTGTGAATGAACTTAGCCAGCTGCTGCGGGTCGGCCTTTTGTAGCGCGTCAAAATTGGCGGCCTCGGCGCCAAGAGTCTTCATCAACCGGTCGAGCATCTTCTTGGCGTGCTCGGGACCGTAGGCGGAAATCAAGAGCTTGCGCGCGTAGTCGAGTCCCCCTTTGAGCACGTAGTCGTGCGCGAGCACCATCTGGTAACACTCCTCCAGAACATACTCGGCATTCTCGGCACTGACGCTCTGCAGTTTGGCTACTTCCCTTCCAATAGCCTCGACCTCGTCCTCTTCCAGTAATTTGAGGACCTCCGGACCCAGTTCCTCTCCGAGCACCACGGTCAGAATGGCCGCTTTTCGGACGCCGGCGATCTGAGGGACGATTTTATCGGACAAGATTTACGTCTCCGGACCTGAAGGGAATGGAGGTCATTGTTCGTTCAGCCAGGCACGGATCACGTGTGCCATTGCGTGCGGATCCTTTTTGGTCTCCGCACTGAGGTGTCGGGTCAGTACCTCGGTTTTTTGTGTTTTTACGGTGGGTAACTGCAGTGCCCGCAGCGCTTCGAGCTGCTGCTGTTCCATCGCCCGTTCATTCTCGGCAATCTGCGCCTCCATCTGCTCCTTCAAAGTGTCGGGAGCCCCGGCCGCAGAGGCTGTCCCGGCAATTTCTTTCTGGCCGTCCGCCAGTTCCGCGATCACCGGCTTCTTTTTCCGGCGCAACATCGTAAAGACCCCGGCAACCAGTAATAGCACCAATACGGTACCGCCGGCTCCCAGATACAACATCCCGTTCGGCCGCCGCAGAAACGAGGGAAGCCAGACCGGATATTGCATTCCCGGCACCAATGGAACCGCTGACGGCGGCAGCGGAGGGGGCTCTTGATTGAGTGTGGATTCAAAGGGCAGGCTCTCAACAATAAGTTGGTCGCCCCGGTCTGTCTGCAGACCGACTACGCCGGCCACCAAGTCCTTGATAGCTTTGATTTTTTCCGGCGGCGGCGGCTCAAGAATTCGCTTCGCTTTCGGACCTTCGCCTTCCCAGCGGATCGCCTGATCCACCAGAATGGACACCGACATCCGTTTCAAATTGCCTTGCGGCAAGTGGAGGCGCTTCACCATGCGGCTGGATTGATAGCTGATATTCTCCGTTTTGCGAGAAGTTGCCAAGCCCGCGGCTCCGGGCCTGGAGGTGGGACGCGGAAGGTTGGACGAGGTACCGGGAACGCCGTTGCTGGTGGATCCGCCGGCGGTATCCTCCGTCTTTTGAGCCGTTACCATTACCGACTTGCTGGGATCGAAAGTCTCTTCACTTTGCTCTCCGCTGGTGAAATCGCATTCCACCGAGACACCGCTACGGAACTTATCGGCACCCAGCACCGGTTCCAGACTCGAATTGATCTTTACCAGCAAATCCTTTTCCACACGCTGGCGATAATCGAGGGCGGCGTCGGAGGCTTCCATTCCGTCCCCATTCAAGCCCTTCCGTGGACGGCTCAGCAGAGTACCCTGCATGTCTAGGAGGGATACGCCATCGGGCGTCAGGCCATCGACGGCACTTGCGACCAAGTGGGTGATGGCAAGAATATTCTGGGGCGAAATCCTGGCGCCGACGCGCAGTTTGATCATGACGCTTGCCTTGGCAGGTTGCCGGCTTTCGACGAAGAGAGAAGCCTTGGGAAGGGTAATGTGGACGCGGGCCTGCTCCACCTCAGCCAGGGCCATCACGGAGCGTTCGAGTTCGCCTTCGAGTGCACGGTGGTAGTTCACCTGCTCGGTGAAGTCGGTGACGCCGAAGTTCGTCTTATCAAACAGTTCGTAGCCGATCCTGCCAGTTTTGGGAAGGCCCAAGGCGGCCATCTGGAGGCGGGTTTCGGCCACCTTGGAGGATGGTACCAGGATGGTGGCTCCGCCATCGGAGACACGGTATTCGGCTCCGGTCTCCTTCAACTTCGCCAGGACTGCCCCCGCATCATCAGCAGCCACGCCAGTGTAGAGTGGCCGGAAGTCCCGCTCTTTATTCCACTTGAGAAATCCGAAAAGACCGGCGATCAGAACCGCCACGGCAATCCCCACTGAGATCTTCTGGACGTTCGTCAATCTGGCAAGGAGGGCGTTCATGGCGATTTACCGCACTCCCTACATCTGCATGCGCATTACTTCCTGGTAGGCTTGCACGACTTTATTTCTCACTTGCTGAAAGAGTTCGAAGGAAAGCTCGGCTTTTTGTGTGGACATCACCACGTTGTGGAGTTCGTCGCCCTCCCCGGCCAGGAAATTCCCTATCTTGACATCTGCGTCCTTCCGAAAGCTCTCCACGTTGTGGATCGCGGTGGCGAACATCGACTGGAACTCCCCGCTGCCGGATGGCTGGATTGTGGGTGGTTGGATCGCGGGCAGGGACTGCAGAGGCGGGATGGAAGTACCGATGGGAGGCGTCATAAGTTTATTTCATGAGGTCCAGCGAGCGGTTGATCATGTCCTTGACTGCGGTCATGGCGGCAATGTTGGCCTGGTAGCCGCGCGATGCTCCCATCAGGTCCACCATGTCTTCGGCCGGATTGATTTTCGGAAAGGCCACATATCCGTCCTTGCCCGCATCGGGATGGCCGGGGAGGTAACGGCGATCGGGGTCCCGTGTATCCTCAATGACGTCCGATGCGGCTACGCCGTTTGCATCCATCTGGGCCTGAAAGATGGAGGAGAAAGGAGAGCCCTGCGCCTGACTGCTGAAGACGACATCCTTACGGCGGTAGGGGCCGCCCTCCGGCGTTCGCGTGGTCTCGGCGTTCGCCAGGTTCTCCACCAGCAGTTCCGCGCGGGTGCGTTGCGCGCCCATGCCCGAGGCGCTTACCGACAGCGATGTGAACAGGCTCATTATTTTCCTTCCTGTATGGCAGTGCGGAGCTGGCGAATCTGCGATTTCAGCAACGTGGACGCCAAGTTAAAGCGAATGGCATTCTCCGACAGCAGGCGCGCCTCGCGGTCGATATCCACGTTGTTGCCATCGTTTTTGGTCTTCAGTCCTTCGGCGTTCACGACGTTGGGCTCAGCGCCCTGAGTCAGACTCAGGTATTCGAACTGGAAATTGAGGTCTTTAGTCTTATAGCCCGGCGTGTCGGCGTTGGCGATATTGGAGGCTACCAGTTTCTGCCGTGTACTGAGCAGATCCATGTAGCGCTGCAAATTAATTCCGGTTGCTCCTAGCATTTCGCCGAAAAGAAATGCAGGCGGATGGCCACAAAAGACGGGGTATCGCCGGCCTGGGCACGCGGGGGTGAAGATTCTTCCTTGTCTACAACGGCTTGTCTGGCTTCTCGTACATCCCCGGATATGCCTTCTTCATGACCTCAGCCATTTCGAGAGCCGTTCCAATCTGAATCAATTGTCCCGTTCCGATACCAGGGCAATACTTTGCCGTTTCATTCCAGTTGCGTCGGCTCTCCACCAACTCAGGCCAAAACGGAAAAGCACGGCACTGGGTCGGCTTCGAGGGATGGATTGCGCAGCCCTTCTCCAGTAAAAAATGACACTGCTTGCCTCGCGGTTTCCGCAGGCGGATCAAATTCCGTGTGCGGTAGACATACTTCGCCTCGAAATCCTTTGCGCTCATACCAACGTATTCCGCCGCGTGGATGACGTCGGACTCGCTGAGATAAACGAATCCCTGCTGGTCGCAGCAATTGGTGCAATTCGGCTGGCAGGTGAAGCGAAGGTTTTCCACTTCCGTTAGATTACCTCGCCTCCATGCGCAATGGATATAGTGGTACGACGAATGCAGGAGAATCGACGATGGGGGCCGTATGTGGCAGCGTTACTGGTATGCCTGGTCTTTGTATTACTTGGACTCCTGATGGTCCAATATCCCGGAGCGCAGTACGACGAGGTCCTGTTTATCAGCTCCATTCACGCCCCGGCTGAGATCGAATATGTAGCGCAGACGCCGTTTGGCCAAGTGCCATTGATGCTGATGACGTACGTCGGTACGTTGAAGGCGGCAATCTACGCACCCGTGCTGCTACTTGCAGGATCAGGTCACCTGACCTTGCGGCTACCTGTCCTGGCCTTCGGAGCGATCTCCATCGCGCTGTTCTTTCTGGCTCTGCGGCGGTTGACGGATACACGCGTTGCCATCCTGGCTTCGCTGCTTCTGGCCACCGACGCCATTTATCTGTTGACCTGCGAGTTCGATTGGGGTCCGGTGGCCCTGCAGCATTTGCTGGTGACGTCGGCGCTATACACTTTGGTTCGTTTCGTGCAGGACAAGCAAGCCCGCTGGCTCTTTGCGGCAGCATTCTGTGCAGGGCTGGCTCTTTGGGACAAGGCGCTGTTTATCTGGCTGCTGGCTGGATTTTCGGTGGCGGCATTACTCATTTATCCTCTCGAGCTATTCCGCCTGGCGCGAAGCCCCCGCTTTGCCGCGGTGAGTGTCATCGGATTTGTCCTAGGCGCGGCACCACTGCTCTACTACAACGTCACCCATCACTGGCGGACGTTCGCGGCCAATGCGCAGATGGAACCAGTAGGAATCGAGGGAAAGCTGAACATGCTGCGGAGGACCTTCGACGGTAGCGGATTAATGGGCTACCTGGTTTTGGAGGACCCGGCGGGTCCGGCGCCGCCCTTGAAAGCGTGGGAGAAGGCTTCAGTGAGGGTCAATGGAATTTTGGGAGATCCGCGCTGGAGCGCGCAGTATTACCTGTTAATAGCCGGGGTCGTGCTGGCGCCGTTTCTCTGCCGGCGGGGAGGCGCACGCCGGACGAGCCTGCTCCTCTTAGCGGGCGGCGTCCTCGCGACGGCGATTATGCTGTCGACTGCCGGGACGGGCGGCTCCATTCATCACACGGTGCTGCTGTGGCCACTGCCGCAACTGATGTTGGGATTGGCTTTGTTCGCGCTTTTTGACCGCTGGCCCGGTGCCCCCTCCACCGCCGCGGCGGTCGTTGTCCTGGTGTGCGTTGCTTCAAACGTTGTTGTAGTCAACATGTACCTGGCGCACTTCATCCAGAATGGCCCGGCGCTGCTGTGGACGGACGCGGTGCGGGGCCTCGTGGGCGATCTAGGGCGCAGGCCGGGACGTGTGGTCTTTGCGGCCGACTGGGGGATGCTGCAGCAGGTGGAGTACTACGGGGAGGGACGGATCGGGTACCATTCGGGCTCTGACGGGATTGTTCCCGGCCTGGAGGAAGCGGGCGGTGCGGCGCGTCTGGAGCGATTTCTGGCAACTCCGAACATCGTCTATGCAGTGCATACCGAGGGACACGAGGTGACGGCCGGCACCCGGAAAAGGCTGCTGGACTTTGCTTCCGAACACGGGTATTCCGACAAGATCCTGAATGTCATCCGCGACCGGCACGGCGTAGCGATCTTTGAGGTTCATGAATTCGAAAAGCGATGATCGGGATTCTCGTGCATGGCGACAATCACTTCATCGTGCGCGGGAGCGAGCCGGATCGCGAAACTGCTTTTGCGCTGGCGCGGCACTGGTCCGTGATTCAGATCGGTCGCACCACGCCGATTGAGCTGACAGCCTGGCGCATCAGCACCAAAGAGTTCCGCGAAGATTTGCAGTGGGCCGTCATCGTTCCAGGGGATGGTGAAACGTCCGCCGCGGTCCGGCAGCTATTGACTGAAATTGCCGCCCGGGGCATCCTGATACAGGACCTAAGGAAATGACTCCATGACTGAGGGGAACAGCGCCCTGTCGCTTGCAGGGCCGGAGTCTCTCGCGATTTACAACGCTCTCCTTACTTCGCTGAGGGAGATAGGGGATTATCAGGTGGAAGTAAAGAAGACGTCGATCCACCTGGTGCGGAAAACCGCCTTTGCCGGTGTACATCCACGGCGGCAGTATCTGGTCTTGACTATTAAAGCCGCTCAACCGATTGCCCGTGCGCGCATCGCAAAGGCAGAGCAGGTTTCGAAGAATCGATGGCACCTGGACGTGAAGCTGACGTCCCTGGAGCAGATCGACGCCGAACTAATAGCCTGGCTTCGCGAAGCTTATGCTCTCTGCGCCTGAACGCCTTCACGCGGTCGCGAAGGGGTGTTCGAGCGACAAGCTTTGCGGAGTGAGGAGTTCGGCCCCGGATTCCGTGATGTGCATGTCGTCCTCCAGCCGAACGCCGAATTCGCCAGGGATGTAAACCCCGGGCTCATCGCTGAAGGTCATATGCGGCGCCAGCGGCAGCATGTTCCCGCGAACCAGATAGGGCCACTCGTGGATATCCATACCCATCCCGTGACCGACGCGATGAGTGAAATACTGATAGTCCGGACCGAAGCCCGCCTCCGTGATCACCTTACGGGCCGCGGCGTCGATGGCCTGGCAGGGCACACCCGGCTTTGCGGCGGCCAGGGCGGCGCTCTGCGCCTGATGGACGATATCGAAGACTTTCCGCATTTTGTCGGTTGGCTTTCCGAGCGCCATGGTGCGGCTGATGTCGGAGGTATAGCCTTCCACTTTGCAGCCGTCGTCAATGAGCACGATGGTGCCCTCGCGAATCTTCTGCGGCTTTACTGAGCCGTGCGGCAGTGCAGAGAATTCCCCCACCTGCACGCTCACAAAACCGGGAAATCCCAGCGCCTGATAGGCGGCGCCAATCAGTCCGCTGAAGTCGCGCTGCGTCATTCCGTCCGTGACGCCTTTCCATGCTGCTTCATAGGCCTGGAGAGTGACACTGGCCGCGAGCCGCATCAGGGCAATTTCGGCAGGGCTCTTGATCATGCGGCATCCGGCGGTAACGGCCGTCGCGCTGCTGACCGTCGCCGCCGGGATGGCCGTGCCAAGGCTGTCGGCGAAGACAAATTTCACCGTTTCCTCGATGCCCAACTTTCCCGTGGCGAGCCCGCGCTCCTTCAGAGAGGTAGCTACCAGTGTGTAAGGGCTTTCATCCTCGTGCCATGTGAAGACGTGCGCCTTTTCTGTCCCATTGCCTTGTGCGATCTGTTCCCGGGCTCGCTCCTCTTCAAAATGCGGCGCCACATAAAACGGTTCGCCGCGGGCGGGAATCACCATTATAAAGAGGCGCTCGCTGTTTCCCCATCGCACGCCGCTGAAGTACTCAAGCGAAGTTCCGCCAGCCAGGCAAATGGAGTTGACCTTGCTTTCCGCCATCAGCGCCTGGGCGCGCTCGATGCGGGCGCGGCGCTCGGCCGGGGTAATGGGCTGAGCCTCCGCGCGGCGACTCTTCAATTTCAATATGGGGGAATCAGAGGGAACGGCGGCGGCCAGAGCTACAGGGGTCAGGCCGGCGGATCCGAGGAACGACCGGCGAGTGAGCATAGTTGTAGTTTACTGCCACGTTACTTGAGGAAAGCATCGCCGATCTGGAAATGCACCTGCGGCTCATGATGCAGCTTGCCCTCCGCCGTGTAGATCGGCTTCAGAGCCCAGTCGGCAAGGACATTCAACGTCCGGGACGCTCAGAGCAATCTGTAGACCTTCCCTCGAAATTGAGGTCTACAAGTTGATTCTGTGACGGGTCGCATGCAGTCTGACTGTCTTTATGATCCCCATGCTCCCTAATCATATCTTCGCCGCGCCGACTGGGCAGCTTGCGTCAGGATCCGCAGGCCTTTCCACATGACGTCCCATTCGGCGGGGGTCATGGAACCGCGAAGCCGCCCCTGCGCCCGCTTCCAGCCGGGTTTCGCAGTATGCAACACATCCTTCCCAGCGGCGGTAAGACGGTACCCCCGGTCCCGCAAATCTTCCGCGGGTTGAACCTCTATCCAGCCGTTTGCCTTCAGCAGTTTCAGGTTGCGGGAGAGCGTCGTTTTGTCGAAAGCAAGGGCTCTGCCGATGGTTACCTGGTTACAGCCGGGCCGCGCGCCCAGAATCGAAAGCAGCGCAAACTGCGTGGCTTCCAGCCTGGGGCTCAGCTCTTCCGCGTAAAGCTGTGTTACGACCCGCGCCGCCCGGCGGATCGTTGCGCAGGCGCAATCGATGTCAGGGAGCGGCTTGGGCTCTAATGAGGAAGTTTTGCGGGCCATGGCGGATTACTGGGCAGGAGAGCCGAGAAGAAAACGGAGCGGCGCCAGCGGGCCTACGGGAATGTACTCAAACTCCGCGAAATTCGCTTTGATCAGGGGCAGCGTCTCCAGGACTGCCCTGGCGTCGCTGACCTGCTTGCAGTCCATCAGGAAAACAACTCCTTTGCCGTCTCCGCGCGCCCACCATTGCTGAATCTTTCCGTCGAGATAAAGCCGGACCGTGGACTTGACCTCGTCATTCATCACCTTCATGATCTGATCCCTCGCGATACCCGGCCGGATCGTCAAGAAGGCCAAAACCTGTGTAGTGTTTACTGGCGCAGGCGGCGCCTGTGCAAAGAGATTGGAAGCGAGCAGGAGGGCAAAAGCGGCAATCCCGCGGCGTATTGCTGGATTCAACGGACACCTTCCGGAGTCGAGAGATAGTTGCATATGCAACTCAGGTAGTATGTACAACTATCGGTCAGAATGTCAATGAGTTTTTTGCAAGAATATTAGAAGCCGGCTCGCAGATCTTTTATTGCCGCCTGCAGGGCGCGCAGCACCGATTCTTTTTCCTGCTCGTCCCGGTAGGGTTGCCGGGGCCAAAAAAAACCTTTTAAACCGTCCTTTTTTCGCCTGGGAACCACATGAACATGCAGGTGCGGAACACTCTGGCTGATGCGGTTGTTGACGGCGACAAATGAGCCGTCGGCGCCCAGGCCCCGCTCCACCGCTCTGGCTATCAGTTGAGCGTTGGCGAAAACCGGCTGCACCAGATCGGATGGAAGGTCCGCCAGCGTCTCCACATGGAGTTTGGGAGTTACAAGACAATGTCCGGGAAACAGCGGTCCGTTGTCGAGAAAGACAATGGAAACATCGTCTTCGTAGACTTTGTGGGCCGGAATCTCACCAGAGACAATTCTGCAAAAGACGCAAGATGCGGGCATCTTGCTATGGTAGCGTGCGGCGAAGAGTTAAAGTTCGCTCTTTCTTCGCCGATATACAGGGGGTGACGTCAAACGCACCAGCCGCCATCTTCCGGCAGAAGGCATTGCATAGTCTTAGCAGCCTTCCGCCGCTTTCTCCAATCTTAAATCGGCTGCTGGCAAGTCTCGCCAAAGACGATATTTCATTTGCTCAGTTGGGCGCCCTGATTGAGAAAGATACGGTTCTGGCCGGCAACGTCCTGAAGACGGTGAATTCCGCGCTCTATGGCTGCAGCGGAACTATCAACTCCGTCAATCACGCCATTGCCATCATGGGTTTGTCGAAGCTGCGGAATACGGCACTCAGCTTTTCGGTCAATCGCATGTGGAAGAGCATCAAAACGCCGCGCGGCTGGTCGACGGCGCGCTTTAACCTGCACTCGGTTGCCACGGCGCTGATGGCCGACAAGATTGCCGAGTGCGTGCCGGTGGAGTACGCCGAAGGCGCTTTCGTTGGCGGGCTATTTCACGACATCGGAAAACTGCTGATCGCCATTGCGCTGGTCGACGAATACGAGAAAATCACCCGGCTGATAGAAGCCCTGCCGGCCGGCGACTCGCGAACCCCCGAGGACTGTGAACGGGAGTTTCTCGGCCTGGACCATTGTGAGCTTTCCGCGGCGGCCCTGGAGAGTTGGAAGCTGCCGTATCCGGTCCAACTGGCGGTCCGTCACCATCACCAGCCGAAGGCCGCGCCGAAGGAACCGGGCGCCGGCAGTCCCTTTCATCTCGCAGATATTATTCACGCCGCGGACGCCACCGTGAAGGCGCTCGACATCACCATTGAGCCGCCCCGCAAGGGATACACGGCTCCTGAGGAATACCCTGCCTTGGCCGGTTTGGGGCTGGCCGACAAAGCCTCTAAGTTGGTGGCTGCCTTTCTTCCGGAATTCGAGGCAATCCGGTCGTTTTCCAGTTGACCGGCGGCCAGGGAGTACGCTACATGGAGTTCTTGCGGAAGATCAAGATGTGCTGCCGTGG
>JBDUEM010000134.1:0-18962 GCA_040002435.1 Bryobacteraceae bacterium
CCCGGGGCATTCTCCTCCGACTTCTCGAACACCAGATCCCTGGATTTCATAGGGGCCGGCTGATTGAGTGACGCCATCAGAGAGTCGACCGGTATAGACCGGCACGAGTAGAGTAAAAAGACATTCTCCCGGCCGGCCCTGGCGTCAAACATGAAACCCCTGCCTGCTGCCGAAGGGATTTCAACCGCCTGGAAGGCCGTTGTCCGGTTATTGCCATTGTTGATGGTCGCAGCGGGGAACAGCACACCCCATTGCCCGCTGGAACCTCGCTGCACGATATACAAGAAACCGTCCTGGTTTGCCTCAATGTGAATCCGTACCTGGTCACCGGACTGGAAAACCGTGGAAGACGGGTCCACACCGGCGAACCCTCCATCGGGCTGTTTCTGCAGGACCCGGTAGCGAAGGGTGGGAATATGCTGTGCCGGGGAACGAAGGATCGCCGTCTCATAGAACAGGTCGCGCGGTTCCACCTTGCGAAGCTGGGACACGGTTTGGGCAATCGAGGCGATGCAACAGGTCAGAACGGCAAAGAATGCCAGGCGGAAACTGTAAGACATACTTTCTCCTAAAAGCTACCCACTAGAGAAAGCGAAAATTGCGGGGTTATGCGGACACGGGCTTTGAAACGCTGAGGCTACTTGCCGTAATGCGCGGTCAAATAATCGACTATCGTCTTTACTTCGTTGGCTTTCGGATTCGCACCGCGGGAGATCATGTTATCCACCATGGCTGCCCAGGCAGCGCGATCCCGGCGCTGACCTGTGACCGATTCCAGCCCGTGGCAGGTTGCGCCGCATGTCCGCTGGACCAGCGCTTTGCCCGCGCCTTCGGGAAGAACCACAGGGGTAGGGGAAGTGACGCGCGGTTCTGCTCGCGTTAAGGTGGTGAGCGCCGCCGGAGCCACGCTATCCCCCAGGGCGAACGCTATCACGCTGTCACTGGGCGTCCCGCCGAAATAACCTCCGCCTCCGCCGGCCATGATGGCCACGTATTGCTTGCCATCCTTCCCCTGGTAGGTAATCGGGATGGTATGGCCATTAGCGTCGATCGGCTGGTCCCAGAGCAATTTGCCTGTCCGTGATTCGAAGGCACGGAAGCGGCTGTCATTGGTGGCTGCGATGAATACCAATCCTCCGGCAGTGGCAATGCTGCCTCCAAGACTGGGCGCACCGGCATTCTTGATTCCCTTTTCTTCGAGCCCCGGAATGATCCCCAGCGGCGAGCGCCATGCGATATCTCCCGTTCGCGTATCCACTGCCACCATTTCCCCGTAGGGTGGATTGGTGCATGGCGTGTAGGTATCGCGATTCCAGAATCGGGCATAGGCTCCATAAGCCGACGTGCGAACATAGCTGACCACTCCGGTTTTCGGATCGGTCCGCTTTTCCATGTGGCCCCATTGACCCAGGTTATTGACGTTGGTAAAAAGATAGCCGAGCGAAGGATCCACTGACACCCCACCCCAGCCTCCGCCGCCAAGGGTACTCGGGAACATCAGCGTGTTGACCTCCAGCCCTAGCGGTGTATAAAGGCTTCCAATCTGCATCTTGTTCTTATCGAAGAGTTCGCGGCAAAAGGCGGCGTGTTCCGGTGTCAGGTTGTAGATTTCGTCTTTCGTAAACTCAACCCGGGAGAGCGGCGGCGGCTTGAGCGGAAACGGTTGTGTCGCGGCGGTCTTCTCGCCAGGCACTGTGCTCTGGGGCACGGGCCGCTCTTCCATTCCATACAGCGGCTTCCCAGTAATGCGATTAAAGGCGAACAGAATTCCCATCTTGGTGATCTGCGCTACCGCCGGTACGGAGCGCCCATTTTGCATCGCTTCAAACAACACCGGCGCGGCAGCGGGATCGAAGTCCCACAGATCGTGGTGGACCAGTTGCTGATACCACTTCAGCTTTCCCGTCGCGGCATCCAGCGCCACGAGGCAGTTCCCGTAAAGCCCGTCGCCATGGCGATCGGCGCCGTAGAAGTCGGACGTTGGCGAGCCTAGCGGAACATAAACAATCCCGCGCGCCATATCCAGGGTGAGGAATCCCCAGGCGTTGGTACCCGACCGGTTTTTCCACGCGCCCTCCGGCCACGTGTCGCTGCCGGGCTCACCAGGACGCGGCACAGTATGGAATGTCCACACCAGTTTTCCGGTGAACGCGTCCCAACCGCGGATATCACCGTATGCGCCCGCCGTGGGCAATCCTTCGCCGTTGGCGCTTCCGGTGATCACAATATTCTTGAAGACCGTGGGCGGCGAGTCCAGAGAAAAGCGCGCATCCGGCAGATCGCCCAGAACACCCTTCAGAAGATCGAGCAGCCCCTCGTTCGCAAAGCCCGTAGCAGGTTTTCCAGTCGTCGCGTCGAGGGCGATCATGCCGCCTTTCACTCCGGCGAAAATACGCGGATGAGTCGATTTATTGCCCGGCCAATAAGCAGATCCGCGAAGCGCCACGCGAGTGGCCTCGTAGTGCCAGAGTTGTTTCCCCGTCTCCGCCTCGACAGCAAAAATGCCGTTGGCCGCGGTGATGTACATCACGTTTCCCACTACGACCGGTATCCCCTCTGACCCTGGCTTGCCGGTATGGAACGTCCAGGCTCTTTGCAATCGGGCGACATTCGCCGGCGTAATCTGCTTTAAGGGGGAAAAGCGCCGCGCGCCGGGATCGTGCCCGAACATCGGCCAGTCCGTCTGGGCTTGCGCCGCTGTCAACGCAAACGCCGCGGCGAGCACAAGCCTCAAGCCAGGACCTCTTTCACCACGCTGCCTTCTACATCCGTCAGACGGAACCGCCGCCCCTGGAATTCGTAGGTCAATTTCTGGTGATCGATTCCCAGCAGATGCAAGATGGTTGCCTGCAGGTCGTGGATGTGAACTCCACCCTCGGCCACGTTGAATCCGAAGTCGTCCGAGCTGCCGTGCGTGTATCCTTTTTTCAGGCCGCCTCCGGCCATCCACATGGAAAACACGCGGCCGTGATGGTCGCGGCCGTAGTTATCGGGTTTCAGCGGACCCTGCGCGTACGGAGTACGTCCGAACTCGCCGCCCCAGATCACGAGCGTATCGTCGAGCATGCCGCGCTGCTTCAGATCCAGAATCAACCCCGCCGAGGCCTGGTCGGTATCGCGAGCGAGCGCCGGGATCTTCTCCGTCAGTCCACCGTGATGGTCCCAGCCGCGATGAAATAACTGGATGAAGCGCACATTTCGCTCCGCCAGCCGGCGTGCGAGGAGGCAATTCGAAGCAAATGTGCCGGGCTTGCGTGAGTCCTCTCCATAGAGCTCGTGAATGTGGTCGGGTTCGCCGGATGTATCGGCCAGTTCGGGAACGCTCGCCTGCATCCGGAACGCCATCTCGTATTGCGCGATGCGCGTCTCGATTTCAGGGTCGCCCACGCGATCATGCAACTGCCCGTTCAGCTGCGCAAGCCCATCCAGCAGCGTGCGACGCCGTTCGCGGGTAATACCCGGAGGATCCGAAAGCTGGAGCACGGGGTCTCCTGCCGAACGGAACTGAACGCCCTGATAGCGGCTGGGAAGAAAACCCGCGCCCCAGAGCCGCGAGAGCAGTCCCTGGTCGGCCATGCCATTGCTAGGCAACGAATTCAAGACCACGAACGCCGGCAGATTCTGATTTTCACTTCCCAGACCGTAATCCACCCATGCGCCGATGCTGGGCCGACCCGGCAACTGGCTTCCCGATTGGATGAACGTAATCGCGGGATCGTGATTGATGGCTTCTGTGTGCATGGCGCGCAGCAGACAGATCTCATCGGCGACCTTGCCGGTGTGCGGGAGCAGGTCGCTGAGCCACATGCCGCTCTTGCCGCGCTGTCCGAAGCCATACATTGTCGGCGCAATGGGAAACCGATCCTGCTGGGCGACCATGCCGGTAATCCGCTGCGTTCCGAAAACGGATGGAGGGATGTCCTGATTGAAGCGATCCTTTATCTCGGGCTTGTAGTCGAGCAGATCCAGGTGCGACGGCCCGCCCGCCTGGAACAGAAAGATCACCCGTTTGGCGCGGGGCGCGAAGTTGGGAAACAGCCTGGGAGCGGCGGCGGCCTGTGAACCGCCGAGCAATGCATGCAGGGCCGCGGCGCCGATGCCATAGGCGGTTCGCGCCAGGACGTCCCTGCGAGAAGCGAAGCGAGAGTAATTTCCACAATGCATAAAAATTTAACCTTTTGTAATCACTTCGTCCATGTTCAAAACCATGTTTGCCACAGCCGCATAGGCGGCCAGTTCATTTACCGGAATGGCCTGGTCAGAAGTGGATTCGCCAACGGCAAGCAACGCGCGTGCTCCCGTTTGGTCGGCCGTGAATTGTGAGAGCATCTGCTCAAACGTCTTTCGCAAAACGCTCAGTTCAGGCGCGCGTGCCTTGCGTCCGGTGGCGAGCCGGAACAGAAACTCCAATCGTGCGCCCGTGTCCGAACCGCCTTCGCGATAAGCGCGTTCGGCCACTTTTCTTGCCGCTTCGACGAAAATGGGTTCGTTTAGCAGCGTCAGAGCCTGTAGTGGAGTGTTCGTCACGGAGCGCCGAACGGTGCAGACCTCGCGGTCGGGGACGTCGAAGACCGTCATCGTCGGATGCGGCACGGTTCGCTTCCAGAAGGTATAAAGACTGCGCCGGTAGAGATCGTCGCCCTGGCTCTCGATATATTTTGTTCCCGGAATATCGGCTGCCACCACGATGCCCTTGTACAAATCCTTCGTTTGATAAGGAAACACACTGGGTCCGCCCAGCCTGTTCTTCAGCAGACCGGAAAGGAACAGAGCCTGGTCGCGTATTAACTCACCCGGCAGTCGGAATCGCGGCCCGCGCGCGAGCAACCGGTTTTCCGGATCACGCGTAAACATTTCCGGCGAAGCAGACGCGTCCTGGCGATAGGTGGCCGACAAAACCATCTGCTTCATCAGGGCTTTTACGTTCCACCCGGAATCGATGAACTCCAGCGCCAGCCAGTCCAGAAGTTCCGGGTGGCTCGGCGATTCGCCCTGCAATCCAAAATTGTCACTGGTCTTGACTATCCCGAGGCCGAACACCTGCTGCCAAAAACGGTTGACCACCACGCGGGCTGTGAGCGGATGGTCCGGCTTGGTAAGCCATTGGGCCAGCCCGAGGCGGTTCTTTGGCGCACCGACGGGCCAAGCCCCCAGGAGCGCTTCCGGAACACCCGGCTCTACCTTTTCTCCGGGAGTGTTGTAGCCCCCGCGCAGCAGTACATGCGTTTCGCGCGGCGTAGCCATTTCCTGCATGACCATCACCGTGGGTATCTTGCGCTGAATCGCGAAAAGCTCTTTACGAGACGACTGCAGCGGCTTCTCTTTGTCCGGGATTCCCGCTTTGTCCACAAGTCCGGCGATCTCATCGTCTGTCAGGACACGCGGCCAAAATGCGATCTGGTCCAACAGCCCGCTATAGCGCTGGCTCTTTGCGGCATTGTCCCAGCCAATGCGAAAAACAGTGGGCGACGGCTTGTCCGATTTCTCGTCCGGGAGCGTAAACCCTTCGTTGAGGATCTTTACACCCACTTCCCGGCCGTCGACGAACAACCTCACCCAGGACGTTTCCGCGCGCATCGAGGTCTTGCCTTCGGCCCCGTCATAAGTCAACGCCACGTGACGCCACTGCCCTGGTTTGAAATTTGCCCCTTGAGAACGTACGCGAATCTCGTAGGCAGGGAAGCGGTCTCCGAAACGGAATTCGAGTTCGCCGTTTACCAGCCGGAACTCCATTCCCTTTCCGTACGTTGTGGCCACGGGATTCACGCTGTAGTCCATTGCGGAAAGCAGCGCCACGTTTGTATCGCTTTCACCCGGGTTGATCCATGCGCTGAACGTCAGCGGCTTTCGCTTTGACACGGGTACACCCGGCTTCGGACTCGTTTCACCGGGCGTGCAGGCAGACGCGCAGGAGTACTGCCACACGGCGCCGCCGGGAGTGGTGCCGGCATTGCGCTGCTGCTCATGGAACTGGTCCGGAGGTGTCAGGCGGGCAATTCTGTCCTGCAACTCCGCTATACGCATCTGTTGCTCACTTGTCGGAGCCGGCATAAGGGGAACTGCGTTCGTCACGCGCCCGTCTTCCCCAAGTTCGGGGACATTATTGAAGAAAGCGTAGAAGCGGTAATGGTCGCGCTGCGTGATGGGATCGAACTTATGGTCATGGCAGTGCGCGCATTCAAGCGTCAGGCCGAGCCAGGCCATTCCTAACGTACGAACCCGGTCTGTGACGTACTCCACCCGGTATTCCTCGTCGATAATGCCGCCTTCCGAGTTGATGACGTGGTTTCGACCAAACCCGGTGGCGATGCGTTGATTCATCGTTGGATTCGGCAGCAGATCCCCGGCCAGTTGTTCGGTGATAAAGCGGTCGTACGGCATGTTCGCATTGAAGCTGTCGATTACCCAGTCGCGCCATCGCCACATGGAGCGCGCCGAATCGTTGTTGAAGCCGTGTGTATCGGCGTAGCGCGCCACATCCATCCAATCCATGGCCATGCGCTCTCCGTATCGTGGAGAAGCGAGGAGGCGATCGACGGCGGCCGTATAGGCTGCCTCGCCGCGAGTAGCAACTTCCTTCGCGAAGGAGTCCAACTCGTCCAGCGAGGGCGGAAGTCCCGTCAGGTCCAGTGACACGCGCCGCAGCCAGGCACCTGGTGCTGCCGGCGGATTGGGCTTCAGCCCCTCGGCTTCCAGACGCTTCCGCACGAACGCGTCGATACGGGGTTGCGGCATCGCCGGCCGCTGCGGCGGCACGAATGCCCAGTGTTTGGAGTAGGCTCCGCCACTCTCAATCCAGCGCTTTAGCGTGGTGACCTGTTCCGGCGTCAACGTACGGTTGGAGTAGACCGGAGGCATCCTTTTGGAGGGCTCCGCCGTGATGCGCGCATAAATCTCGCTCGCCTCCAGCTTGCCCGGAACCAAAGCAGCTCGTCCCGCGCGTTGCGCAGTGGCTCCCTCGAATGAATCCAGGCGCAGACCGGCCATGCGCTTCTTGGCGTCCTGTCCGTGACAAAGAAAACAGTTCTCCGACAGGATGGGCCTGACGTCCCGGCCATAGTCCACCGCGGCATTGGCAATACCGCAAGCGCCCATCAGTAGCACGATCAGACACTTTTCCAACTTGCTAAAACCTCCGCTACATACAGTATCAGCCTTCTCAATAAATTGTGATGTAAAGTAAGGGCGAAGGGGAGCCGCATGAATCGCCGCACATTCCTGACCGCCAGCGCAGCAGTGGCCACTGCAAGCCGTCCGATCCTGGGCGCCAACGACCGCATCAACATGGCAGTCGTCGGGGTACGAAGCCGCGGGCGCAGTCACATGAACGCCTACGCCACACTCCCCGGTTCGCGCGTGGCGGCCATTTGCGATATCGACCAGGCTGTTGCCGAGCGCGCCGTGCCGTTTACTGAGAATGTCCAGGGAGCGAAACCCAAATCGTACGAGGATATCCGCAAGCTCCTCGAAGACAAGGAAATCGATGCTATTTCCGTCGCCACCTGCAATCACTGGCACGCTCTTGCCACCATCTGGGCATGCCAGGCGGGCAAAGACGTCTACTGCGAGAAGCCGTCTTCGCACAACATCTTTGAAGGACGCAAGCAGGTGGAAGCTGCCCGGAAATACAAGCGCATTGTCCAGGTGGGCACGCAAAGCCGGTCGATGCCGCATAAGATCCGCGCCATCGAGCTGCTCCACAACGGCGTCATCGGGAAGCTCTATATGGCGAAGGGCCTCTGCTACAAGCGCCGCCTCTCCATCGGCCATGAGGAAGCAAGCGCCGTGCCTCCTGGTGTCGATTTCGATAAATGGCTTGGCCCAGCGGAAATGCGTCCGTTCTACAAGAACCGGTTTCACTATAACTGGCACTGGTTTTGGGATACGGGCAACGGCGATATCGGCAATCAGGGCATCCACGAGATGGACATCGCGCGGTGGGGTCTCGGCAAGACCGAACATCCGCTGAGCGTGGACTCGACGGGCGGCAAATACGTCTATAACGACGATCAGCAAACTGCCAATACGCAGCTTGCCCGGTTCGACTATGGCGATGCGCAGATTGTCTTCGAAGTGCGTGGTCTGCCCACCGGCAGCGAAGGCGGCCTGGATCAGGTGCAAGGTCCGCATTACATCGGCAACATCTTCTTCGGCAGCGGGGGCTATCTCATTGTGGATGACAATGACTTCCAGATTTTCCTCGGCGACAAGCGCGAACCGGGGGAAACCATGAAGCATCCCGGGAAGTCCGACGAGCCGGATACAAAGGAGCACATGGCGAACTTTCAGAAAGCCGTGCGGAGCCGCCTGGTGACAGATCAAAGGGCGGACATTCTGGAAGGCCATATGTCGGCGGCCATGGTTCACATGGCGAACACGAGTTACCGGGTGGACCGGAGGCTGAAGTTCGATGGCAAGACCGAGACCTATCGCAACGATGCGGAGGCTAACCGGTATATCTCCAGAAATTACCGCGCGCCGTACATCGTTCCTGAAAACGCTTAGAGGTCAGAGTGTAGTGGTGCCTTTGAGTTCGGCCTGCGCCGGCGGGGTTTCGTCATGCGCGGCGACGATCTCGCCCGGTATATTTGTCCGCCACCAGTTTTCGGCAACTTCGGGAGTCCAGGTTCCCAGATCGGCCGAATTTTCCAGGAGCTGTGAAAGAACGCCGGCGCGAGCCGGACGCTTCGCCGGATCTTTTTCCAGACACAGCATGACGGCGCGGTCCATGGCCGCGGGCACTGCAAGCTCGCTTCTGGCGGAGGGAACTTCCGGTACTTTCTGGAGATGCGCCAACATCATCGCGGTAGCGCCGCTCTCCTCGAAAACCAAGCCTCCGGTAAGCAGAAAATACGCCACGCACCCGAGGCCGTAAAGATCAGTCCGGCCATCGATGTTGGATGTTCCCAGTGCTAATTCCGGCGCCATGTACGCAGGTGTTCCGCGCGGCAAACCTTCCCTGGTCATCTGTGTATCGTTGTTATCAATTACCTTCACGAGTCCAAAATCGAGTACCTTTACATAGTCATATTCATTGCCCATGCGGCAAAGAAAAATATTCGAGGGTTTGATGTCCCGGTGAATCATCCCGTGCACGTGCGCGTCTTCGAGCGAGCGGCATACCTGGCGAAGAATGGATGCTACGCGCGACGCGGGTTGTGGCCCGAAGCGCTTCACCAGCGTCTCCAGATCGATGCCGTCCAGCAACTCCATGACGTAATAGAAGACACCGTCCGCTGTGACGCCGAAGTCGTATAATTCCACCGTGTGCGGCGACCGCAGCGATGCCGTCGTTGCGGCCTCCTGCTCGAAACGCCTCTGCATCAGGGCTGCGTTATCACCGGAAATCCGTGCCAGCACTTCCGGCTGAATCAGTTTGATGGCCGCGTCGCGAGCGAGCATGCGGTGGCGGGCCAGCCATACTTCTCCCATTCCGCCCTTGCCTAGGAGCGTAACGAGCCGGTAGCTGCCCATCTCTCGCGCCTTCGTGACCTGTTGACCGAGCTTTGTCACCACATGGGAAGTTACAACCGCAGCCCCAACAATCAGGAAGTCGGGAAAGTGCATGAGCAGTGCGTTGCTAGCGGGGCCGAAATCCCAAAGCCCCTGCGCCTTGGAGATCAACATACTCAGCGGATTCATAGAAGCGGCGATGAGACTGGCCACGAGGGTCTTCCGCGGAGTGTTCGGTACGATCGCCGCGAACAGGAGCACGATTACGCCCACCCAACTGATCTCCGGCAGAACGGGCCGTCCAGGCTCCATCACCGCCCAATGGTTTTCCAAGCCGAGGGCGAAAGCGAGCAGCACCATATACGCCAGTCCGAGGTCCAGGATGAATTTCGGATCGCGGCCTGTCCCCCGTGTATAGAAGTAGAGTGCCAGCGATACCGCGATGCTGACGACTCCAATGCTGTCACTGGCCTGCCATTGATTCCAGAGGGGGTCCCGCATCTCGCGGCTCGCGACGTGGTAGAGGGCGATGCCCAACACCCACAGTGCAGCGGCCAGGAGCGAAATGATTCCCACACGCCGCGATGCGTCCTTGAGAAGATCGTACGGAATCGCGCGGTTGGGCTCGCGCGGCGCGCCAGGTTGCGCCGGTGTGGTGGCAGGAACACGGCCTATGAAGCGGGTATCCGACATGGTTCCTACATCAGTGTAGGCGGGAGCACCACTGCCCCTGCACTATCCTATATAGACAGCATGGCTCTTGAAGACTACGCCCGGAAGCGAAAGTTCACGAAGACGCCCGAGCCTCCTCCAACACCTTTGCCGGCCGTCGGAGGCAATTTCTTCTGTGTACAGCGCCACTTTGCGCGCCGGCTGCATTACGACTTCCGCCTGGAGATTGGGGGCGTGCTCAAGTCTTGGGCCGTGCCGCACGGGCCCTCTCTGGATCCGGTGGAGAAGCGGCTTGCAGTGATGGTGGAAGATCATCCTTTCGACTATGGAACGTTTGAAGGTAACATTCCCGCGGGTAACTACGGCGCCGGCAGCGTGATGCTGTGGGATGTCGGCACCTTTGAACTGCTCGGCGATAAGACCGCCGAGGAGCAGATTGAGCGCGGCGATCTGAAGTTCCGGCTGGATGGCGAGAAACTCAGCGGTGAATTTGCCATTGTGCGGATGAAGAACCGGGGGAAGGGAAATGAATGGCTGCTGCTGAAAAAGAAAGATGAGGCAGTGCAGGCCGGCTACGACATTGAGAGCTTCTCCGAAAGCGTCGCGACAGGGCGTACACAGGAAGAGATTGCCAAAGAGATGCCGCCGCGCAAGAAGCGGCGTGGAAAATCGATCGACCCTTCCGACGTGCCTGGAGCCGTGGAAGCGCCCATGCCGCGCGTCATCTCTCCGATGCTGGCCCAGATTGCTCAGCAGCCTCCAACCGGCGCCGGCTGGCTGTACGAAATTAAATGGGATGGCATCCGCGCTATCTGTTTCCTGGAGGAAGGGAAGATCCGGCTGGTCTCCCGCAAGGGCCTGATGATGGACCGCCAGTATCCGGAACTGAGCGTGCTCCCGCATCGTTTGAATGCAACCAGTGCCGTGCTGGACGGAGAGATCGCGGTGCTGGACGAAGCCGGCCGGCCCAGTTTTGCCAGGATACAGCCGCGAATCATGGCAGCCGACCCGAACGCCATCGCTCATCTCTCGCACTCTCGGCCGGTGACATTCCTGCTCTTCGATCTGCTCTATTTGAATGGATACGACTTGCGTTCCACTCCCCTGTTGAAGCGGAAGGCACTGCTGCAGTCGATATTGAAGCCCAACGAAGTGATTCGCTACTCGGAGCACTTCGAAACCGACGGCGCAGCCCTGGTGGAAGCGGTTCGCGAGCAAGGGCTGGAAGGCGTCATCGCCAAGCGGGCGGACAGCGCCTATCAGGCGGCACGCAGCCGCGACTGGTTGAAGATCAAGGTGGCGCAAGAGGCAGACTTTATCGTTTGCGGGTACACGAAGGGGGAGCGCGATTACTTTGGCGCGCTGATCCTGGGCGCCTATCACAATAAGAAACTCGCATGGGCAGGGAACGTCGGTACCGGCTTCGATCAGAAATTGATGAAGGCGATCTACGACCGGTTGCAGCCCCTGGTGGCCACCCGTTCGCCGTTCCCACGGAAGATCGCTGTCGCGCAGGAAATCACCTGGATCCGGCCCGAACTTGTTTGTACGGTCCGCTATCAAATGATTACCCACGACTACCGCCTGCGGGCTCCGGTCTTCGTCGGACTACGGCCCGATGCCTCGCCGCAGGACTGTGTCCTCGACGCTCCGGGAGATGCAGAGGCGGAGGAGACAATTGCGGTAGCCGCAGTAGCCAGTGCGCCTGCTTCGCGTGAACCGCTTTTAACGGGAGCCGCCGAAGACGCGATCCTCACCTTGGATAATCACAAGCTGAAGCTTACGCATTTGAACAAGATCTTCTATCCGAACGAAGGCTACACCAAGCGGGACCTGCTGAATTACTATGATGCGGTTGCCGACCTGGTGTTGCCGCACTTGAAGGATCGGCCCCTTTCTCTACGGCGGTATCCGAACGGGATTTCGGAAGAAGCATTTTTTCAAAAGCGCGCCGATAAAGGATTTCCAGAGTGGGTGCGCACTGAAATGATTGCGGAGAAAGAGGGCGACGAGGCGCGGCCGATGGTGATCTGCAATGACCGCGCGACCCTTCTCTATCTCACGCACCTCGGCTGTATAGATGAAAATCCATGGATGAGCAGAGTCGGGGAACTGGATGCGCCTGACTTCATCCTGATCGACCTGGATCCTTACAAATGCGCGTATAACAAGATAGTGGAAGCGGCGCAGCTGGTGCGCGGCAAGCTAGGTCAACTGGGACTCGCCAGTTACGCTAAGACAACCGGCGGCGACGGGATGCATCTCTACATTCCTTTGGAGCCCGCATACACATACGACCAGGTGCGAACGTTCGCGGAGATCGTCTCCCGCATCGTGGTTGCGGAGCGAACGGATTTGTTCACCACGCCGCGCGCGGTGGAGAAGCGTCAACCTGGAAGAGTGTACTTCGACTATCTGCAGATTGGCCGCGGGAAGACAATATCCGCGCCTTATGTTTTACGGGCCTATCCAGGCGCTCCGGTGGCTACTCCTCTTGAATGGGACGAAGTGAAAGAAGGATTGCAGCCATCGCAGTTCCACATTCGGAATGCAATCGACCGATTCACGCGCAAAGGGGATCTGTTTGCCGGCGTGTTGAATAACCGCCAGCGCCTGGAGCCGGCCATGAAAAAACTCGAGTCCCTGATCCGGTAGGGGATCCTAGTCGCGGCCGACGGATGGATCGTGGCACGGCGTCGAACAGGGTGAGCCGCCATGGCTTTGAGCCTTACGGCGCCACGAACAGAGCAGGTGTCCAACACCTCCTGATTTTTGGCGGACTTCTTTGATTCTGCTCGCTTCACTCAATGACGGCGCGATCGCCTGATCGCGCCGGATTCCAGAGTTTAGGAGAAGAGAGTCAATGAGAAGTTCAAGGTTTGCCCTGTTTGGCTTGCTGGCAGTTTCCCTATTGGTCCCTGCGCGAGGCGCGGATCAACCCACCCAGAAACCGAAATACCTGATCCTGACCACCTATCATGTAAAGCCATCGGCCGAGGCTGACTTTGCCGACCTGCTAAAGAACAAGTGGATGCCGGCGATGAAGAAGGGCGGCGCCTCGCCACGTATTTATTCCATGTCCGGCGCAGGGGGCAGGGCGGCCACTTTCGTTATCTCCAGCACCACGGATTCCCTCAGTCTCTTCGATGGGAAAACAGCCTTGGTCAAGGGCGCGGGAGAAGGCGATGCGGCCCGCATGATCGCCCAGCGCTCACAGTTGATCGACGACAGGACGGTGACTATTCTGCGCCGCCGCGAAGAGATGAGCGTGTATCCGGAAACTCTGACGAACAGCCCGCTGCTACTCGTACAGCATGTGAAAGCCGCACCGGGGAAGAATCAGGAGTTCATCGCGCTTTGGAAGAGCGAAGTTTTGTCCGCCGTCAAAAAGTCCGGAGTAACCGTATCGACATGGAGCGTGATTCTTGGCGACGAAAGCCATTTCTCGATGACTATACCCCTCTCCTCTTACGCCGACCTCGATAAGGGCGTGAGCGCCGCCCAGATGTCCATGACGCCCGAAGAGTACGAGCGGTTCAACGTGAAAATCGGGCCGCTGTTCACCAGCCTTCACCGGGAGGTTCTCCGGCTGCGCACCGACCTGATGGGATTGCAGTAAAGAGCCAGAACACAGAGGGGCGTCCTAGCGCCCCTCATCGTCCAACTCCAACGCGTTGATGCAGGCATTGTTAACCCTTGGTGCAAAATCCAGAACAATGTAACCATCGGCGTCCGGGGTCAGCCCGTGGAATTCTTTGATTACGAGGCGATTTCTCTGCCCGGCGGTCTGGAATATATCAAAATCCACCAATAAAGGCACGCCATTTCCGCGAACGTCGAATCGCCGGCTACCTGCCCCTCCACCGTTCAGATTCGATCCGAACCAAGTCTCTGCGAAATACAATTTCAGCCCGTAGTGGCCTTTTGAAACGGGTATTTCGTAAGTGAACGTTCCATAACGTTCGCCGGACATCAGGTTTTGATCCAACGTGTCTCGCAGGTGCTCGCTTCTTAAAGTGAGCACTCCCGCCGTAGAATACCTGTCGGCCGCCCATGTGATTCCGTTTGGCTGAGTGTACGGAGCGTTTTTTGCGATCAGCCGGATGGGGGTCAGTTTCCCGACCTCGCCCGGCGTTAACTCCACCGCGTTGACGTAAGCCATCTCCGATCCGCTGCGGAACGAGAGATGCAGCAGTCCGTCCGGGGCAGGTCCAATATCATGAAATACCCGCGTGATCACATCACCTTTGGTCCGGCGGCTGACGCCCGGCTCAAGCGAGTCCAGCAGTTTAATCCCGTTCGCCAGAACGTCAAAGCCGTGCGCAGAAGTTCCTGGTTCTCCCGCTACCATTCGCGGTGTGAAGTAGAGCCGCAGTTCGTAGGGGACTTTTGATAAAGGGATTGCGTAATCGAAGTTGCCCTGCCGCTGGAAGTTCAGCGGTACCTCGTCGGCCATGTCAACTGGTTTACCGTTGGTCGCCTCCTTCCCTCCCTTAAACCAGGAGTCGCCGCGCCATCGGTCCCCAGTGGCCGATACCACGACCACGTAATCAGGGGCGCCGGCAGCCAGCCGGACAGACTCGACCGGCGCCGGCGGCGGCGAGGATCGTGATCGCCAAACTAAGAACCCAAATGCGGAAAGGGCTAACGCGAAGACGACGACCACCCATCCTCTCGAACGGCGGGTTCGGACGGGCGGAGCAAGAACGGGGACGATAGCTGGAACGCTCGTCTCCGTTATTTCCGGTGCCGGTTCCGTCGGAATCTTGGGTACGAACCGCGGCGTATAGTTTCCGGGGTCGATCACCACTTGAAGGATGTGGTCAGCGCCCTCTGTCTGGTAAAACTCCGTGAGTTTCTTGCGCAGACGATGCGCCTCCACCCTAACAATTGAATCCCGCTTAGGATCAAATTCGGCGGGTTTCCCCAAGGCGTCGACTGCGATGTTGTACTCTTTGAGGCTTGCCGCCTCACCCTGAAGATACTTCTGAACGATATACTCCGCAATCTTCAGAACACTTGGGGAACGGGTAAGAAGCCTTGACCTCAAGACCGATTCCAACTCTTCACGCTCGGTATTGGGGATCGCCCGTGACGCCATGCCGTCCAAAGTATATCATTAGTTCCCTCAGGTGGCGGGGTTGTAACGGGACTCATTCTAAAAGACTTACTGTGCCTGTAACCCCCTCTTTTACCTGAGTAACGTCTGTAGCCTTCCCCAACCGGGAGGTAATCCATAAACTGTATCAGCTAGTTCCTTTCGGTTAGTACGGGGTGGCCACGTTTGTGCCATGAAAGTTTTGGGGAGATCGCTTCTATGAGAAAGCAAGAATCA
Source organism: Bryobacteraceae bacterium (assembly GCA_040002435.1). Classification (GTDB taxonomy): domain Bacteria; phylum Acidobacteriota; class Terriglobia; order Bryobacterales; family Bryobacteraceae; genus JANXXV01. Next base: position 15,461 of record JBDUEM010000134.1, read on the forward strand.
CCAGCCCTGGTCCGCTGGACCGCAATCCTTGGGGGATTGCTCCTGGCGAGCCTGATTGCCGCGCCCCTGCAGGCGCAATCGATCTACGCTACTTTGACGGGCGTAGTTTCTGATCCTTCCAATGCAGTAATAGGACAAGCAACCGTTAAACTACGAGACACTCAGTCGGGCTCCTTAAGGGAGTCGGTCTCCAACAGCGACGGCTACTTTACCTTCGCGTCAGTACCTGTGGGCGCCTATGAACTAACGGTGGAGGCCCCGGGCTTTCAGAGCTATAAAGCGACGGGCATTGATCTCGGCGGCGGCGAAAAGCGCAACCTGAACGTTTCCTTGAAAGTGGGGACTACGGGGGAGATCGTTGAGGTATCAGCTGTCGCGGATTCCATCGCGCCTGTGGACTCAGGCGAAAAATCGTCCACTCTCACCACCAAGGAATTGCAGAGTTTCGTTGAGATCGGCAGTAATGCGGCGGAGTTTCTTAAGATCATGCCTGGATTTGGCATCTCCAATGGAACGTCTAATAAAGCAAACTACTCCGGTGAGACCATCGGTATCAACGGCAACGGCGACGCCGGCAGCCAGAGCCCTCTGAACGGCGCCTATTCGTACAACGGTCTGCCCAATAACTCGCTCGACATCACGGCGGACGGCGCACACGTTTCCGATCCCGGGTGCAACTGCGACACGCCGGTGAACCCTAACTCCGATATGATCGCTGAATTCCAGGTCAAGACGTCGAACTTCAGCGCCGAGAACCAGAAGGGGCCAGCCGTGGTCAGCTCAGTGGCGAAGTCCGGCGGCAAGGATTTCCATGGCTCGGCGTTCTTTTATGCGCGTAATTACGCGCTGAATGCGAACGACGCGCTGTTTAACGCCACCGGACAAACGCGGCCCGAGAACAAGTATTACTACCCTGGCGGCACCATCGGCGGTCCGGTTCTGATCCCGGGGACGAGGTTCAATAAGAATCGTCAAAAGCTCTTCTTCTTCACCGGCTTTGAATATTTCTATCAGGTTCTGGATACCGGACTGCTGCGCGCAACCGTTCCAACAGCGGGCATGCTGACCGGTAACTTCTCTCCCTCCGAACTGGCGAAGCTGGGCACGAAGACACAGTCAGGAGGCCCTCCCGGCCAAGTGGATCCTGCCAAGTTCCCGGGTGGAATCATCCCGGCATCCCAGATCGATCCGAACATGCAGGCTCTCATGAAGCTGTATCCCGCGCCCAACGCCGACCCCAACTCCAGCGGCGGGTATAACTATGTGCAGGCGCAGGTCTTCAACCAGAACAACACGCAATGGATGTCGCGCGTGGATTACAACATCAGCGACAATACCAAGCTGTTTGTGCGCTACAACCTGCAGCGCGAGACGCAGCAGTTTCCGGTTGGTCTGTGGTGGCGGAACGGGAACCAGGTTCCCTATCCAACGCCCATAGAAGGGAAGAATCGCTCGGACTCTTTTTCCGCATCGCTCACTCACGTTTTTAACCCAACGATGACCAACGAGTTCGTCTTCGGGTATACCTTCATCGGATTCCCGAACGTTTTCGAGGATCCGTCCAAGGTGGACCGCGCCAAGGTTGGCTATAACTACAAAGGTCTCTACAAGAACGGCGTAGCGCAGATACCATCGTTCGGTGGAGGCCAGGAATCGGCATTCGTGTTCAATCCGGGCGGTTTTGAAGCGGGCGGTCCTTCGGCGGGTCTTTACGCCAATAAATACATGCCCAGCTTCAGCGATACGGTTTCGAAGGTCTGGGGCACGCACACGGTGAAGGGCGGAATTTTTTGGGAATGGATCCGGAATGCACAGCCTGCCAACAACAATACCAACGGCCAGTTGAATGTGAACAAGAGCGATTCCAATTCCACCGGAAACGAATTCGCGGATCTGTTGACCGGGACTCTCAGTGGTTATAACGAGACGTCTTTCAACCGGCTGAATGACATCTCCTACTTGACGTTTGAAGGCTTTGTCCAGGATTCGTGGAAGGTGAGCAAGAGATTGACCGTCGAGATGGGACTGCGGCTTACGCACTTCACGCCGTGGGCCGACCGCATCGGATTCGGCTATTCGACTTTCGACTATTCGAAATACAGTTCCAGTTGCACTCCGACGCAGTACTGTGGATTCCTCTGGAACAAACGCGATTCCAGCGTTCCGATCGGCGGATTCCCAACGCGGGGCGCATTCTATCAACCGCGGTTCGGTGCGGCCTACGATTTGCGAGGCGAAGGAAAGACCGTTCTCCGCGGCGGCTGGGGCAGGTACTACTATCACTCCGGGCAGTTCACCAGCGGCCTTGACGTTGCCGCCGGCGTGCAGACCATCAGCCTCGATCACAACATCAACGGCGTGCCATTGAAGGCAAGCCAACTGGATACGCTCAACTTTACCAGTCAGGCGCTTTCACCGGCCGCGGTTGACGGCAAGGACGACCGGCAGCCATACACTGACAGCTACAGCTTTACTGTGTCGCAGCGCGTGCCGTGGTCCAGCATGTTTGAGATTGCCTACGTCGGGAACCGCAGCAGGGATCTGTCGTACAGCGGTGGAGCAGGCAGCAACATCAACCTGGTTCCCGTCGGAGCCATGTTGAACAAGGGTGTGGATCCGAACAGCCTTACCGCCAACGATTTCCGTCCGTTGAAAGGGTTTTCGGATCTTGGAATCGCGACCAACGGGCTCTACGCGAACTATAACGCCCTACAGACCACCTTTATACGCAACAGGGGCCGGTACGTGCTCAATATGAATTACACATACGGCAAGTCGATGGGGATTGTGAACCCGGCGCTGGATCCGTTCAATCTGGCAAACAATTATGGCGTGCAGCCAGGGAACCGGACCCACATTTTCAATGCCGCATACTCGGTGGAATTGGGCAGTTTCACAAAGAATAGGATGGCCGGCGGCGTTGTGAACGGATGGCAGTTCTCCGGCATTACGCAGGTACAGAGTGGCGCGAATCTCAGCGGACTCAGCGGCCAGAACTTCGGGTTGAACACCAATAACACGAAGATTCCGGGCACAACCTATAACATCAGCAACGTTTCGATCTTGGGAACTCCGAATATTCAGTTGAACCCGATATTGACCTGCGATCCAACGTCGAACCTGGGACCGCAGCAGTATATTAACCCTGCCTGTTTTGCGCTGCCGACAAGACAGGGGCAGAACGGTCCCACCGTACTCCCCGCGATGTACGGTCCGGCCTTCTTCAATTCGGATCTTGCGCTGTTCAAAAACTTCCAAATCAAGGAGTCGATGAAAGTGCAGTTCCGGTTTAACGCATACAACTTCCTGAACCATCCGCTCTGGTCGTTCAACGGAGGCAATTTGAACCTGGGCTTCGATCCCGCTACGGGAAAGGTGAATACGTCGAACTTCGGAACCACCACCCAGAAACAGGGTCACCGGGTCATTCAGTTTGTAGCTAAATTCTATTTCTGAGTGTGCCATGAGCAAAAGAGTCGGCGACAGACGGCTCTTTTGCGTA
>JBDUEM010000135.1:0-18945 GCA_040002435.1 Bryobacteraceae bacterium
GTGGATTTACATGCTCCGATGAACTTCAACAGACGGAACTTCCTGCTCGCCGCCGGCGCGGCGATCGCACAAACCCGTGTTTCCGCCGCTACGCCGCCGGACTGGCGCGACATTAAGAACGGCTTGGCCATTCCACGCGAAGGCTACAGCGATCAACCCTACGTGGTCATCACCCTCGACGGAAACTGGCTCTGCGTCCTCACAACCGGAAAAGGCATCGAAGGAGAGCCTGGACAGCACATCATCTCGACCATCAGCTGGGACCATGGGAAAACATGGTCAACGCCTGTAGACATCGAGCCGGCCAGCGGCCCTGAAGCGTCATGGGTGATGCCGCTCTGCATTCCCAGCGGCCGTGTGTATGCGTTCTACAGCTACAACTCGGAGAACCTGCGGGTAGATGACCAGAGCAACAATCCGCGTATTGCCCGCCGCGTCGATACGCTGGGGCAGTACGCATTTAAGTACTCCGACGACCATGGCCGCAGCTGGTCCAAAGAGCGCCACTACATTCCCATGCGCCTGATGCGCATCGACCGCGAGAATGCGCATGCCGGCAAACTGCTCTACTTCTGGGGCGTGGGTAAACCCATTCTGACACGCAGCGGGGCCATCTTCGGATTCGCGAAAGTGGGCAAGTGGGGCGACCCCGGCACCATGGTCACCTCGCAAGGCGTCTTCATGCACAGCCGGAACATTCTCACCGAGCCCGACCCTGCGAAACTGCAGTGGGAATTGCTGCCGGAAGGGGACGAGGGGCTGCGTGCTCCGAAAGGCCCGGTGTCGGACGAGGCCAACCTGGTCGAGCTGAACGACGGATCGCTCTATGCCACCTACCGCACCATCGACGGATACAATTGCCACGCCTACAGCCGCGATCAGGGGCGCACCTGGACTCCGCCTGCCTATGCCACATACACTCCCGGCGGCCGGCGCATCAAGCATCCGCGCGCGGCGAATTTCGTGAAGAAGTTTTCTAATGGGAAGTACCTGCTCTGGTATCACAACCAGGGCGGCGAAGCGGTCCACGCGGCGAAATGGGAATACTATACCGGCCGGAACCCTGGTTGGGTCTCAGGCGGAATTGAGAAGAACGGCTTCCTTCATTGGTCGCAGCCGGAGATTCTGCTCTATGACGAGAATCCCAACACGCGAATCAGTTATCCGGATTTCATCGAGGACAAAGGGCGCTACTTCGTCACCGAAACAATGAAGACGAATGCGCGCGTGCACGAAATCGATCCGGTGCTGTTGCAGGGCGTTTGGAATCACACCGAGGCGTGCGGGATCGCCGAGCAGGGCTTGGCGGTAGATACCGCAGGAACGTCCCGGTTCCTGATGCCCACGCTCCCGGACCTGGCGCGGGGTGGTGGCTTCACGGTGGAATTCTGGGTATGGTTTCGTGAACTCACCCCGGGACAGGTCCTGCTCGATACGCTCGATGCAAACGGCCGGGGCATCCGCATCGCGACATCAGACCGCTTCACGTTGACCCTTACCCTGCGCGATGGAAGGCGGGAATCCAGTTGGGACAGCGATCCGGGCACCCACGAAGGAACTTTGCGCACGGGTGTCTGGCAGCACGTAGCGTTTCTTGTGGATGGCGGCCCGAAGATTATTTCGGTGGTAGTGGACGGCGTATTGAACGATGGCGGCGCAGTCCGCCAATACGGCTGGGGCCGTTTTGATCCGCAACTGGGCGTGGTAGACGGAATGCAGGAAACAAAAGTAGCGCCTGCCCTCTTCGGAGCGGTCAGGCGCTTGCGAATCTACACGCGTTGTCTGCGAACCGCCGAAGCGGTAGCGAACTGGTGCGCGGGCTAAAACAGAAACTTCAGTCCAAACTGGATCTGCCGCGGGTCGCCCGCACTCGAAATCGTACCCACCGAACTGGTAGTCGAAATGTTCGTCGCCGGATTTCCGAAGTTTGCATGGTTCGGCGCGTTGAAGAACTCGGCGCGGAACTGGCCTCTCAGCCGCTCAGTAACGGCAAAACTCTTCAGCGCGCTCATATCGAAAATGACGTCGCCCGGACCGAACAGCGAATTCCGTGCCATATTGCCGTAGGTGAACGGGGCCGGTACGGAATAGCAGGACGGATTGAACCATTTCGACGTTCCCCTGTCGGATGCGGAAAGAGCGCCGTTGCACGATGCGTTCGGTCTGCCGCCGCGCCATCCCGTTTGAGTTGCGGTGTATGTCAGCGAGAATGGAGTGCCCGTCCGCAGATAGGTGATGCCGCCAATTTGCCAGCCACCCACTGCTAGTTCACTCAGGCGTCCGCCGCCATTGAGGAACTTCTTGTTCTTTCCAAACGGAAGCTCGTAAGAATATTCGGCGGTGAAAACATGCCGCCGCATGCTGTCGGAATTTCCTCGGTCGGCGCGGGCGTTGTAACTATCCTGGGGACCGCCCACGATCGGAGTATCATCGATCGAATGCGTCCAGGCGTATTCCAGCTGGAACGAGAGGCCGTTTGTGAAGCGCTGTACTGCCTCGAGCTGAAGCTGATGCAGGATGGAATTGCCGCCTCCGGCAAGGATCAGCACGTCCGCCCACGGTTGGTATGGACGATACGGCTGCAGTGCGCCGGCCACCTGCTGCTGCGAAACGTTGATCTGATAGTTGTACCAGGGCAGATGCGTGCTGTGATTACCCACGTAGGAAGCGCGAATGCCCATATTCTTCAGAACTTCGCGTTCCACGGTGAAGTTCCACTGATACGATTCCGCATTCTTGATGTTGCGCTGCACCGCGGTAATGCTGGGGTTCGGCGATAGCTTGCCGCCGCCCGGAAACGGGTTGGCGAGGGTAAGGGACGGCGTGGGTCCTGGAGTCGATTCGAAAGTCTCGGCCAGCAGGAAGGGCGGGTTGCTGAAGCCCAGTTGGCGGAAGCCGATAAACACAGGCAGAAAGTTGGTATAGACGCCGGCGCCGGCGCGGATCACGGTCTTGCCATTGCCGAAGGGCCGGTACGCCAAGCCAACGCGGGGGCCCCAATTGTTCTTATCGGTATCGATCAAGGACGCACCTGGCCGGAGTTCAATCGGATACGCGCTTGCAAGCGCGGCCTGCGCTCCGGGCGGCAGCTTGTCGCTCGCGATGAAGAGCTTCCCGTTGGTGGGGTCGAACTGCGCCATGATGCCGTCGCGCTCCCGCCAGGGCTTCTGCACCATATAGCGGATACCAACGTTAAGGCTCAGCTTCGAGGAAACCTGAATGTCGTCCTGAACGTAAAAACTGTACCGTGTGGAGGAGAGCAGCAGTGCCGGGCTGCCCGACGATCGATAAGTAGTATTCGCGTCTCCAAGCAGGAAATCGGCTACTGAATTTACCGGAGCCGCTGTTGCCGTTGCACTGGTAAAGCGGCCGGTGAAATCGAAGCGGCCCAGGCCGGCGTTGTTCACCAGTCCCGAACCCAATCCGCCCACCGAAGGATTCGACGCGACGCGGTAGTTGGCGATGTCGAAACCAGTCTTGATCGTGTGCCTTCCCTTGATCATCGTCAGGTTGTCGATGTACTGCGGCGTCAATTGTGGAGATGCCTGGGCGCCGCCGTAATCGCCAATCGAAGTGTAGGATGTCATGTTGATGTTCGGGAGTCCGCCGTAGTCCACCGGATAAAGGGACGGAAACAGGCTGCGCGGATCGAAATCCTTGTTCATTCCCTGCCGCACGGAAGCATGCGAGAGGAAACCGAACCGCAGTTCGTTAATCACCGTGGGGCTGAAGGTCCGCAGGTACGTACCATTCACGCTTTTGGTGGTGTAGCCGCCGTTCTCCCACGAGCCGAAACCGACGGGGTAGTTTTGTGCCACGAAATAGGGATTGCCTCGAGAGTAATTCAGGTTGACGAATACCGTGTCCTTGTCGGTGATTCTGTAATCGGTGCGGACGCTGTAGCGATACACGTCATACTTGTTCGGGACCGAAGTCACATAATTCTGCAGCGTGCCATTGGACACGCCTGCCTGATTAGGGGTGGGGAACTTTGCGATCAGCGCCGCGGCCCGCGGATCGATACGGCTGGTCGGGATCTGATTGTTCGGGAACGGCAATCCGGAGAGCGGATCGATGATGGTGGCAAGGCCGGCGAAGTTCCCCCCGCGCATGGCGGTCGTCGGCAGGGATAAAGCGGAGGTGGTGAGTGAGCTGCGTTCCAGCAGATCTTCAAAACTTCCGAAGAAGAACAGCCGGTTTTTGATGATGGCCCCGCCGATATTACCGCCTAGCTCGTTGCGGTTGAACGGCGGCTTGGGCTGGGCGGTCAGATAGAAATTCTTGGCCGCAAATTCGCGGTTGCGATTAAACCACCACGCCGCGCCGTGGATTTCATTGGACCCGGATTTGGTGACGACGGTGACCGACACGCCACTTTCAAATTCCGCCTTCATGCTGTTGGAATCGATCTTGAACTGGCTGATGGAATCCACCGAGGGCTGCGTGGAGAGCCCGTGCTTATAGGAATAGGCACCGCCTCCGTTTCCGGAATCGTTATAACCAACACCGTCCACATTGAAGGAAATCCCGCCCCAATAAGGGCTGCCGCCGACGCGCGGATTGCTCGCACTGTCCGTGGTGACGCCTGCCGAGATGCGGATCAGGCGATCCACTGTCCGTCCGTTCAGCGGTACCGTGGTGATGGACTGCGAGTCCATGATGTTCCCCAGCGTCGCGTTCTCAGAATTCACCACGGGAGCCGCCGCGGTCACCTCAACGGTCTGATTCAGGGTGCCGGGTTCGAGCACCAGGTTGATGCGGGCGGATCGATTGGAAAGAAGAACCACGTCCTTGACAATCGTTGGCTTGAATCCGGAGAGCTGGGTCTTGACGGAGTAGTTCCCCGGCGGGAGATTGGTGGCAGTGTACTCACCGGAACCGCCCGTAGCGGCTTGGTACTCAAGGCCGGTGTCCTGATTGACGATCACCACTGACGCCGTAGTGATGGCGGCGCCGGATGCGTCGGTCAACGTTCCTAAGATGGTGCCGCTGACGCTTTGCGCGTAAACTCCGGTGCCAGATAAAGACAAAACCAGAGCTACGGACAAGAGTAAGCGGCGAAAGCCGAATTTTTTCATAAGGGATGCCTCCTGAAGCTGATCTGAATGCAAAGGCCCTTGACGTGGGGGATGATCCGACTCGTAAATGCGCCGGCAACTGGGACCATCGCAAGGAAGGGCGTTCGGATTCAAGATGTATTTATGACGTTAGCAAGCAACCTTAGTTAGCGTCAACAGCTTTCGTGTCCGAGACGGCCAGTGAAGGAATGGCGTAACTTAATAAGAGCATGCAAAGAGAAAGACTCTGGCCCACGTGGCTGGCCTGTTTGCTCTCGCTTTACCCCGCCTACTGGCTGGTATCCTTCCTGCTGTTTGCTGCGCCTGCCTTCAGCCGGGTCCTGTTTTTAGGCCACTCCCTGACAACTCTTTCGGTCGGGCTCCAGGGTATTAGCGCATCCAGTAAAGCCCCGGTCCCCGCACCGGCCAGGCGGGGCTCCGGCGGGCCATCCATCCCCGTGGCTCTTGGAGCTGCTGCCGTGCTTGCACTCTGCGCGCGGAAGTATCCTGTTTATGCGGGCTTGACCCTCGCCATGATCGGCGCCGTCGGCACGCCGCAGTTCATCACCCGCATGGTGTTCCGGAATCAATGGGGAGCGGTGGAGATAGGCAGCGCGCTGATGTTCTTTATCATCCTTTGTGCTGGACTTCGCCTGATGCTGAGGGGTCTTGCGCCGGAAAGCTACTTGCGCCGTATCGGATTTCTTTATGCGTCTTTTGTGATCCCGGCGGCGGTGATACTGGCCTCGGCCGGACTGTTGCTGTTCCACAGACAGGTCCCGACGTTCTATATCCCAATGCTTCTGGCGCCTGCAGCCTTGGCCGCGCTGATTGTCAGCTTCCCGCACGTACGCAGGGACGCGCACGGGGCGGTCACCTGGCATCCCGTGGCAGTCTTAATGACGCTGGCCATACTGATCGCCGGCGGCGGCCGCGCAGGCGCGCAGGCATTTGACCGCGTGCGCGCCACGAATGCGAACGCAGCCATTGCTTCCCTGCCCTCTCTGGACAAAGGTCTGCCCTTTCCAAAAATGTTCTTTCAGAAGGGGGTGAACTTCACCGCGGAATTTCCGGGAGGATATCCCTCCGAAGGCGCCCGCGAAATGCTGCGCAGCCTTCCGACACACGGCGTGAATTCCATCGCACTCGTTCCCTACGGCTTCGTGGACCGCAATACCGGCATGGTGCGTTGGGGCAGCAGAATGGAAGGGGACGAGGGAATCGAACAACTCTCGCGGGTGGCGCATCAGTTGAATATGAAGATGTTGCTGAAACCGCAGACCATGTCTCAGGCAGGCTACCCCGGCGATCTGGAATTCCCGTCCGCTGAGGTCCGCTCGACGTTCTTCGCCGAGTACATGAAGTTCGTAGAGCACTACGCGGAGTTGGCGAAGCGTGTCCATGCCGATATGTTTTGCGTCGGCGTCGAGTTTCAGAAGCTGGTGAAATATGAAGCGGATTGGCGTAAAATCATTGCCCGCGCCCACGAGATTTATCCCGGCCCGCTAGTCTATGCAGCCACGCAAGGGCCGGAGTTCGAGTCCATCAACTTCTGGGATCAGCTGGACTACATCGGCTTGAACAACTATTACCCGCTGCCGGACGACCTCTCTACCACCGCCATCGTGCAAAAAGTGGAAGCGGTGCAGAAGAAGTTTCAGAAGCCCGTCATCTTCACCGAGGCGGGCTTCGCCAGCTTCGAAGGGTCTCATCGCGAGCCTTGGGCGGAAAAACCGGGAAAGCTGGCCGTGGAGCAACAGGCCCGCTGCTATGAAGCCATTCTTGCGGCGTTCTATAACAAACCGTGGTTCCAGGGCATCTACTGGTGGAAAGTGGGGACGGATGGACATGGCGGCCCCGAGGATTTATCCCTCACTCCTTGGGGCAAACCGGCCATGGGGGTAGTCACTCGCTGGTATTTGCAGCCGGGCCGTTGAAACTTGCTATGATTCGGCTTCATGTCTGATTACTCAATCGGAGTTGACCTCGGCGGCACCAATTTACGCGCTGCATCCGTCGATAAACACGGCAAGATGCTGCAGAAGATTTCCGGCTCTACGGACCTCGCCTCCGGCCGCGACGCAGTTATCGGCGACATGGTGGAAGCCATCCGGAAACTCAAAAGCCAGGCTGGTTCGCTGCGTCTGGCCGGAGTTGGAATCGGAGTGCCCGGGTTCATTCTGATGGACCAGGGTGTGATTGTCGGTTCCAATAATCTGCCGCAGTTCGAGGGGTTCCCTGTGCGTGACGAGATCGAGCGTCATCTGGGAACACAAGTGATTCTGGAGAACGATGCTAACGCAGCAGCACTCGGTGAGAAATGGATTGGGGCCGGCACCAGCGTTGCGGATCTGGTCCTGCTTACGTTGGGCACTGGAATCGGCGGAGGCATCATTACCGATGGCAGAGTGCTGCACGGCCAGGTGGGAATGGCGGGAGAACTCGGTCACATTACGGTGGTTCCAAACGGCAACCCATGCGGGTGTGGCAACTACGGCTGCCTGGAGAAACACGCTTCCGCGTTGGCGATTGTCAACATGGCTCGCATGATGAGCCTGGGCGACGAGGTCACCTCAGAGGATGTCTTCAATATGGCCGCGGCCGGTGACCCGAAGGCAAAAATGATCTTCCATACGATGGGCATTTCCTTGGGCGTCGCTCTGGCGACCCTCATCAACATTTTCAATTTTCCGCTGTACCTTTTAAGTGGCGGAGTACTGGCGGCGTGGGATCAATTTGCCCCGGCCATGTTTGATGAGGTGGAAAAGCGATCCTTCACGTACCGCCATTCCAAGACCACCATTACCAAGGCGACGCTGGGTAACGAGGCGGGCCTTTACGGGGCGGCGTACCTGCCCTTGCAGCAGCTATTTCCAAATCGCTAAGGATTACGACCAATGTATTGGCTGGGAATTGATATCGGCACAGGAGGTTCGCGGGCGCTTCTGGTGGACGAGCGGGGCGGCGTTAAGGCGTCTTGCACCGCTCCGCATGAGGACATGCAGATGCTCCGTCCGCTATGGGCCGAGCAGAGGCCCGAGAACTGGTGGGATGCGTGCCAGATCGCGGTGAAAGACGTGCTCGCCGAAGCGGGGGCCTCTGGCGCAGATGTCCGCGGCGTCGGGTTGTCGGGCCAGATGCACGGACTGGTGCTATTAGATGAAACCGACCAGGTGATCCGTCCTGCGCTGATCTGGTGCGACCAGCGCAGCCAGGCTCAGGTGGATTTCATCAATGGAGCGGTGAGCACGGCGAAGGTGCTGCAATACACGGCAAACCCCGTCGTCACCGGCTTCACATTGCCCAAATTGCTCTGGGTCCGCGACAATGAGCCGCGGCTGTTCGCGCGCGTCCGCAAGATGCTTTTGCCGAAGGATTACATCCGGTTTTGCCTCACCGGCGAGTACGCCAGCGAAGTATCGGACGCCTCCGGCACGTCCTTGTTCGATGTGGTAAACCGCCGATGGTCCTTCGATATGGTGGACGCTTTGGGGTTGGACCGCGCGATCCTGCCTGCGATGTATGAGTCCAGTGAGATCACGGGCACTTTGCTGCCGGCGGTGGCCGCCGAATTGGGGCTCGAAGCCGGAACGCCCGTGGTCGGTGGCGGCGGCGATCAGGCAGCCAGCGCGGTAGGAAACGGTATTGTCGAAACCGGTATCGTCTCCTGCACCATGGGTACGTCCGGCGTCGTGTTCGCGCACATGGATAAACCGTACTATGATCCCAAGGGCCGCGTGCATACCTTCTGTCATGCAGTGCCGGGAAAATGGCATGTGATGGGCGTCACGCAGGGAGCCGGACTCAGCCTGCAGTGGATGCGTAATCAGCTGGCTCCGGGCGAGGAATACAGCAACCTGACGAAAGAGGCTGCGACGGCTGAGTGCGGCTCGCAGGGCTTGTTTTGGCTGCCCTACCTGATGGGTGAACGCACACCGCATCTGGATGCCACGGCGCGCGCTGCCTGGGTCGGCCTGACGGCGAAACATACCAGGGCCGATTTGATTCGGTCCGTGATTGAGGGAGTTTCCTACAGCCAGCAGGACGGACTTGCGATCATGGAAGAAATGGGTGTTCCTATAACTTCCGTTCGTGTCTCCGGTGGCGGAGCGAAGAGCGCATTCTGGAAACAGATTCTGGCGGACGTGTTCGCAAAACGTGTGACCACACTTGAGTCCCAGGAAGGCTCCGCTTATGGTGCGGCGCTTCTCGCCATGACGGGCACCGGTGCGTTTGCGTCCGTAGAAGAAGCGTGCCGTGCGACCATCCGCGAGGTCGAATCCATCGAACCCAGACCCGCCGAATCCGCACAATACCGCAAACTGCATCGCGTCTTCCAGGCCATCTACCCGGCCCTGAAGCCAATCTACGGGCTGATTGAATAACAACGTGTACGCTGACGTCAGCCTGCCGGTTCCGCTGGACCAGCCATTCACGTATCTACTACCGGAGACACTGCGGCACCGCGCGAAACCAGGCTGCCGTTTGCTGGTTCCCTTCGGCCCCCGCAAGCTCACGGGAGTGATCCTGCGCCTGCACAATGAGCCGCCAGCGGCGCAGGCTCGCGAAGCGCTGCGGCTTTTGGACGAGCAGCCGGTCCTGGAAGAGCACCTCATCGCGCTGGGCCAGTGGATCTCCAGCTACTACTGCGCGCCCCTGGGCGACGTGCTGCGCGTCATGATCCCGCTGTCGGGCGAAGTGCGGACGTCGAAGATGTACTCGCTCACCGATGCCGGACGCGACGCGGCGCGGCAGTTACTTCTGGGCAATCCCAGCGAGGAACCTGTGATCCAACTCCTGCGATTACTGGAGCAACGGCCGCTGTCCGCAACCTATATCGCCAAGAAAATACCGGATGCAGTGAAGGCGCTGAAAGCCCTGGAGAAGAAGCGGTTTCTCGTTGTGGAAGACATCCAGGCGGACCGCGACCCCATGCGCGCCTCGGCCGCACGGCTGCGTGTGGAATACACGCTGCGGCCCGACGGCGTTAAACTGACCAAGTCCGAACGCGAGCTGGTCAGCTACCTGGAACTCCATCCCGGGGCGCACAATCTCCAGCAGGTCGAAGACGTTGTGCCCGGCGCCAGCACGGCGGCGCGCGCCCTGGCACGCAAGAAACTGGTGTCGCTGCGCGTGGAGCCGTCGGCCATTGCACCGCACCCATTCAAGCCCGTGCCTGTGTTGAACGAACGGCAGCAGGCTGCGTTTAACACGATTGAAGCCTCTATAGCCTCCCACCGCTTCGAAGCCTTCCTGCTGCACGGCATCACAGGTTCGGGTAAGACGGAGGTGTACCTACGGGCTATCGACGCAACGCTGGCACTGGGCCGCAGCGCGCTTCTCCTGGTGCCCGAGATCGCGCTCACCCCCGCCATGGCCGGGCAGTTCTTCCATCGCTTCGGAGACCGGGTCGCTATCTTGCATTCGGCGTTCAATGATGCCGAACGCGCCGAGCAATGGCGCCGCATCCGGTCCGGCTCGGCGGGCGTGGTGGTCGGCACAAGGTCCGGCGTCTTCGCCCCGGTTCAGAATCTTGGCCTCATCGTGGTGGATGAGGAGCACGATCAAAGCTACAAACAGCAGGATTCCCCCCGCTACAATGGCCGCGATGTCGCCATCGTTCGCGCCCGCGCGGCCGGAGCCTGCGTGGTGCTGGGCTCGGCCACGCCAAGCCTGGAAAGCCGCTACAACGTGGAGCGCGGCAAGTACCGGCTGATCGAGCTGCCGGAACGCATCGAGCAGCGTCCTCTGCCGCAAGTGGAACTGATCGACATGCGCGTGGAGTTCCTCGAAACCCGCAAGCAAAGCACGTTTTCGCGCCAACTTCTCGATGCAATCGGCAATCGCCTCGAGATCGGCGAACAGGTGATGCTGCTACACAACCGGCGCGGCTTTTCCAGCTTTGTCGCCTGCCGCTCCTGCGGTGAGCGGCTGGAGTGCATCAATTGCGCCGTCACGCTGACCTACCACAAGCGCGACCGCCGCATGCTTTGCCACTATTGCGATCACGCTGAGAAAGTACCTACCGTCTGCCCCAAGTGCCACAGCGAGCATATCCACTTCCTGGGCTTCGGATCGGAGCGGGTCGAAGACGAGTTGCATCAGCACTTCCCCACGGCCCGCATCGCGCGCATGGATCGCGACACCGTTAGCGGCAAGAAGCACTTCGAAACCATCCTCAGCGGCTTCCGCGAACGAAACTTTGACATTCTGGTGGGCACTCAAATGATCGCTAAGGGTCACGATATTCCGAACGTCACACTGGTCGGCGTGGTATCGGCCGACATCGGGCTAGGTATGCCGGACTTCCGCGCAGCCGAGCGGACGTTCCAGTTGCTGACGCAAGTGGCCGGCCGCGCGGGCCGCGGCAATCTGCCGGGTAAAGTCCTGGTGCAGACCATCAACCCGGACCACTACGCGGTGCGCATGGCGGCAACACACGATTTCGCCGCGTTCTACGCAAAGGAACTGCAGTTTCGCAAGCTGATGCGTTACCCGCCGTTCAGCGCCCTGGCGAATGTCCTCATACGCAGCGAAAAACAGGAGGATGCCTTGCGGATCAGCAGTGAACTGGGGCATCTGCTGACACCGCCTCCCGAAAATCTCAAGGTGCTGGGGCCAGCCGAGGCTCCGGTGCCGCGAATGAAAAATGAGTTCCGGTATCAGTTGCTGATCAAGGCCGCGAGCCGCACGACGTTGAATGAGACTCTGCAAAGACTGCGGCATTTCGCGATCGAGAAAAAATGGAGCGCCACCGCCCTTGTGATTGACGTTGACCCGTTGAGTCTGTTGTAATCGCGCGATGCCTGCATATGAGACGGTGGAGCGAAATCTCCGGCAAGCCATGCAGTGCTACGCCTGCTGCTCTGCGCAGGGCGAGGTGCGCGAGATTGCCGGTATCGCACTCGCTTCTTCAGGCATCGACTATTCGGTTTTTAATTCGGTTATGTTTACCTCTCCGGTGCAATCCATGGCGGACCTCCAGGCTCGCCTCACCTATGCGCAGGTACACTTCCAGGCGCGCGGCCTCGGCTGGTCCTGCTGGCTCTGCGAAGATATGCTCGTGCCGGCGGTACAGAAGGCCGCGCGGCAATTCTTCTTCGCCCGCGGAATGAAGCTGGTGGCGCAGCCCCCGGGAATGATGGCGGACCGCATCTGGCCGCGGGAACGTCACCCCGCCAAGATGTTGTTCCGCCGGGTGGAAAACGACCGTACCCGCTTCGACTTCGCGGACGTCGCATCTGTTGTGTTTGCGCTGCCTTTTGCCATCTCGGAAAAGATTTATGTTCCTGAGTCCACTTGGCGCAGCGACATGACGGGCTGGGTAGGATATGCTTCTGAGAAGGCAGTGTCCATTGTCTCCACAGTGGTGTCTGGCGGAGCGGTGGGAATTTACTCCCTGGCTACCGTTCCTCCCTATCAGCGGCAGGGATACGCCGAGACTCTGATGAGGCATGCGCTCGAAGCAGCCCACCAGGAGACCGGAATCGAGAAAACTATTCTGCAAACCACCAGGGCGGGAGTTGGCTTGTACAAACGGATGGGGTATCGCGCGGTGACAAACTTCAGTGTTTATCTTCAAGATAGTTGCGACTTTCGGGAATGATCTGTAACACTCGAAAGGTTATGCGAACCTGCCTACTGCTGTTCGCCCCGTGCATTGCGGTCAGTTTATTTGCGCAGGCGCCCACCAAAGAATCTTTCACCTATGGCGTGGAGTGGCGGTTGATTCGTGCGGGCCTGGCGAAAATCTCCCTGACTCCTCTCACTGGCGGCTGGCAGGGGGATGTCCATCTGGAGTCGGCCGGGCTGGTATCGAAGCTCTATCGCGTGGAGGATAATTACGCGGTCACTATAGACGAACAGCTTTGCGCGCGGACAACCTACATGAAAGCCCTTGAGGGTAAGCGCGAGCGTGAGACCAAGGTCACCTTTGACCGCGTGAACAGCAAGGCCAGTTATCTGGAGCGCGACCTGCTGACGAACAAGACGGTCCTCGCCAAAGAAACGGAAACCGCCGGCTGCATCGTGGAATGGGTTAGCGGTCTGTACAAGGTAAGAACCATGAAGCTCGAACCCGGCCAGTCCGGCACCATTCCCATGAGCGACGGCAAACGGTTCGCGCATGTGAAGGTGGAAGCGCAGGAGCGCGAGGAAGTGGTCACGCCTCTTGGCAAATTTAAGACCATTCGCTACGAAATCTACCTGTTTGACGGGGTGCTGGTCCCCAGGAAGGCGCGGGCATTCCTCTGGCTGACGGACGATGCAAAGAAGACGCCTGTGCAAATCCGGGTCAGGATGCAATTCCTCATCGGAACCATTAATCTGCTGCTGGAGAAAGAGGAGCATTAACCCGGTAACCAAAACCGGCCCTGGACGCGTCACAATGGGGTATATGTGTCGTTTCGCGTTCATTGGACTGTTTCTGGCCTCCCTCGCCTTAGCCGAGACAAAGATGACCGTGGAACAATTGCGGGGATTCATCAAGTCATCGGCCCAGCAGGGCTTCGCAGACAAGCAGGTGGCTGAGTATTTGAAGCAGGTCAAACTCACCAATAAGCTCGACGACAGCACCATCGAAGACATGCAGGGCCAGGGTGCCGGGCCAAAGACCGTGGAGGCGCTGAAGACGCTGGGAACCGCAACCAAAGACCTGGCGCCTCCACCCAAGCCAACGCCGAAGGTCGCGCCGAAGCCCATCCCGCCTCCAGATTCCAAGGAACAGGCCGAAGTTCTGAAGGATGCTACCGAATACGCTCTCTTATACGCCAAGAACCTGCCGAACTTCATCTGCACCCAGGTGACGCGCCGCCATGTCGATCCCACTGGAATGGAGTTCTGGCGGCTGCAGGATACGGTGCTCACCAAGCTCAGCTATTTCGAACAGAAGGAAGACTACAAGGTTGTGATGATCAACAACCAGGTGGTGAATAACCAGAACTACAACGACCTTGGCGGAGCGACCTCGAGCGGTGAATTTGGATCGATGCTGAGAGCAATCTTCGCACCCCAGACCCAGACGCGCTTTGAGTGGGATCACTGGGCGACGTTGCGCGGCAAGCGGATGCACGTGTTCACGTATCATGTGGCGCAGATCCACTCCGATTGGGCCGTGGTTTATGAGAAAACCCAGAAAGTAGTGCCCGCCTATCGCGGCATGATCTACGTGGATAAGGACACCCTGGCTATCATGCGCGTGACGCTGGAAGCCGAAGATTTGCCGGTAGCCTTTCCCGTACAGCAGGCCAATACGGTTCTCGATTACGACTTCATCGATATTTCCGGCAAGGAGTTCGTGCTGCCCTTAAAGGCGACCTTGCGCATGCGCAGCGGGAAGGTCCTGGTGAAGAACGATACCGAATTCCGCCTGTATAAGAAGTTCGGCGCCGAAGCCACCATTACTTATGTGCCGGAACCGCTGCCGGAAAGCAAGGAAACTCCCGCTCCAAAGTAAAGTCACGTACCCGGCAATCGTCGTTACCTCCTCCACAACTTTCTCGCAGAGACGGGCGCGGATCTTCAGATATCAGCGGCTGATCTTGTGACCCGCCTACGGCGGCCGCGAGCAAAGGCTCGATCTCCGCGCGGTATTGAGAATACTTCCCGTCATCGGAAAATCACAGGCCGACGATCATTTCGTAAGGCATAGCGGCTCACCACTTGCCTACGTGTGCGCCGCCGTGTGGATATCGCTCGCCGGATAAAGCGGGCGCAGGTTCCCGGGACAAAGTTTACGGCATCCGTTTAGCTGCCTGCGCGGGATCGCACGGCCGTGTGCGTCATAATGGAAGAAAGCAACACTCTCAGGCTATGCCGCTTTCCGGTTTTGATCCCATTGTTCAGGAATGGTTCGCGCAGCGCTTTGGCTCGCCCGCGCAACCCCAGTTTCTGGGCTGGCAACAAATCGCGGCAGGCCATGACACGCTCATTTCCGCACCGACTGGTTCGGGTAAAACATTAGCCGCCTTTCTGTTTTGTCTCGATCGGCTGGTGCGCGCCGCCCGGGGCGGCACACTGGCGGACGAAACGCATGTAGTCTACGTTTCACCCCTCAAGGCGCTGAGCAACGACATCCAGCGCAACCTGGAGACACCTCTCGCCGAACTGGCGGCCATTGCCCAGCGCCGCGGCCAACCGTTTTCCACCATTCGAACCGCGGTGCGCACCGGAGACACTCCCGCCGCGGATCGTCAAAAGATGTTGAAGAAGCCGCCGCACATTCTGGTGACCACGCCGGAATCGTTCTTCATCCTCTTGACCGCTGAGAAATCCCGCGAGATGTTGCAGACAGCCACCACCGTCATCGTGGACGAGATTCACGCCGTCGCGGACGACAAACGCGGTTCTCACCTCGCGCTGTCATTGGCGCGCCTGGATGCACTCGCGGGCATTCGGCCGCAGCGAATCGGCCTCTCGGCCACCGTGAAGCCGATCGAAGAGGTGGGCCGATTTCTTGGCCCCGATACGAAGATCGTGGACGTCGGCCACCGGCGGCAGATGGATCTGGCGGTGGAGGTCCCGCGCGATGAACTCGGGCCAGTAGCCACCATGGAGCTCTGGACTGACATCTATGACCGCATGGCGGAACTGATCCTGCAGAATCGCACCACACTGGTTTTCGTGAACACGCGGAGGATGTCCGAGCGTGTGTCCCAGGCTCTGTCGGAGCGGTTAGGCGAGGGCGTCATCCTCCCGCACCACGGCAGTCTTTCCCGGACCCTTCGGTTCGAAGCGGAATCCAAATTAAAACAGGGTGCTCTGCGCGCCGTGGTGGCAACGGCGTCACTGGAACTTGGAATTGATATCGGCAGTATCGATCTCGTGTGCCAGGTTGGCTCTCCGCGCAATATCGCCGTCGCTCTGCAGCGCGTCGGCCGCTCTGGGCACTGGGTAGGCGCCATTCCCAAAGGCCGGTTCTTTCCCGGCACCCGCGACGAACTTATCGAATGTGCCGCCGTGGTTTCGTCGATTCAGAAAGGCGATCTGGAGCGGCTGCAAATTCCGCAGAACGCACTGGATGTTCTGGCCCAGCAGATTGTAGCCGCCGCTGCCACAGAGAGCTGGAAGGAAGACGATCTTTATGCGGCTTTCCGCGCTGCTTATCCGTACCGCAATTTACCACGCGAAGATTTTGACGCAATCATCGCCATGTTGTCGGATGGCATAGCCACCTCGCGCGGACGCAGTGGCGCCATGCTGCATCGAGATAGCGTGAACGGCGTGGTGAAGGGACGTTGCGGCGCGAGACTTGCCGCCATCACCTCCGGCGGCGCAATTCCGGAAGCTGCAAATTATGCGGTCATCGCCGAACCGGACGAAAAAACAATCGGCACCCTGGACGAAGACTTCGCCATCGAGAGCCTGGCCGGCGATGTGTTTCTGTTGGGGACGCACTCCTGGCGAATTAAACGGGTGGAGTCTGGCCGCGTCCGCGTCACCGATGCGCATGGCGCCGCTCCCTCAGTTCCATTCTGGTTGGGAGAGGCGCCGGGCCGTTCACGGGAGCTATCGGCGGAAATCGCGGATCTTCGTCAGCGAATACTGGCGGACTCCGGTCCGGAGGTCCTGTCCGCGCAGTGTGGACTGGACGAAGCCGGAGCAAAGCAGGCGATCGCTTATGTCCAGGCAGGCGCCGCTGAATTGGGTGTGCTGCCGACTCAGCAAACGGTGGTGGCCGAACGCTTCTTCGATCAGGCAGGCGGAATGCAATTGGTTTTGCATGCGCCGTTCGGCTCACGTATCAATCGCGCCTGGGGCCTGGCGCTGCGCAAGCGATTTTGCCGCACTTTCAATTTTGAATTGCAGGCCGCCGCAACCGACAACGGGCTGGTGGTGTCGTTGAGCGAACAGCATTCCTTCCCGCTCGAGCTTGTCTTTGCCTTCCTCACCGCCGAAACAGTGGAAGACGTCCTGACGCAGGCGCTGCTGGATGCGCCAATGTTCGGCGCACGCTGGCGCTGGAACACCACGCGCGCTCTTGCCGTTCTGCGCTTTGCCGGCGGAGCCCGTGTCCCTGCACCCTTCCAGCGCATGCGTGCCGACGACCTGTTGGCCGCAGTCTTTCCCGACCAGGTGGCTTGCGGTGAGAATCTCACCGGCCCCATCCGCATTCCGGACCATCCGCTTGTAAAGGAGACCATCGGCAATTGCCTGCACGAGGCGATGGACCTGGAGGGGTTGCGCGCCATTCTATCGGCCATCGAAACCGGGCAGATCCGCACCGTGGGTATCGAGACCTCACAGGCCTCCCCGTTCTCGCACGAAATCATCAACGCGAACCCCTATGCGTTCCTCGACGATGCGCCGCTGGAAGAAAGACGTACCCGGGCCGTTCAGCTGCGGCAGCGCTTGGGAACAAACATCTCCGGAGCCGATGGAGCCATTGATCCGGCCGCGATTCAGCAGGTCGCCTCCGAAATTTGGCCTGAGGTGCGCGATGCCGACGAGTTGCACGACGCACTGCTGACATGTATCACGCTGCCCGCAAGAGAGCAATGGCTGGGATTCTTCGGCGAACTCGTCCAGTTGCGGCGTGCTTCCGTGGTTACCCGGGCAGGCAGGATGTTTTGGGTGGCCACGGAACGAGCCGCGATCGCGGGAGATCCTGATTCCGTGGTCCCCGGCTGGATGGAGATTAGCGGTCCTGCTACCGCGGGCGCATTGGCGGACATGCTGGCATTTCCACGCGATGGGATTCAATCTGCCTTGTTGCGATTGGAAGGCCAGGGCCAGGTCGTCCAGGGCCATTTCAATACCCCTGGCGGAGAGATCGAATGGTGCAACCGCCGGATTCTGGCGCGCATCCACCGTACAACGCTGGGCCGCTGGCGGCGCGAAATCGAGCCCGTCACCGCGGCCGCATTCGAGCTTTTCCTGCGCCGCTGGCAGCACGTCGCGGAAGGCGCCCAGTTCCATGGAGCGGACGGTACACTGCAAATCATCCGCCAGCTACAGGGGTATGAGATTCCGGCATCATCGTGGGAAACCGAGATTCTGCCACGCAGGGTAGCGCGATACAATTCGCAGTTTCTCGACGAGCTCTGCCTATCAGGTGAAGTCACCTGGTGCCGCCTCTCCCCTCATCCGTCTTCTTCCGGCAGCCGGCGCGCGCGGCCCACCCGCGTAGCTCCCGTTTCGCTGTTCTTGCGGGAGGATGCTGACTGGCTGATGGAGAATACCGCGAACCGTGAATCGACGGTCCTTTCTCACGCGGCGCAAAACATAGTGGACGCACTGGAACGTGACGGCGCCAGCTTCTTTGTCGACCTGGTGCGGCGAACCGGAAAACTCGCCGCGGAAGTGGAAGACGGATTGTGGGAACTCGTAGCGGGAGGGACTGTGACCGCGGACGGGTTTGACAATCTCCGTGCGCTCATTGATCCGAAGCGTCGCAGGGGCGAGGGCAGCGGCGGAAAGAGACGTCCCCGGCATGCGGCGGGAAGGTGGGCGTTGGTTCGCAGCGGCAGGCCGCCGGAAAACCCCATCCTGCGCGTGGAACAGTTTGCCCGGCAATTGTTGGGACGTTGGGGAGTGCTGCTGCGCGATCTGCTGGTTCGGGAAAGTGTGGCGCCCCCGTGGCGGGATCTGCTCCCGGTTCTCCGTACGCTGGAGGCGCGGGGCGAGATCCGCGGAGGGCGATTTATCTCGGGATTTACCGGCGAACAGTTTGCGCGGCCCGAAGCCTTGGAAATGCTGCGCGCCATGCGGCGGGAGGATCAGCCAACGTCCCCGGCTCCGGTCTCCAACGCCGATCCGCTGAACCTGTCCGGAATCATTCTGCCGGGGCCGCGGATCAGCCGGTTCGCGGTGGCCGGCGTACACCAGGCAGCTAATGTTAAGTAGCCCCGGGGAATCGCACCCCGAGGCCCTCCCAGAACTGTACGTGAGC